>NZ_JBXAMS010000019.1:0-145931 GCF_058800905.1 Pseudomonas sp. GW822-FHT04C11 | reverse complement strand
GTAGGTCATCGTCAAGATTAAATTCCGAAACCCCAATTGCGAAAGCAGTTGGGGTTTTGTTTTGCCTGCGAGAAAGTGCCCGGACAACCTGACTAGGTTGCCCGCGCCAGCTTCCACTGCCTGGCCAGATGCACATAGACAATCACGTTGATGAGAAGCACCAGGCAGCCCAGCCCTAGCTGTATCGCCGGTGTCAGTCCCGCCGGGTATATCAACGGCCACACATAGTGCTCGATGAAACTGTCACTGTAACCGTCCTGTCCGGCAGATTGGCGCCAGAGGTTTTCCCAACGGGTCAGTGGGCAGGTCAATTGAAAGACTTCGACGACCACGCCCCACACGGCTGCCGGCACGTGCCACCAGATCAAGTGCCGCCATTTGAGCGTTAACAGTCCGCCGAAAAGCACGAACAGAATGAACATTAGATGAAACAGTACCAGCCCGTCGGCGGCTATTCGGTAAAGCATGACGACTCCGTCCTCTGATTGTTTTCCATAGCCGCCGAATATGCGGTTTTGTTGAAGTAAGGCTGCTCGCCTTCACCAAAACCACACGTTCACGCGGTGATTTTTTGTCCTGTCTCTCGCCACCTATACTCAAAATACCATGGCTGGAAATGCTGCTCGTTCCGTTCGGACAGCGTAAAGGTTAGCGCTGCCGTGTCATTTCTAGGGGACTGCGATCTTGAATCTGCGTTTCCTGCACGTTGTCTTGTTAGTGGTGTTGGCAGGATGTGCCACAGTACATCGTGCCTCCGAGCCGACTGCGCCGGTTGTAATCTCGGAAGCGACCTGGCAGCAGATTGATCAAGACATAGACACCGCATCGTTGGCCTCCAAAGGCGTAGTCAAGCGTTACACACGCAGCGCCATGGAGCGCTGGAGAGAGCTGGTCTACCAGCGTACTGAAACAGACTTCATCCCATGGTTTACCAACTATTGGACCCAGCAATGGCTGTCTGCGAAGGTGGGCTGGTACAAGATGAGCAGCGGAGGAGAGGTCGATCCAGTGGTAAACCGGCTAACGGTCTATCTACAGGAGCAATACCATGAACGCGTGCTGGACCCCGTCGCCAAGGTCACCGATCCCAACGCGATCATGGTTGACGCAATTGCTCTGTATTTACAGACCCTCGACGCGCATCTCGTGGAGATCCAGCAGCACTACAGCGCACCTCAAGATCAATTCGACCGTCGACTCAACGACATTCCGGCAATTGCGCTGGCACCTCCGCCCGCACGCAACGCTTCGCTCTATCAAATTGCTCATGCTGAACCGGTTACCAAACTGCCAGCCTATCAGGCCTTGATCGAACGGGTTCGCAGCGCTAACAGCGGCGCGGGAGCCGGGTTATCGGACGCCGGTATATCGTCGGTGGCCAAGCGAGCCGGCGAAAAACTCGAAGCCGAGATTGCCACGCGCAGTGCCGCCGGTGCTGTTGCCGCGGCAGTTGGCCGAGTAGCGGGGGCAGTAATTTCTGTGGTGTCGGCGAGTGTTGGTGCTGTCTCGAACGAGCATGATCGGCCGGAGACGGAAGCGCAGCTACGCAAAAGCCTGGGCGACGCGTTCGACAAAGCGTGGCTTGGGTTGATAGAAAACGAGGCCAATGGGGTAATGGCGGGGGTCTACTACATTTCGGGGCAGATAGAAGGCAGTCTCGCCAAAAACCTGCCGCTCGTGCCCGAACCTGCACCGCTGGAGTCTCCTCTGCAAGGCGGTCAGGCTCTTCAGTAGGAAAATAGCCTACCTCTGCTACTCAACAGGTGGACATCCATTGAGGGGCGCGCTGGCCATTTTGCTGATCAGGCCGGCCAGTCGTTTTACGTTATTTTGATGAGCCACCACCAGATCATCAACGGTCGATCCCGCCGGTGTTTGCAACGTTGTGCGGCAGGTCAGCGGTGCGCTATTTGCATCGGCTCCCGAAGTCCTCAGGCGCCATTTCACATCGACGAGTGCGTACTGACCGGGGACAGAATCAAAACGCTGCACATCGACCCGCAGCGAGACATCGCGCTGAGATGTCGTGCCAGACAGTTGATTGAGCAAGGCACTTTTCAACTCGTCGGACAGGCTGGCCCCCCACCATTCGGTTTCCAGAATTGCCAGGCCGCTGTTGCCCTGACGAATGACGATTTGCGGGCGGTCGACCTGAGGCGGCACGGTGACCCGTTCAATCTGGATATCTGCGCCGCCACGCGCGCCTGCGGCCAACTGGGCCGGGATCAGGGTATGGTAATGAATCGGATCACTGCGGCATGCGACGAGCAACACCACCAGGCTGAGCAACGAAACTTTCAGCGATAAAGGCACGGGCTTGCTCCTGGGTCAGTTGCTCGAAGACGGCTGCAGGTCTTGTGTCGGGGCACCTTTGGGGCGCCCGCGCAACAGGGATTCAGGATGACGAGTCAGGTAGTCTGACAATTCACGCAGCGAGCGTGATGCGCGTCCGAGTTCGTCCAGGGTTCCACTCAATTGCTCACGTTGTGGCGAGCCTTCGGCGAGGGTCGAACTGGCCGATTGCAGGGTTTTACTCAAGTCCTGCAAGGTGTTCTGTACACTTGGTAGCGTCGTGCTGTTGACTTGTTTAAGGCTTTTGCGCAGTTCTGTCAGGTTGTCATCAAGGTTATTGGCGATGCGCTCGATCGGCAGTTTGTTGATCTTTTCGATCACTGCCTGAAACTGCTCTTGCAACTGCTCGAGGCTCGCAGGAACAGTGGGTATCCGCATTGGCCGGGCGTTGGGGTCGAAGGCAACTTTTTCGGCTTTAGGGAAGAAATCCAGTGCAATGTACAGCTGTCCGGTCAACAAATTGCCACTGCGGGCCTGGGCGCGCAGGCCGTTTTCGACAAAGCTGTCCATGAGTCGATTAACCGCCTGTTCGTCGTCGGGGTTGTAGTTCAGGGCCTTCAGCATTTTGATATGGGCCTGGCCCAGACGTTGCGGATAGATCACGATGCCCACGTTGATGGGGAAACTGTGGGCCTTCTCATCGTAGTCCAGATTGATCGCGACCACCTTGCCGATATCCAGTCCCTGGAATTCCACGGGGGCATCCACCTTCAAGCCGCGCAACGCCTGATTGAAACGCAGCGACAGGAATTGCGCCTTGCCGTTGGGTGGGGCAAGGGCGGTCTGTTGATTGTCGAACAGCTCGAAGCTCCTGTTTTCGGCCGCCGGTTGGTCGTTGGGACTGTAGTCTGGAGCACGAAAGGTAATGCCGCCCACCAGCAAGGCTGACAGTGACTCGGTTTTGAACGCAAAGCCATTGGCGCCCACATCGATGGCGATACCGCTGACGTTCCAGAAACGAGTGTTTTCAGTGACGTAGACATCGTTCGGCGCCTTGACGAAGACCTGGATGTCCACCCCCTTGCCCTCGGAATCCAGGGTATAGGCGACCACTTGCCCCACCGGGATTTTGCGGAAGTAAACAGGAGAGCCAATTTCCAGTGAGCCGAGATCCTGGGTGTGCAACATGAAATGCTTGCCCGGTTCACCAAAGGTGAGGGGGAGCGGGGCTTCAAGACCTATGAAGGTTTTGGCGCGGGCATCGGCGCGACCGGCGTCGGCACCGACAAAGGCGCCCGAGAGCAACGTGTCAAATCCAGACACGCCGCCGGCACCAATGCGTGGCCGCACGACCCAGAACTTCGAGTCTTCGCGGGTGAAGGATTCCGCCTGTTTGACGAGTTTCACCGTGGCGTTGACGCTCTTCTGGTCATCGCTCAATTCGACCTCGGAGACATGGCCGATCACCACGTTGCGGTATTTGACCTCGGTCTTGTTGGCGATGAGACCTTCGCCAGTCTTGAAGTTGAGAATGATGGTTGGACCTTGTTGCAGTATGTTGTGCACCACCAGGGACACCCCGACCAGCACTGCGACGATCGGCACGATCCATACCAGCGAAATACTCCAGCGACGGGTCTTGATGTTGGCATGGCCGGGGACTGGCTGTCCCTCAGCGGCTTGCGACTCCATCCATGACCTCCTTGGATTTTCGGTTTTCCCAAATCAGGCGCGGGTCAAAACTCATTGCCGAGAGCATGGTGAACACCACCACCAGACCAAAGAACAGTATCCCCTGGCGGGGTTCGATATCGCCCAGCGCCTGGAACTTCACCAGCGCCGCTACCAGTGCGACGACAATTACATCGAGCATCGACCAGTAGCCGATCAGCTCGACAAAACGGTAGAGTTTTGAACGCTCTTTGCGAGCCCAGAGGCTGCCGCGTTGTACCGTGATCAGCAGCAGCGAGAGGGCCACGAACTTGATGCCCGGCACCGCAATACTGGCGATGAAAATGATCAGCGCAATGTCCCAGGCACCATGCTCCCAGAACTCCAGCACGCCGCCGATGATGGTGCTTTCAGAGTCGCTGCCCAACATGCTGGTGTTCATCACCGGCAACAGATTGGCCGGGATGTAAAACACCATTGAGGCCAGCAGGTAGGCCCAGGTTCGGGTCAATGAGTTGGCTTTGCGGGCATGCAAGGGGGCGCCACAGCGCTCGCACTCGTGTGGGTGGTCGGTCATGTCACAGGCATTGCCGCAGCTGTGGCACAGGCAAAGGTTGAGATCGCGGGCTTCAGGTGCTGTGTTCATAGGGTGTCCCACAGGTCGCGAACATCGCGGCCGGCAATCCGGATCAGCAGCAAGCTCAGCACCGAGAGGGCAAACAGGCCGATGCCCGGTAGCACATCAAGCAGACCTGCAAGTTTGAACACCGAGACCAGCGCCCCCAGTAGGCAAACCTCAAGCATGCTCCAGGGCCTTAGCGTTTCCAGCCAGCGCATGCACAGCCTGAATGCCGGTGAGCGCCTGGCCGCCAGGGCAAAACTCAACACCCAGACCAGCAACAGCAGTTGAATGATGGGGGCGATGATCATGGCGATGGCCGCGACCATGGCCATGAAGGTGATCGGCCCCTGGCTGAGCGCCAGCACCGAGTCCCATAAAGTGGCGCTATTTTTCAGGCCTTTGAGGCTGATGCTCATCACCGGATAGAAGTTGGCAAAAATCCACAGCACGGCGGCCGTCAGGCTCAAGGCCAGGCGTTGCTCCACTGACAATCCGTTGTAGCGCTGAAGTACCCCGCCACAACGCGTGCACAGGGCAGTTTGATGTTTGGCGAGCGCCACTTTTTCATACACGCAATCGCAATGTTCACAGATGATCAAATGATCAGTCCTGGTCATGGTTCGCGCTCAGGGGAAGTCGGAAGCTACAGGCCGTTAAATGAATATAGAAGCCCCTCGCGATAGAGCAAATCCAATGTACGAGACTGAGGCAAGACGGGGTGGCAAGCGCTGGTAGCTTGTGGCTGTCACAACCAACAACTGCGAGTTCTTGAGGACCGAGAGCGCGCAGTCAGTGGTTTGGGTTGATGGGCGAGAGAAGTTATTCGCCGCGGATGTACTGCTCCAGTTGCTGGATCAGCTCGGCCTGCTCGGCAATGGCTTCCTTGACGAGGTCGCCGATGGACAGCAAACCCAGCAGTTGACCGTTTTCCACCACCGGCAAATGACGCAGGTGCTTGTCGGTCATGATATTCATGCAGGTTTGCACGGATTGATGGGAGTCCACCGTGATCACTGGCGAGTTCATAATGTCGCTGACGGGCGTGCCGACCGAAGAGCGACCTTTGAGCACCAGTTTGCGCGCATAGTCGCGCTCACTGATCACGCCAACTATTCGACCGTCTTTGAGTACCGGCAATGCACCGACGTTTTTTGCGGCCATGACCATCAGGGCTTCGAGCACCATCTGATGCGAGTTGATGGTATGAACCTGCTGGTTCTGTTCGGCCTTTAACTTGAGCAGTTGCGCGACGGTCTTCATGAGGGCCTCTCCAGTGTTGTATTTATCAGGCGTCGCCAAGCGCGTTGACGCTTATACAGAATCATAGACGCAGGCCAACAGAGCAAGAGGGCAAAGCGGCATTCAGGGGTTCTAAAAACGTCATTGAAGGGAGTTTGCGCTATAGGCAGTGCGGTTTCGCTGTTGGCAGTCGCTGATAGCCCGGGCGGGCTATCAGCGTCGTGGCACGCTCGCTTAGCAGTAGCGATCGATCACGCACACACCGGACTGGCCCTGTGCACTCTTCCACGCCTGATTCAGCGTCTCAAGAACACGCCCGACAAAGTCTTTGTCGGCGGCAGCTTTCTTGCCAACATAACCCTGGCCGCGACGGTACATCTTCAATCGGGCACGCAAGTCATGCTTGTTCTTTTCGAACTCATCTTCATGAGCGTGGGGCGACAGGCAGTCGATATGCACCTGGCCAGACTCGGCAATCCAAAGGATATGGCTGTCATGGCTGTCTTTGTGTGCTGCGAACATCCGAGCCAGTTCATCAATAGTCGGTTGATTGTTCAGATTCATTTGTAAGCCCCTTGACCAGTGTTTGATCTGTCTAGTTGGTTCGCTAATTCACTTCTCTGCATCGGTAAGTTGATATCTGGTACCGAAACCAGGGCGACAGTGGGTGTCTGCCGAATATCGGCAGGGCCTTGAGCAGGATGCATGTAGTCTTGCCGAGAAACTGCTACGCACGTACGGCACAGCGGGGAGAAACAGCGATTACCTGGACGTTGTTACCGACATTATTCAGCTCGGCCACAAGCATCTTGAGGATTGATCGCCAGCGTTTCTCGTCCTTGTACTGGACGCTCATGCTGGGTCAGCTTCATCAATCTGCCTTGTGGGCAGTACACATCCGGGAGCAGCTCGGCGGTCAGTCGAGCTTTTTCACAACACTTTTGCCAATGCTCCCGATCGGGGAGACGTCCGCATCATGCAAGGGGAAAAACAACTCGTCAACGGTTTTGTAGTGAATATTTTAAATCACTACATAAAACGCTATGGCGCCCGCAGGGTCGGCCTAGAGCCTTGTCCTACAATCACTTGCCCGGCAAACGCAAAGGCAGCCGTGAGCACCGATGACGCGTAGAATCACCCTGTGAAATAGTCTTCGAGGTTGCAGTGGTGGATTTACAGCAGGGCTTCGTCTTGACCCGGCATTGGCGCGATACCCCGGCCGGCACGCAAGTCGAGTTCTGGTTGGCGACCGATCAAGGCCCAAGGCTTGTCCGGCTGCCGGTTCAGCCGTCGGTGGCGTTCATTCCCGAGCAGCAGCGCGAGCGGGCCGAGTTGCTGTTGCGCGGCGAGCAGGGTGTCGAGCTTCGCCCGCTGGGGTTGCAGGATTTTCAGCATCGGCCGGTGTTCGGGCTGTATTGCCAGCAGCACCGCCAGTTGATGCACCTCGATACGCTGTTGCGCAGGGCCGGTGTCGATGTGTTTGAGGCGGATATTCGTCCGCCGGAACGCTACCTGATGGAGCGCTTCATCACCGCGCCGGTATCGTTCACGGGAACGGCGGACGACTCAGGCACACTGCTCGACGCTCATCTCAAGCCTGCGCCTGGCTATCGCCCACGGCTGAAGCTGGTTTCGCTGGATATCGAAACCACCGAGCAGGGCGAGCTGTATTCGATTGCACTGGAAGGCTGTGGTCAGCGTCAGGTCTACATGCTCGGGGCGCCAAATGGCGATGACTCGTTGGTGGACTTTGCGCTTGAGTACTGCGACTCACGAACCCTGTTGCTGAAAAAACTCAACGAGTGGTTTGCGCTCCACGACCCCGATGCAATCATCGGCTGGAACCTGGTGCAATTCGACCTGCGCGTGCTGCACGAGCATGCCCGGCGGCTGGCCGTACCGTTGCGCCTGGGGCGCGGTGGCGAGGAGATGCAGTGGCGCGAACACGGTTCGGGCAACAATCACTTCTTTGCCGCAGCGGCAGGCCGACTGATCATCGATGGCATCGAGTCACTGCGCTCGGCGACCTGGAGTTTCCCCTCGTTCAGTCTGGAGAACGTCGCGCAGACGCTGCTCGGCGAAGGTAAGTCGATCGACAATCCGTACCAGCGCATGGACGAAATCAACCGCATGTTCGCCGAGGACAAGCCCGCGCTGGCGCGCTACAACCTCAAGGATTGCGAGCTGGTCACGCGGATATTCCACAAGACCGAACTGCTGACCTTCTTGCTCGAGCGCGCCAGCGTCACCGGTTTACCGGCCGATCGCAGCGGCGGTTCGGTTGCCGCGTTCACTCACCTCTACATGCCGTTGATGCACCGTCAGGGCTTTGTCGCGCCGAACCTCGGCGAGCGTCCTCCGCAGGCCAGTCCCGGCGGGTTTGTCATGGACTCGCAACCGGGGTTGTACGAATCGGTGTTGGTGCTCGACTACAAGAGCCTGTACCCGTCGATCATCCGGACCTTTTTGATCGACCCGGTGGGGCTGGTGGAGGGCTTGCGCCACCCCGACGACAGCGAGTCGGTGCCGGGTTTCCGTGGTGCACGTTTCTCGCGGACGCGGCACTGCCTGCCAGCGATTGTCGCCCGTGTATCGCAAGGCCGGGAAGTTGCCAAGCGCGAGCACAATGCACCGCTTTCCCAGGCGCTGAAAATCATCATGAACGCCTTCTATGGCGTGCTCGGCTCCAGTGGCTGCCGGTTTTTCGATACGCGCCTGGCGTCATCGATCACCTTGCGCGGGCATGAGATCATGCTCAGGACTCGCCAGCTGATCGAGGCGCAAGGGCACGTGGTGATTTATGGCGACACCGACTCGACTTTCGTCTGGCTGCGGCGTGCTCATGGTCAGGAAGAGGCGGCGCAGATCGGCCGGTCTCTGGTCGAATACGTCAACCAATGGTGGCGCGAGCATTTGCTGCAGGAGTTCGGTTTGCACAGCGTGCTCGAACTGCAATTCGAAACGCACTTTCGACGGTTTCTGATGCCGACCATTCGCGGCGCAGAAGAGGGCAGCAAGAAGCGCTATGCCGGGCTGGTGACGCGCGCCGACGGCACTGACGAAATGGTCTACAAAGGCCTGGAAACCGTGCGCACCGACTGGTCGCCGCTGGCCCGGCAATTTCAGCAGGAGCTCTACCTGCGGATCTTTCACCGTCGGCCTTATCAGGATTACGTTCGCGAGTTTGTCCGGGCGACGCTGGCCGGTGAGCATGATGACTTGCTGATCTACCGCAAGCGTCTGCGCCGGCCATTGGACGACTATCAACGCAACGTACCGCCCCATGTGCGGGCCGCACGCCTGGCCGACGAATACAACGATCGACTGGGCCGGCCACTGCAGTATCAGCGCGGCGGCTGGATCAGTTACATGATCACGGTGGCGGGACCCGAACCGCTGGAAACCCGCAGCGCGCCGATTGACTACGACCATTACGTCAGCCGCCAGCTGCAGCCGGTGGCCGACGCGATACTGCCGTTTGTCGATGATGATTTCAGCACGCTGATTGGCGGGCAATTGGGCTTGTTCTAAGCCTCAGACCATCGCCAGCGGATGTTTGCGAGTGGGCGCGCCAAACGCTCGATCCAATGCCTGAAGATCTTCATCATCGAGCTTCAGTTCGCCGGCGGCAGCGTTCAACCGCACGTGTTCTGGGTGTACCGCTTTTGGGATGGCAATCACGCCGTCCTGACGCAGAATCCAGGCCAGTGACACCTGGGCCGCAGTGACGTTATGGCGTGCGGCGATCTGCTTCAGTGCCGGCTCGACCAGAAGGCCCCCGGCCTGGGCAATCGGACAATATGCCATTAACGGCATGCGCTGTTGCTGGCACCAGGGCAGCAGGTCGAATTCGATGCCGCGCTCCTCAAGGTTGTAGAGCACCTGATTGGTCGCGCAGGTTCCAGGGCCCAGTTCATGCAGGTCCGCCAGATCGAAATTGGACACGCCCCAACGGCCAATCTTGCCGTCGTCGCGCAGGCGTTCGAACGCATCGACGGTCTCTGCGAGCGGGAACTGGCCGCGCCAGTGCAGCAAATACAGATCGATGTAGTCGGTTCCCAAACGGCGCAAGCTGCGTTCGCAGGCCAGAGGAATACCGCGTTGGCTGGCGTTGTGCGGGTAGACCTTGCTGACCAGAAACACCTGATCGCGAACACCGGTAATGGCTTTGCCAACCACTTCCTCTGCGCCGCCCTCGGCATACATTTCTGCGGTGTCGATCAAGGTCATTCCCAGCTCGATGCCGGTGCGCAATGCAGCGATTTCACGGGTTCGTTGTTGCGGATCTTCACCCATGCGCCAAGTGCCCTGACCAATGACAGGGACGGGCACCCCAGCCAGTTCAAGTGTACGCATCACAACCTCCAGACGAGACTTGATGAATAGAAATTGGGCCGCAGCGAAGCCAAGAGGTTCTATCGCACACTCGACGCCATCCATTGCATATATTTAAAAGGAATAAATATCTAGTTATTTATTCCTTTGTTCTTTGTTCAATCAAGTGCATTTTAAGGCCATGCACAGCCGTGCTCATGTAGCCATTTCGACAGGAAGCCTAGCCATGACCATCAAAGCAATCAACGTCCGCAATCAGTTCAAAGGCATCGTCAAGGAAATCCTGGAAGGGCCGGTGGTCTCTGAAGTCGATGTACAAACCGCTTCCGGGATTGTCACTTCGGTGATTACCACGCGTTCGATTCGCGATCTCGAGTTGGTGGTGGGCAGCGAGGTCATCGCGTTCGTCAAATCCACCGAGGTCTCGATCGCCAAGCTCTGACGCGGGGGCGGCAGCTTCGAGTTCAGCGTCACGCTCCCCCACAGAACTCTCAAAAGCCCCCACATTTGTTCTCTGTACTCAGATACTCGTGAAACTATTGTAAGCATCCGGCCAAGTCATCTACCTGCACCAAACGCCAATAGCGATAAAGGCAATGACGTCCACTTATTTCTAAGCGGACGTCATTGCCCTCATTGGAGCGCCAAATGCGCCATTCGGTTTTTAAAGTCTCCCTATTCGGTCTACTCTTCCAGCAATCAACTCAGCAGATACACCGGAAAACACTCACACAAGTGCATCACCCTGCGCCGGATGTTATCCAGCAGCGCCGCGTTGTTCGGTTGTTCCAGCAGGTCGGCGATCAGGTTCGCCACTTCAGCGCACTCAGCCTCGCCAAAGCCCCGGGTCGTCAGTGCTGGCGTGCCAATGCGGATGCCGCTGGTGATTGCCGGTTTCTGCGGGTCGTCGGGAATCGCGTTTTTGTTTAGCGTGATGTGGGCGCTTTCCAGCAGCGCTTCGGCATCTTTGCCGGTGATGTTCATCGAGCGCAGATCGAGCAGGAACATGTGGCAGTCGGTGCCACCGGACACCACGCGCAAACCACGACGGGTCAGGATGTCGGCCATGGTCCGGGCGTTGTTGATCACCCGTTGCTGGTAATGCTTGAACCCATCGCCAAGGGCTTCGTTGAACGCCACTGCCTTGGCCGCGATGACGTGCATCAGCGGCCCACCTTGGTAAACCGGGAAAATCGTCTTGTCCAGCAGCGCAGCGTATTGCGCTTTGGCCAGGATCAGACCGCCGCGCGGGCCACGCAAGGTTTTGTGCGTGGTGGATGTGATGAAGTCGGCGATGCCGACCGGTGACGGGTATACGTCCGCCGCAATCAGCCCCGCGTAGTGCGCCATGTCGACCATCAGGTAAGCGCCGATTTCATCGCAGATATTGCGAAAGCGCTGGAAATCAATGGTTCGGGAATACGCCGAGGCCCCGGCAATGATCATCTTCGGCCGGTGCTCCCGGGCCAGCGCTTCCATTGCGGCGTAGTCGAGGGTCTCCGTTTCCTTCTCCAGTCCATAGGAAAATGCCTTGTAGAACTTGCCGGAAAAATTCACTGACGCGCCATGGGTCAAGTGCCCGCCATGAGCCAGGGACATCCCCAAAATCGTGTCGCCGGGTTCGAGCACTGCCAGAAACACTGCTTGGTTGGCTTGGGACCCGGAATGCGGTTGGACGTTGACGTATTCACAATTGAACAGTTTGCGGGCGCGCTCGATGGCCAGGTTTTCAATCTCGTCGACGACCTTGCAGCCGCCGTAGTAGCGCTTACCCGGATAGCCTTCGGCATATTTGTTGGTGAGCACCGAACCCTGTGCCTGGAGCACTTCTTCGCTGACATAGTTTTCTGAGGCGATCAGCTCCAGGTGGGTTTCCTGGCGGTTGCGTTCGCGGTCGATCAAGCGGGCAATGGTGGGGTCGAAATTCTGCAGGCTCATGGTGTGATTCCTTAGGTAAGCGCTTCGGCCAGCGGTGCCAGCGCGTGATGCGGCTGCATCCGTGATTGGCCTTTGGTCGAGTCAGATAGAAAAATGGAGGTGTCTTTCAGGCCGCTGCCGGTGATCAGGATCACGCTGGCGATGCCACCACCGACCACAATGAAGTCGTAGCGAGCGGTTATGGTCGGCTGCCCTCGGCGATGACGGCGGCTTTGCTTTCCCGGGTGTAAGTCAGTACGAAGTGCGCCGCGAGACCGAAGATCAAACCCCAGAAAGCGGCGGCCAAACCGAGGAAACTCATGCCCGAGGCGGTGACCAGGAAGGTGATCAGCGCCGCTTCACGTTGCTTCTCGTCCGCCATGGCGCCGGTCAACCCGGCGCTGATTGCACCGAACAAGGCCAGGCCGGCGAGGGAGGCAATCAACTCTTTAGGCAGGGCAGAAAACACCGAGGCCAGGGTCGCGCCAAAGGTGCCCATCAGAATGTAGAACACCCCGCAGGCAATCCCGGCGACGTAGCGTTTGTCGCGGTCTTCGTGGGCTTCGCGGCCGGTGCAGATCGCCGCCGTAATCGCTGCTAGGTTAAAGCCGTGGGAGCCGAACGGGGCCATCAGAATCGAGCCAATCGCGGTGACCGAAATGATCGAGCGCGCCGGGGTGTTGTAGCCCGAAGTGCGCAACACCGCCATGCCGGGGACATGCTGGCCGGTCAGGGTCACCAGAGCCAGTGGCAGACCGATGTTGATGATTGCGTGCCAGCTCCACTCGGGGGCGATGAAGATCGGGTGGGCCACGGCGATGGTGATCGAACTGCTGTTGAGTTCACCGAACGAGGCGGCCACGGCGCAACCGATAATCAGCACCGAGAGAATCGCGTAGCGCGGCGAAAAGCGTTTGAAGATCAGATAGGTCGCGATCATCGACAGCACCAACGCCGGTTGCAGCTTGATCGAGGTGAACAGCTCTGCGCCGAAGCGAAACAGAATACCCGCGAGCATGGCGGCAGCGATGGCTTTGGGCAGGCGACTCATCAGTTTGTCGAACGCACCGGACAAACCGACCACGGCGATGATTACCGACGCCACGACATAGGCACCGATGGCCTGGGGCAGGGTAACGGTGGGCAACATCGATACCAGCAATGCCGCACCCGGCGTCGACCACGCGGTGATTACCGGAATCCGCAGGCGCCAGCTCAGGAACAGGCCGGTAATGCCGCTGCCGATGGAAATGGCCCAGATCCACGAAGACACCACGTCGTTGGGCAGATGGGCTTCCTTGGCTGCCTGAAACACGATGATCAAAGGGCCGGCATAGGAAATGATCACCGCGATGAAGCCCGCAATGACCGCTGACAGGGATAGATCCTTTTTGAGTGTGTCCATGATGTCTCGATTTGGCGCGGCAGAGTCGCGCAGTGATCAGGTGGGGAGGATTGAGTCGATTGATTCGATTATAGATGAGTGTATTTGATTAAATTGAGTTGATTCAATGGGTGGTGAGACTGTTATGAGATGTTTTCTTGCTATCAGTGCCTGTTTTTTGGTCGAATGTTATTTAATTGATTGATTTGTAAGCATATTAATACTCTAAAAAATATCTTCAGGTTGCGATGCATACCGATTCAATTGTTGAGTCAATCGACTCAATTTACTGATTGAGTCGATTGATTAGTTGCCTAACCTCCATGTGATATGCTCGGATATTCATCATTTCTACGATGGGCAGTGAACATTCATGTGGGTTCCCCAGCTAAGCGAGTTCAGCCAGCCGATGTATTTGTCGATTGCCGATGCGTTGGCGCGCGATATCAGCAGCGGCGTGCTGAGCGAAGGTGATCGTCTGCCGACCCTGCGGGAGCTGGCCACCACCTTGAATGTCACGCCGGGCACCATCAGTCGGGCCTACAGCGAAGCCCATCGACGTCGTCTGGTGCAGGGGGAAGTGGGGCGGGGCACGTATGTGCTCAATCAAAAGCAACTGGAACTGCCAGCCGGCAACAGCGCCGCGTCGCTGAACCTGGGGCAATCCGAATTACTCGATCTGTCGATCATCAAGCCCAGCAGCGAAACCCTGGAATACTGGTTGCGCGGTGCGTTGGTGGGCATGGCCAAGAGCACCGACTTCGCCCGTACCCTGGATTACGCGCCGGACGGCGGTCACCCGGCTCATCGCGAAGCGGGTGCGCAGTGGTTGCGCCATTCGTTGCCCGATGCGCAATGGCAGCAAGTGGTGATCACCGCCGGTGCCCAGCATGGCTTGATGGTCGCGATGAGCGCCCTGACCAACGCCGGTGACCTGGTGCTCTGCGAAGAACTTTGCTACCCCGGCATCATTTCCCTGGCTCATGGTCTTGAGCGCCGCCTGCGTGGCGTGCCGATGGACGATGAAGGGATCATTCCCGAAGCGCTGCGCGAACTGTGCCTGCGCGAGAGGCCAGCGATGCTGGTTTGCGTCGCGACCTGCCAGAACCCGACGGCGGCGATCATGTCGCAAAAACGCCGAGCACAAATTGCGGCACTGGCCGAAGAGTTCGACTTCATCATCCTGGACGATGACATCTACGGCTTCCTCGCCACCGATCCGTCGATCAAGCCGTTGTCGGCGTTTGCGCCGGATCGTTCGGTGTACCTGACCAGTCTGTCGAAATCGGTGATGCCGGCGCTACGCATCGGCTATCTCTATAGCCCGCCCAAATTGCTCTCGCGCCTGACCTCGATGGTGCGCAGCAGCGTCTGGATGCCGTCGCCGCTGACCGCGCAATTGGCCAGCAATGTGATTACCGAAGGCCTCGACAAAAACCTGATCCGCATCCAGCGCAACGAAGCCGCCGGGCGGCAAGCGATTGCCCAGGAAATATTTGCCAATTTCGAGCTCAAGACCCAGCCGTATTCCTACCACGTCTGGTTGACGCTGCCTGAGCCATGGACCAGCGACGAGTTCGCCATGCTGGCTCGGACTCACGGAGTGCTGGTGCTCAGTGGCACGCAATTTCAGGCCGAACGTTCCGGGATTACCCGCTGCGTGCGGGTGGTGCTGATGTCGCCCACCAGCCAGGACGAATTGCGCTTCGCCCTGACCAAGCTGACCAGCCTGATCGATTCCGACCCGCGACGTTACTACTGAGATCACGAGGGCGGCCTGGAAGCAAAAAGGGCGCCCGAGGGCGCCCAAAATCACCTTAACCGAGGAGCCAGGTGAGGCCGTTCGTGTAACTGCGGCGGTGGTAAGGCGCTGCGTGAACGGAATTGCGTGACACGCCCGAAGGCGCACCGTTATCTATTCAGCGCTGTCGCGGTGAAACGCGACGGCGTTAAGCCGTCGCACCGATCTGTTGGGTAGCAGGTCGTTGTGAAGCCGGTTGCTTCCAGGATTCGCTGGCGGTCTGATCCATGGCTTCCTGGATCGCACGCTTGCGAGTGGCTTCGGCCTTGCGGCTGAAGTACCAGACCATGAAGGTCACGATCGATACCGCCAGCAGAATCAGGCTGGCCACGGCGTTGATCTCGGGTTTCACGCCCAGACGCACAGCCGAGAACACTTCCATCGGCAAGGTCGTGGAACCCGGCCCGGAGACGAAGCTCGCCAGCACCAGATCGTCCAGCGACAGGGCGAACGACATCATGCCGCCTGCTGCCAGCGACGGCGCGATCATTGGAATGGTGATCAGGAAGAACACCTTCAATGGCCGGGCACCGAGGTCCATCGCGGCCTCTTCGATGGACAGGTCCAGCTCACGCAAGCGCGCCGATACCACCACTGCTACATAAGCGGCGCAGAACGTGGTGTGGGCGATCCAGATGGTGACGATGCCGCGTTCCTGCGGCCAGCCGATCATCTGCGCCATGGCCACGAACAGCAGCAACAACGACAGGCCGGTGATCACTTCCGGCATCACCAATGGTGCAGTGACCAGGCCGCCGAACAGCGTGCGGCCCTTGAAGCGGGTGACGCGGGTCAGCACGAAAGCCGCCAGCGTCCCCAGCGCAACCGCCGCAATCGAGGTGTAGCAGGCAATTTCCAGCGAGCGCACTACCGAGCCCATCAGTTGAGTGTTGTCCAGCAGGCCGACGTACCATTTCACTGACCAGCCGCCCCAGACCGTCACCAGTTTGGAGGCGTTGAACGAGTAGATCACCAGGATCAGCATCGGCATATAGATGAACAGCAGGCCGAGCACCAGCATCATTCTTGAAAATCCGAAACGGTTCATGCCCGTCCCTCCATCTCTTTGGCTTGGCTACGGTTGAACAGGATGATCGGCACAATCAGGATCGCCAGCATCACCACCGCCAACGCGGACGCCACCGGCCAGTCACGGTTGTTGAAGAACTCCTGCCACAGCACGCGACCAATCATCAGGGTTTCCGGGCCGCCGAGCAGCTCCGGAATCACGAACTCACCGACCACCGGAATGAACACCAGCATGCAGCCTGCGATGATGCCGTTCCTGGCCAGCGGGACGGTGATTTTCCAGAAGTTGTTGAAGTTGCTTGAACCCAGGTCCGATGCGGCTTCCAGCAGACTGCCGTCATGCTTGACGAGGTTGGCGTACAGCGGCAGCACCATGAACGGCAGGTACGCATACACCACGCCGATATAGACCGCGGTGTTGGTGTTGAGGATTTCGATCGGCTCTGAAATCAGCCCGGTCCAGAGCAAGAAGGCATTGAGCAAACCGTTGTTGCTGAGGATGCCCATCCACGCATACACGCGGATCAGGATCGCCGTCCAGGTCGGCATCATGATCAGCAGCAGCAAGACGTTCTGCGCTTCCTTGCTGGCCTTGGAAATGGCGTAGGCCATCGGGAAACCGATCACCAGGCACATCGCCGTGCTGAGGGCGGCCATTTTCAAGGAGCCCAGATAAGCCGAGATGTACAGCTCATCGTCGCCCAGCATGGCGTAGTTGCCGAGGTTCAACAGCAGCTGGAATTTCTGCTCAGCGAAGCTGTAGATCTCGGAGTAGGGTGGGATGGCCAGGGCTGCTTCAGAAAAACTGATCTTCATCACCAGGAAAAACGGCAGCATGAAGAACAGGCACAGCCACAGGAATGGAATACCGATCACGACTTTACGGCCGCTCGGCAAAAACCGCTGAAACTGCTGAGTGAGAGTGTTCATGCGCGCAGTACCACGCCGCTGTCGTCTTCCCACCAGACGTAGACCTGATCGTCCCATGTCGGGCGTGTGCCGCGGCGTTCGGCGTTGGCCATGAACGACTGCACGATCTTGCCGCCAGGCAGCTCGACGTAAAACACCGAGTGTCCGCCGAGGTAAGCGATGTCGTGAACCTTGCCCTGGGACCAGTTGTAACGGGTATCGGGTTTGAGGGTGCTGACCAGCATTTTTTCCGGGCGGATGGCGTAGGTGATCGACTTGTCCTGCACCGACGTACTCACGCCGTGACCGACGTAGATCTTCTGTTCGAGGTCCGGGCTGTGAATGATCGCGTGACCTTCCAGGTCTTCCACTACGGTGCCGTCGAAGGCGTTCACGTTGCCGATGAATTCGCAGACCATGCGGCTGACCGGCGCTTCATAAATGTCGACCGGACTACCGATCTGCGCGATCCAGCCCAGGTGCATGATCGCGATGCGTTGGGCCATGGTCATGGCCTCTTCTTGGTCGTGAGTCACCATCACGCAGGTCACGCCGACGCGTTCGATGATTTCCACCAATTCGAGTTGCATCTGCGAACGCAGCTTTTTGTCCAGCGCGCCCATCGGCTCGTCGAGCAGTAGCAGTTTCGGGCGCTTGGCCAGCGAACGAGCCAGTGCCACACGCTGACGCTGACCACCGGAGAGTTGATGCGGCTTGCGCTTGGCGTACTGGGTCATGTGCACCAGCTTGAGCATTTCTTCGACGCGGGCTTCGATTTCACTGGCGGGCAGACGGTCCTGCTTCAGACCGAAGGCAATGTTCTGCGCCACGGTCATGTGCGGGAACAGCGCGTAGGACTGGAACATCATGTTGATTGGCCGCTCGTACGGCGGCATATCGGTGATGTCCACGCCATCGAGGTAGATCCGCCCTTCGGTCGGTCGCTCAAAGCCTGCCAGCATGCGCAGGAGTGTCGATTTGCCGGAACCCGAACCACCGAGCATGGCGAAGATTTCGCCTTGGTGGATGTCCAGGGACACATCGTCTACGGCAATGGTTTCGTCAAATTTCTTGGTTACGCGGTCGACTCTCACCAGAACCTTTTTCGGTTGCTGATTACCTTCTAGAGCCTTCCTGTAAATGCTGGAGGCGTTTGCCATGTGAAACTCCCAACAGGTGTCAGTCGTCGGGCCAATACGGCCTGACTTAATAGTTGATTGCGAACCCGCACCGGGTACGGCCCTTGTAGGAGCCGAGCTTGCTCGCGATGGCGGCCTGCCAGTCAGCGTTGATGTCGACTGTCAGGGCCTCATCGCGAGCAAGCTCGGCTCCTACAAGGGTTACCCGTGTCGGTCGGGCTAATTCGGCGCCGCCGTCCTGGCTGCCTGGTCGTACTTGTTGTTATTGCGGTGTGTCGTTTTCGTGAGTCACGGATGCGCAAGGGCGCGCCCGCCCGACTCACGTGGGCAGTAAATGGATTAATCGAGTGTTCAGTCAGCGCGTATTACGCAGCGCCGCCCGTTGCCGACATGCGTCGCCAAACGCCTGGAAAATACTCAAGTAGGGAGGGTTGGCCAGGACCTGCCATTCCGGGTGCCATTGCACGCCGAGGGCGAAGGCCTTGCTGTGCTCTACGGAAATCGCTTCGATCAGGCCATCGGGAGCGATGGCTTCGGCGCGCAGGCCGGGGGCCAGTCGGTCGATGCCTTGGCTGTGAATCGAATTGACCTGGAACACCGGCGGCAATTCCAGCGCTTGGAACACACCGCCCGGTTGCACGCTGACCGCATGAGCCGGTGCGTACTGCACCGCCAGGTCCGGATGATCTGCTTCCCGGTGATCAAGCATGCCGGGCAATTCGTGGACCTTCTGATGCAAGCTGCCACCGAACGCCACGTTCATTTCCTGAAAGCCGCGACAAATACCGAGTACCGGAACACCGGCGGCAATCGCTGCACGCAATAAGGGAAGGGTGGTGCTGTCCCGGGCAGGATCGTGATCCGTGCCGGGTGCGCTGGCGGGGCCTTGATAGTGGAAGGGCTCCACATTCGACGGCGAACCGGTCAGCAACAAGCCGTCGAGATGCGCGAGCAGCTCATCAATCTCGGTTAGTTCGCCTAAGGAAGGAATGACCACCGGCAGCCCCAGAGCCGCGACGCTGACAGCACGCAAGTACTTGTCGCCGCTAACATGGTAGGGGTGCAGGCCAATCTGTTTGACGCACGCAGTAACGCCGATCAATGGCTTGAGTGCCATTTTTATCACCTCGAAGTTTCACACTTGAACGAGCTTTTCCGGAGCTTAGCCTCGTTGATTTTAATTAACAACTCTCATGTAAAAAATTCTAAACGCAAAAACGGTCGGGAATCCGGGCTGGCGCGGGTTTTAGGCGCTAAAGAGGCCGATGAGTGGCTGAGTCGGCCAATAAATTCAACGTTAAAGGCGCTTCGTTCGCTATTGACTTCACTTTGCCTTTCGGATTGACTGGGCTCGTGAAAGTGCGGTGAACATAATAATTAACAGCTAATAGGTGCATCATGTCGGTCCCTCTGCGTGCCGTTCAACTCAACGAAGCAAACGCATTCCTTAAGAAATATCCTGAGGTTTTGTACGTCGACCTTCTGATTGCGGATATGAACGGTGTGGTGCGCGGCAAGCGCATCGAGCGCACCAGTCTTCATAAGGTTTACGAAAAAGGCATCAATCTGCCGGCGTCACTGTTCGCTCTGGACATCAATGGTTCCACGGTGGAAAGCACCGGCCTGGGCCTGGACATCGGCGACTCCGACCGAATCTGCTACCCGATTCCCGGCACCCTGAGCATCGAGCCTTGGCAGAAGCGCCCCACCGCGCAACTGTTGATGACCATGCACGAACTCGAAGGCGAGCCGTTCTTTGCCGACCCGCGTGAAGTGCTGGCCAATGTGGTGCGCAAGTTCGACGAGATGGGCCTGACCATCTGCGCCGCGTTCGAACTCGAGTTCTACCTGATCGACCAGGACAACGTGAACGGACGTCCGCAGTCGCCACGCTCACCGGTTTCCGGCAAGCGTCCGATGTCGACCCAGGTGTACCTGATCGACGACCTCGACGAATACGTCGACTGCCTGCAAGACATCCTTGAAGGCGCGAAAGAGCAGGGCATCCCGGCTGACGCCATCGTCAAGGAAAGCGCCCCGGCGCAGTTCGAAGTGAACCTGCACCACGTCTCCGACCCGATCAAGGCTTGCGATTACGCGGTGTTGCTCAAGCGTCTGGTGAAGAACATCGCCTACGACCATGAAATGGACACCACCTTCATGGCCAAGCCGTATCCGGGCCAGGCGGGCAACGGTCTGCACGTGCACATTTCGATTCTCGACAAAGAAGGCAACAACATCTTTGCCAGCGAGGATCCCGAGCAGAACGCCGCACTACGTCACGCAATCGGCGGTGTGCTCGAGACCCTGCCGGCGCAGATGGCCTTCCTTTGCCCGAACGTCAACTCGTACCGTCGTTTCGGCGCCCAGTTCTACGTGCCGAACTCGCCAAGCTGGGGCATCGACAACCGCACCGTTGCGGTCCGTGTACCCACCGGTTCTGCAGACGCCGTGCGGATCGAGCACCGGGTGGCCGGCGCTGACGCCAACCCGTACTTGCTGATGGCCTCGGTGCTGGCCGGTATTCACCATGGCCTGACCAACGAAATCGAGCCGGGCCCACCGGTCGAGGGCAACAGCTACGAGCAGAACGAACAGAGCCTGCCGAACAACCTGCGCGATGCACTTCGCGAACTGGACGACAGCGAAGTCATGGCCAGGTACATCGACCCGCTGTACATCGACGTGTTTGTGGCGTGCAAGGAAAGCGAGCTGGCCGAGTTCGAGAACTCCATTTCGGACCTTGAGTACAACTGGTATCTGCATACGGTCTGACGGCCAAACACCCGTCGGCTAAGGATGAGGGGGTGTACACAAAACATGTGTGCACCGCGAATCCCCTGTAGGAGCTGAGCTTGCTCGCGATAGCGGTGGATCAGTCGCCATCAATATTGAATGTGATGGCCTCATCGCGAGCAAGCTTTGCTCCTACAAGGCAATCGGTCCGACGATCACCTATTCCTCCGCGTTGAGTCACTTCAATGGCAATTACTCGCAGCGGCTGGGAGCAACACTTCCAGTCCTTAACAATCGAAGGTCGGGCATTCATTGACGGCCACTACTGCTCGGCACTCAGTCGCGACACCTTTGAATGCGTGAGCCCGGTGGACGGCCGCTTCCTGGCGAACGTCGCCAGTACCGACGAAGCCGACGCGAATGTGGCGGTGCAGGTCGCACGCCGGGCGTTCGACTCCGGTGTCTGGGCCAAGCTGGCCCCGGCAGAACGCAAGCGCATCCTGATTCGTTTCGCCGATCTGATTCTGGCGAACCAGGAAGAACTGGCGCTGCTGGAAACCCTCGACATGGGCAAGCCGATCAGCGACTCCATGGCCATCGACATTCCAGCGACCGCCAACGCGATCCGCTGGAGCGCCGAGGCGATCGACAAGATCTACGACGAAGTTGCAGCGACGCCGCACGATCAGTTGGGCTTGGTCACTCGTGAACCGTCGGGCGTAGTCGCGGCCATCGTGCCGTGGAACTTCCCGTTGATCATGGCCAGCTGGAAGTTCGCACCGGCCCTCGCGGCGGGTAACTCGTTCATCCTCAAGCCTTCGGAAAAGTCGCCACTGACGGCAATCCGCATCGCTCAACTGGCGCTCGACGCGGGCATCCCGAAAGGCGTGTTCAACGTGCTGCCGGGCTTCGGTCACACCGTCGGCAAGGCGCTGGCGCTGCACATGGACGTCGACGTGCTGGCCTTCACCGGCTCGACGGCGATTGCCAAGCAACTGCTGATTTACGCCGGGCAAAGCAACATGAAACGCGTCTGGCTGGAAGCCGGCGGCAAAAGTCCGAACGTGGTGTTTGCCGACGCCCCGGATCTGCGCGCGGCAGCTACAGCTGCGGCCAGTGCGATTGCCTTCAATCAGGGTGAAGTCTGCACCGCCGGTTCGCGTTTGCTGGTGGAACGTTCGATTCGCGAGCAGTTCATCCCGCTGCTGGTGGAAGCACTGCAAGCCTGGAAACCGGGGCATGCCCTCGATCCGGAAACCACCGTCGGTGCGGTCGTCGATCAACGCCAACTGGACAACGTGCTGCGCTACATCAGCATCGGCAAAGAGCAGGGCGCCCAACTGATCGCGGGCGGCAAGCGCGCCCTTGAAGACACCGGCGGCCTGTACGTGGAACCGGCGATTTTCGACGGCGTGACCAACGCCATGACCATCGCCCGGGAAGAGATCTTCGGCCCGGTGCTGTCGCTGATCACCTTCGACACCGCCGAGGAAGCGCTGGCGATTGCCAACGACAGCATCTTCGGTCTGGCCGCCGGCGTCTGGACCAGCAACCTGAGCAAGGCGCACACCTTCGCTCGCGGCTTGCGCGCCGGCAGCGTCTGGGTCAACCAGTACGACGGCGGCGACATGACCGCGCCGTTTGGCGGGTTCAAGCAGTCGGGTAACGGTCGGGACAAATCGCTGCATGCGTTCGATAAATACACCGAACTCAAAGCGACCTGGATCAAGCTCTAACACTTCTACAGCGGCGGTCGCAGGCAAGTGCCTGCGGCCGTTCGGGAACTCAATCATGCAAAAACATGTAAACAGCTACTACGCCGCAACCCGCAACGAGACCATCGATTTTCCGGTGCTCGAAGAGCTGGTCGAGTGCGATGTCTGCGTCATCGGCGCGGGCTACACTGGTTTGTCGTCGGCCCTGTTCCTCAGTGAAGCGGGCTACAGCGTCACCGTGCTCGAAGCCGCCAAGGTCGGCTACGGCGCCAGCGGTCGCAACGGCGGTCAACTGGTCAACTCCTACAGCCGCGACGTCGATGTCATCGAAGAGCGTTACGGCGACAAGACTGCCGAAGTGCTGGGCAGCATGATCTTTGAGGGCGCGGACATCATCCGTTCGCGCATCAAGCAGTACGACATCAAGTGCGACTACAAGCCCGGCGGCATTTTCGCGGCGCTGAACAAGAAGCAGCTCAAAGGCCTGGCCGAGCAGAAACGTAGCTGGGAGCGCTACGGCAACAAGAACCTGAGGATGCTCGACGCGGCCGAGCTCAAGCGCGAAGTCGGTTGCGACAACTACGTCGGCGGGCTGCTGGACATGCAGGGCGGCCACATCCACCCGCTGAACCTGGCCCTCGGTGAAGCCGCGGCCATCATCGGCCTGGGCGGCAAGATCTACGAGCAATCGGCGGCGGTGGAAATCACCTACGGCGAGCCGATCACCGTGCGCACCGCTAAAGGCGTGGTGCGGGCCAAATACCTGCTGATCGCCGGTAACGCCTACTTGCCTCAGGACCTCGACAACCGCGTCACCCGCAAGAGCATGCCTTGCGGTTCGCAAATCGTCGTCACCGAGCCCTTGTCGGCCAAAGTCGCCAAGAGCCTGATCAGCAACAACTACTGCGTCGAAGACTGCAACTACCTGCTTGATTACTACCGCCTGACCGCCGACAACCGTCTGCTGTACGGTGGCGGCGTGGTCTACGGCGCCCGCGAACCGGACGACATCGAGCAACTGATCCGCCCGAAAATCCTCAAGACTTTTCCGCAATTGAAGGACGTGAAGATCGACTACCGCTGGACCGGCAACTTCCTGCTGACCATGTCACGCATGCCGCAATTCGGTCGCATCGAGAAAAACGCCTACTACATGCAGGGCTACAGCGGCCACGGCGTCACCTGCTCGCACCTGGCTGGCAAACTGATCTCGGAAATGATCCGCGGCGATGCCGAACGCTTCGACGCGTTCGCCTCCCTGCCGCACATGCCCATGTTCGGCGGCCGCACCTTCCAGGCCCCGCTCACCGCCATGGGCGCCGCGTACTACGCACTGCGTGACCGTTTCGGTATCTAGGTTGCACCTCGCCGGCGGCCACCGCAAAATGGGGCCGCCGGCTTTTTTATCAGCCGTTTATCGAACCTGCTGAGCAACATCAGCAAACGTGATTTAATAGCCGCCTTTCACGGTTCCGGGACAGGGGAACGGCGTGATACGCGGCCACCGCGCCCACCCGTCACCCACCCCCATTACCCTTAAGTCGTTCTCACATAAGGCTGTCATGGATACGGGTTCTCGACTCAAATTAGTACGCGAAAGCTACAAACTGTCCCAGCGCGAGCTGGCCCGGCGTAGCGGCGTCACCAATGCCACCATCTCCCTGATCGAACAGAATCGAGTCAGTCCTTCTGTCAGCTCCCTGAAAAAGCTCCTCGAAAGCATCCCCATGTCTTTGGCGGACTTCTTCACCTTCGATCAACCGCCCCAAGAGCACAAATACGTCTTCCGCGCCAACGAGCAGCCCGACCTGGGCCGTGATGGCCTGCGTCTTTTGCTGATCGGCGCGTCGGTGCCGAGTCGGCAGATGCGTCTGTTGCGCGAGCAATACGCACCGGGTGCCAGTTCTGGCGAAGAGCCGATTGTGCATGTGGAAGGGGAGGAGTGTGGGCTCGTTACCCGTGGCACGGTTGAGCTGACCGTGGATGGGCAGATCAGTGTGTTGAATGCCGGGGATGGGTATTACTTTCCGACCACACTACCGCACCGGTTTCGGAATATTGGGGCGGATGAGGCGGAGATCATTAGTGCGAATACGCCGGCGAATTTTTAATTAAGCAGATGATTCAGCGCTTTCAATGATCTGATGCATGGCTATAATGTTTTCAAATATTGTAGCCGTGATGGATCATGTATTTATGAATTTTAGCAATGCTCGCTATTATATTTGGATAGGCTCGCTTATCTTCGGCTCGGCAGGGCTGTATACGCTAATAATTGTTGGTGGGGTAAAGCAAGTAGTGCCTTTGGAGGGTGTCTATTTGCGCGGAGCCTACATTGCTACATATGTAGTTATTAGCTTTTTTGGCTTGCGTTTTTATATTCCTAGACTGCGTAATGTGTGGCTTGGCGGGATGATGGATGAGAAGTATATTAGTTTGCGTGGTTCTTGGATTGGCATGGTCATTGGAGCCATAACTGGGACCATGATTTTTATGCCACAGGTGAAAAAAATTGAGTTTTTAGAGGGTTCGCCTTATTTGCTGGTTGCAGCAGTTGTGTTCCTTGTTTTTATGTTGATCTTGGTCTTCTTGAGTTTTTATGCTGGGCGGTCGCGGCGTAGGCGATGATTGAGTTTTTCGCACTCATGGTTGCTTATTTTCAGTTGTTACGTTGCTCTCGTTTATCATTGTTTTGATTGTCATGGCGTCGACTAACGCTTCGAAAGCCAAAGCGAGCCTCCCCATTTGTTTGTAGGCCATTTCATAGTTGATAGGGTCGTGGTTGAATAACTGCATCGAGCCGGGCTTTCGAACAAGCTTTGATAAGCCGTTTATAGATAAGTACACGTCCATGGAGTAGTAGGCCATATTACCCTCGTAAATGCTTCCAAGCCGGTCCTGATAAAACTCTCGAACAGGCCCTACCACCCCGGGTGCGCCAGGGCCATTGTAGATATTGCCTGCGCCTTCATAGATGTTATTGAATCCATGCGCGATTAAAGGTATTCCGGGTACTACGGCCAAACCTCTTGTGCTCCCTAAAATGCTGGCGCCAGCCTCCATCTGCATGGCTCCCGCCACCATCCCCGCGCCGTTTTGAGCATAAAAAAGCACCTTGGACGATAACTCGGCATACTCCTCTCTGATTTCTTGTAATCCCTCCCGTGCGCTGATGATACCTTCATCAACCGCTTGGATAATTTCATCAGCATAAGAAGAAACAATCGAGCTAAATTGAAGCTGAAAAAAACTATTGTACAGCTGCGTAGCACCGATAGAACACCCGAACGCAACAAGATCGGACGCAGCTTTGGTCACGTCGTGAATGTCACAGATGTCATCACTCATCCTCGTTTCCCCAAGTACTATAAGCACACGTGCCCGCCTGAATGTGCGTCCAACTGATATCGCGATAACGAATGGATACTAATTCTTGCGGTTGGGCATCGCTCCTATATGTGGAGTGAGGTACTTGAAGGGTGATGTGGGCAATTTTCGCCCCCGTGAGTCGTATTGAGTAATATTTATCCTGGCCGCCCGCGGGTGATGTTCGATAAAAATGGATAGTGCACTCCACCTCTTCTCGCTCATGAAGCGCACTGGCCAACAGTGGCGATGATTTATCAATGTTCTTGGTAATCATGATAGGCAGGTGCTTGCCGCGACCGCCTGAACCTCCACCGTCATTACCCGTAATCATGTTGTGCGAGTAAGCCAAAATCATGATTTCGTCTTCATGATCAGTTTGACATTTATTACCGATGGCGCTTAGACCGGAACACCCGGCGGAAATCAAACCTTGGCGTTTGCCGGTAATGCTCATGTAACCGTGATTGGCCATAGGTGTCACTCCTTTTAGTCAGCTGAACACTCTGTTCCGAGCGTAACAGTTGCTCTATCGGGGAAGTTTTGGTTCTTGTTGTTGTGGCTAGGTGGGCTGAGAAGATTCAGAATTTTCGTACAGCAAAACGAGAAATCTGGAGATGAAGATGCCTACATGCACATAGGGGGTGTACTTGTTTAGTCATGTGTTCTTCAGCAAGTTAAAGGGACAGGTGACAGTGGCTGCTTTCGAACCCGAACGTTTTCAAACCACCTGAGCCGGACGCAGAAGTTTCGTAACTCCGCTCCGAGATTGACAAGCCGGATCACCCCAAACACTATCAACCCATGACCTACACACGCCGCATGAACATGATGTGCTCCTCCATGACCGCCTCTGGCGGGCCGTGAGGTCATGCGTTCGTAGGATTTGACGTAATTACCCAAGGCCCCGCCAGAAATGGACGGGGCTTTTTAGTTCTCCGTCCACCGATGGCTAACGGAGAATGAAATGTTCGAGATCAGACGCGCTACGCCAAGCGATTCCCAAACAGCCTTCGACATTCGCCTTCAAGCGATACGGCACCAGTGCATCGGCGCCTATACCGCGGAGCAAATGCTGGCCTGGACGGCAGGATCAGCCGAGGACGGGTACAGCGACCTGATGGAAAAACACTTTTATCTGGGCTGTGTTCAAGGAGAACCGGTGGCGACGGGAATGCTTGATCTGGAGAGCGGCGAAATTGGCGCGATCTTTGTGCTTCCGGGTTTTATGCAGCAAGGCATCGGCATGAAAGTCCTGAACCACCTGGAATGCTTGGCACGGGATCTGGGGCTGAAAGAAGTCAATCTGGACGCTACGTTGAACGCGGCTGATTTTTACCGGCGCTGCGGTTTCGTGGGTGACGAACCTGCTATTTACTATTCGCCCTCTGGGCTTCAGTTAGCTTGTGTTCCTATGGTGAAGGGGCTTTTGTAGAGAACAAAAGGGGGTTCCCATTAGTCGTGACTCAATGCGTCGGCAACTGCAATTGATCCAGAGTACAGCCGTTGGCCTTTGGCGATGACTGCCTGGCCTGAAGGCGTCGGGCCCCGGAATCCAAATCAAAGATGCTGACTTGGCAGGTGCCGAAATCATTAGGGCCGTCGGCGATGCCGACCTTGATCACATAGCGGGCACCTGGGATGAACTCACTGACGAAATCGATCTTGCAGGTGCGGTTGCCGCTGGCCCAGCCCTGCAGCACTAAGTGGATCGGTTTGGCCGCCTCAATGGTGCGGAAGCCTTCGGGTTTCGATGTCTCTCCACTGACCGAGAACAGTTTCCGACCAGGCGTCACCAACGGGTGTCTTTAACTGTACACCCACATTAAGAGCGGCCTCTCAGCGGCCCAATTGGTGAGGCATTGTGGACCGCCATATCGGGTTGACTGTTGCCGGTCGTCACAGGCCGGAGTCGTTACGTTCGACCTGATGTGAGGTCGGGTATGCCGATAAGGCAACTACGCACGATGCGGCGAGGGATCGTGCGGGCCGCCTGAAAGCTGCGCTGGAAAACCGAGGTGTTCATCCAGAGGCACTGAGCTGCTGCCGCATCGGCGGGCCTCCATCTAATCACGTTAGTTGTGCTGGCTGGATGTCTCAATATTCAGGTTTTAAGGTATTCAACGATTTGATCAATGTTGCTGATATGCGGCGCTGTATCAATCATATCGCTGGAGAGACACCACGGATAATTGAGGCTCTGCAGCCAATTCATTACTGACTCCAAGTCCTGTGCTGTGCAGGCTTGCATGTGTTCGATCGTGATGCGTAGATGCGATGCAAGCCCTGATGTTTGCAGGAACCGCCAGTGATATTCTCCGCAGCCTACGCGCAGTTCGCCAGTTTCTTTAACCGACATCCCCACCAACCATTTGCAGGTATGTACGGTGGCCTCTGTCTTTGGTGGCTCGCCGAGGCAGAAAGTATAAACGTTCTCATAACACTGGCCAAAGCGGCGCACTAATATGTCCGCGATGCCTGCCCGGCCGTTGACATGGGGGGGAATGAAATGACGCCTGTACGCACAACCATCTCAAGGGTTGCGTCGGGAGTGAAGCATTGCCGCAGGAGGTCTGGTCGGTTTCCGTCCTTGGCAAGGATGTATTTCTCAATCGAACGAGCGGTGGTCGGCATCTTGGAGACGTCCTGAAAGTCGATGAAGTTAATGTGGGTAATTGCTTTCCGGGGTCACGCCTTCACGTTCTAAAGTCGATGAACGTGAAAGGCGAAACCTGAAGCAAACTTAACGTGTTCGACAACGAGTTCGAGCGGTGAAACAGAGGTCGGCTGTTTATTTAAAGCGGTCAGCGACCGATGCTCGAAATACTTTACCGAATGGGCGAGATCGATGTGTGCGCAGCTTCAGAAGCTGCAATGCGGCGCCAAAAAACGCCACTGCACCGGCACCGATCGCTAGCGTCCAACTTGGCATTTCCAACAGCAATAGGAAACCTCCTGCGCCAGCACCTAATGCGCTCCCCAGGTAAAGTGCTGACTCGTTCAAGGCGACTGCTAAATTACCATCGCCATTTCGCTCCCGCTCTGAGATCAACTCGTTATTTTGCGGAACCTGTAAGGCCCACCCCACGCATCCCCATATAGCGATAGGAATCATGGCTAACCAAGGCGATATGGCCGCGGCCAGCGGCAGCGCCAATAGTGACGCAGTCAACACCAGCATTATGATAAATATCAGCACGGGTCCTTCAATACGTTCAACCAGCGGGGTAATCAAGAAACTTCCTGCTACCCCACCAAGGCCCCAAACCCAGAGATATGGCGTCACGCTATCGACTCCTCCGTAGGCGGGATCCGTCATGAGCGGGGCGATGAAAGTGTACATCCCCAAGCTGGACACTGCGGCTAGCAGCGAGACCAGCAGGGTGCTCACTACATTCCGGTTCTCTAGCAATAAGAGTTTGCTACGGATTGTCATCTGCGGTCCGGCAGGGAGCGCTGGAAGGTTGACTACCAACCCCAGCCATGAGGCAGCACCAAGCAGAGCAATCAGCCACAGAGCGGCCTGCCACCCTGACAGCTCGGCAAGCAGCAGACTGAAAGGGACACCCAGCACGGTTCCACTGGCCATTCCAGCCATGATGATGGCGATCGCTCGACCGCGCCCGTTAGGTTCAGATACTGCAACACAAGCAGTGATTCCGGTTGCCAGATAAACTCCGGCCCCCAGCCCGGCAATTGCACGACACACTAACAGCGCAGCGAAATCATCAACGACAGCGCTGGCCATATTGGCCAAGACGAAGATCGCCAAGGCGGACAACAACCCGAGCCTCTGTCGTTGTGGGGGTAAGAGGGCCACGAAGATAGGCGACCCGATGCCATAAGCCAAAGAGAACACAGCCACCAATTGAGCAGCCACCGCCACCTGCACATTAAAGGCCTGTTCAATCATAGGCACGAGGCCTGCCATTACATAGGACGCCATGCCCAGCGCGAAGGCGCCGACAGCAATCCAATAGACCGAAGAAGGTGTTGTCCTGAACATAAGAATCTCCCTTTGCGAAATTAGGGCGGCGCAACAATTACGCGTCATCCCCGGCGCGGCAAATTCTTTAGCAAGCTAATCATTGTTACAATATCTACACTTTATGCTGTTACAGGGAGCAACTGTGTAATGGGAAGAACACTCGAACGCACCCGAGACGAGTTGGCGGCATTTTTGCGCAGTCGCCGAGAGCGCATTTCACCCGAGCAAGCAGGATTACCAACGACTGGGCGAAGAAGGACGCCGGGGCTGCGTCGTGAGGAGGTCGCCGCGTTGGCAGGCGTCGGCTTGACTTGGTATACATGGCTTGAGCAAGGCCGCGATATTGGGGTTTCACCGGCTTTCCTCGACAGTCTATGTCGAGTATTGAAACTTGACGCCATGGAACGCAGGCACCTTTACTTGCTGACCTACCAACGTGCTCCAGCAGAACAGGCACAGACTTGGTGCGTCGTTCCAACGATCATCCATCGTTTGATGGCAGACATGCCGCTGCGCCCCGCCTATGTCCTGAATTTGCGTTGGGACGTTCTCGCATGGAATCCGGCCGGCGATAAAGTATTCAACTTTGCAGACAAACCTCCAGAGCAGCGCAACCTCCTGTGGATGCTGTTTACTGATGAGAAAATGCGTTCGCTGTTGTGCCCCTGGGAGGAGCAGGTGATACAAATGCTCTCTAGCTTTCGCAGGGATTTTGTTCATGCTTCGGCGCAAAGCGATGTTGCTGAGCTGGTGCGCAGCCTCGAGAAAGTCAGTGCAGAGTTCAAGTACTGGTGGAACAGGCAGGATATTCACGGCCCTTGCCAAGGCCTCAGAAACTTTGAAATTCCGTCATTCGGAAATATCTCGTTTGAGCATGCAACCCTGATAATTGACGCCGACAGGCACTTGCACTTGGTTTATTACGCGCCCAGTTTGGAAGGCGCTGCTCAGAGTAAGTTTGAGGGATGGCTTCAGGGCAGATATAGCTAGTTTGCAAGCCGATCATGCGCTCCTTATCCACTATTGACTATTCGCCCTCCGGGCTTCAGTTGGCTTGTGTTCCTATGGTGAAGGGGCTTTGCAGGTCAGGCATGGGTTAGTTGCTTAACTGGCTACAGACCGCCGGGGGCGGGGGCTCGTGCAAGACGTAATATTCCTGATGGCCACGATTGACAAACTCTCACGACTTGTAGGAATTTAGCCGCCCGCAGGTAAGGCATATCTGCTGACGGCCAAAAAATAGCCGTTATTCACCACACAAAGGATTGTCTATGCAAGGTTCAAATACCGTTGCCCAACCGGCGGACGGTCAGCTGGTGCATGCGCATCAGAACACCCCCCACATGAACATTGCCCAGCAAATTCTCGAATGTCTGTTTCGGCGTCGGAGTCTTGCCCCGGAACAGGATCATGAGCTTTCGTTGCAGGTGCTGGAACCCCATCTGGCGAAGGTGATGCAGGCGGTCGAGAGCGGTCGCAAAGTCGAAATGGTCTTGCCAGCCTTTCCCGGCAAATCGCCCAGCCGCAAGAAAACCCTAAGCCATCTCCCTGATCTTGCTGAACACCATGCAATCGACGAGTTACACCGCCTGTGTGAGGAGATCCGGGAGATCTATGCACCGGGCGCGCTGATTCATATCTGCTCCGATGGTTATGTGTTCTCTGACCTGGTGCATGTTCCCGATTCTGACGTCAAGGCTTACACCGACGCTATCCAGGACTACGCCGATCAGCACTATCCCGGTACGTTCGCCCATTTCGACCTCAGGGATGCCTATCCTCAGCTTGATTGTCTGGACGCCATGCGTGAGGAGATGATGATCGAGCACGGTCAGTCATTGATCCTGTTGCAACAGCGCTTCAAGGATGAACCGCATATGATGTTGATGTACTGCGGTATCCATCGCTTTCTGTCCGAGGATTATTCGGGGCTCAAGGTATTCGCCGGCATGAGCCTGAATGCGGTGAAGAAGGTCGCCAAGCCGGCCTCCCAGCGGGTGATTCAGCGCAGTGAAGCCTGGAGCGCCCTGTTACTGGCGCGCTACCCGCATTGCCTGCGCCTGTCGATTCACCCGCAATTGGCGGTGTCGACGAAGATCGGTATCCGGCTGGTGCCCACCAGTGACCTGTGGCGCACTCCCTGGCATTCGGTAGCCATCAAGCGACGGGGTGTGGTCACCCTCGAAAAACGCAGTAATGTCGATGAGCGCTATCACCGTCTGGTGTTCCGCAAGGGGCGTCCTTGTCACTACGCCAGTGCTCAATGATGGCGTCTCGGTTGCGGGTCGAAGCCGTACTCTTCGATTTGGATGGAACCTTGGTCGACACCTTGCCGGACATCACCTGGTGCCTGAACCAGGTGTTACTCGAACACGGTTGCCCGGTGCTGACTGCGCAAACAGTGCGGGGCTATATCGGTGGCGGGACCACGGCGATGATTGAGCGGGTTGCCGCGCAGTTTGGTATCGCTGGTGCGATCGCCCTGCACCAGCGCTATGTGACGCTGTATCAGCACAACCTGGTTCAATTTTCCCGGCCATTCAGCGGTGTACTGGAATTGCTCGAAGGCTGCCGCCAGTTACAGCTGCCGCTGGCTATCGTGACCAACAAGGCCGAGGAAATGGCCTTGCAGGTTTCCAGAACATTGCTGCCGCAGAATGTTTTCGGGCCGATTCTGGGGCATCGCACGGGCCGGTCACTCAAACCTCAGCCGGATGTGGCGTGGGAAGCCGCCCGGCGGTTGTCGGTTGATCCGCAACGCTGTTTGTTCGTCGGTGACACAGAGATCGACCTGAAAACTGCCCGTGCCGCAGGTATGTACTCGGCAGCGGTCACCTGGGGGTACGGCCTGACTCAGACGTTGCAGGCCCTAGCTCCGGACTTCTGCTGTGAGCAACCGGCCGGGTTGTTGCGCATTCTGCAGCAAGTCTGCGGGACAGCGCATGCGCTCACCGAGCATGGCGATACCGTCAAATCCTATTGATACACACAAACCCTCAAGGAAGTTGTTCTATGGAACATAGAGACGCCTGGATCGCTGCCGTCAGCGATTTGCTGGCTGGTTATCTGCTCAAAGGCACGGATGATTGTTTCGAAACACAAGGCCGGGCGCATCTGGCGCGCAGCCTGGGGCAGTACTTTGATCAAAACCTGCCAGTACGTCTGGTACTGCCAGGTTTTCCCTGCAAGTCGCCCAATGCCAGTGACCAGACCTTCGGCGTGCTGCCGGATTATGGTGAGGTGATGGCTATCGAGCGCCTCGACCAGCTCGGCCAAGCCATCGCCGCATTGCACACACCGGGCTGTGTGGTGTCGATCCTCAGCGACGGGACGACGTTCAATGACATCGTTGGTGTGGCCGATGACGTTCGCGCAGCCTACAACCGGGCTTTGCGTGAACTGTGCACCACCCATACGATTCAGTGGGTCAGCATGGAAGACCTGTTCCCGCAGGCCCAAAGTGCCGAGGCGGTTCGCGCCAGCCTGGTCAAGCAGGCTCGTCTACCCTGGAAAAACCTTGGAGAACTGATCGAGCAGAGCCGGCACGATGAATCCCTCAGCCAGGCCCATGACAACCTCTGCAGTCATTTGTACAACGACCTGCGCCTGTGCCGTGAGGACGGGCAGAGCGAGGACGAGTACCTGCAGCAAATCAACTTCAAAGCCTACCAAATGATGTTTCGCGGGCAGGCCTTGAATGCGGCAGTGGATCGTTTCTTCGGCGATGACATTCGATTATCGGTTCATCAGTACAGCAATGCCGGACCCAAATTCACCGTTGGGTTGGCTGAAGGGCTGACCCGTGTCGACAGCCCCTGGCATGCCGTGCCGGTGTGCAACATCGATGGAAGCCAGCGTCTTCGCGCGCGGGCCCAGGTCGACCTCGACCACCATGTGCTGGTCACCTGGCAGGGGCGGCCATGGCTCTACCACCAAACAGAAAACCCGCAGGCCCAAGGCTTCGAATACGAACTGCAAAAGCTGCCGCTATTTGGCCTGGTGGTGCGAGACCCGCTGGGGCTGGGTTTCGAGCGACTGTCCACCAGCCTGCTGGAGGCACTGGTGGAAACCTTTGGTTTCGTCTGTCTCAAGGGCTGTCGCTTCGACGACCAGGACAGTTTTGCTCGCAGCTGCGAACGCTTCGGCACGCTGTACGAGTGGGCCTTCGGTGCCGTGCATGTGGTCAAGCCCGCGGACCAACCCCAAGGCGTGGTGCACTCGCTGGAGAAAACGCCGTTGCACTGGGACCTGAACATGCTGCCCGACAGCGACCCACAGGTTCAGCGCAATCCGAAATTCTGCGCCAGCAAATTCATGCTGTATTGCAAGACCGCGCCGCAACCGGGCGAGGGCCAGACCACCATCGTCGACAGCCGAAACGTGCTGCGAAAAGTCGGGCAGCACGTCGCCCGACAATGGCAGGCAGTGAACATCACCTACTACACCAAGATGACTTACTTCGGCGGTTCGCCGCGCATGTACAGCCTGGTGGATCATCACCCCCGTAGCGGCGAACTCATCCTGCGTTACCAAGAGGGCACCGACTCGGCATTGCAGACCCTGAGCCAGTCTGTGCAAGACCATGATGAGCAGGCCCAGCAAGCGCTGCTTGAACAGGTCAACGCGCTGGTTTATGACCCGGACTGCCTGATCGCCCATCAGTGGAGCGAAGGTGATCTGGTGCTGATCGACAACTATCGGACGCTGCACGGCCGACTGCCGATGTCGCCGGCTTCCTCCTCGCGGGAGCTGTGGCGGGTACAGGTTTACTGACTGCTATTGTCTGGCAGGCCCTGGGGACAGGGCCTGCCAGAAATTCCCTTCGAGAGTTCTTCCCATCACTGCGCAATAAAGTCGCGAACCGCCCGAATAGTCTGGGTCGGCGCCTCTTCCATCAGCCAATGTCCTGCCCCCGGCACCACCACTTCCGTGACCTTGTCCGCTGCGTTGCGCATCACGATCGCCTCATTACTTCCAAAAGATTTTTCACCACCAATGGCCAGCACCGGCATCGTCAGTCGCGTCGCCATCGACGCTTTGTTGTCCACCTCATCCTGACGAATGCTGCGGAACTGGGCGAAGGCTGCGTGCATGGCGCCGGGGCGGGCGTAGAGTTTGGCGTAATGCTGACGGGTTGCTTCATCCTCCTTGGTGGGGTTGCCCGCGAACTCGGACGGGGCTTTTTAGTTCTCCGTCCATCTATGGCTAAAGGAGAATGAAATGTTCGAAATCAGACGCGCCAAGCCAAGCGATTCCCAAGCAGCATTCTATATTCGCCTTCAAGCGATACGGCATCAATGCATCGGCGCCTTCACCGCGGAGTAAGTGTTGGCCTGGACGGCAGGATCAGCCACGGACGGTACAGCAACCTGATGGAAAAACACTTTTATCTGGGGTGTATTTAAGGAGAACCGGTGGCGACGGGAATGCTTGATTTGGAGAACAGCGAAATCGGCGCGATCTCTGTGCTCCTGGGTTTTATGCAACAAGGCATCGGCTTGAGAGTCCTGAGCCACCTGGAATGCTTGGCACGGGATCTGGGGCTGAAAGAAGTCAATCTGGACGCTACGTTGAACGCTGCCTAATTTTACCGGCGATGCGGTTTGGGGGATGAACCTGCTATTTACCATTCGCCCTCTGGGCTTCAGTTGGCTTGTGTTCCTATGGTGACGGGGGTTTTGTGAAGTTGGCATGGGTTGATTGCGTCAAGGCTTACTTTTCAGTACCTGCGGACCTAACGAAAAATAATTCTACAGGCGACGTTAGTTCGTTGTGATAGCGATGATCGTCGTCCATGATCATGCATCTGCCGTTAACCGACGGTAATCTGTTTCCCATCGTTTCCAGCCTCGGCCACGTTTCAAGAGAGTCTTCATGAGTTCAGGGATTAGTCAAAAGCTGCAGGGTAGCCGCAAGGAACTACTCGATATCGGCCTTCGCAACACCATGCTGAACTTCCGCGCGTCAGCGAAGACGTTGGCGGTGGTGGATGAACTGTCTGAGTCGGTGTTCCACCTGCTTTATCGGCAGGAGAAAACCATGAGTTTTTCTCCGATGGCCCGCCAGAAGTCGGCTGCGTTGGCGAAGATCGCGCTGCCCGAAGGAGAGGACGCTCAGGACATAGCGACTGATGAGTTGCTGTTGCTTGAACTCGACGGCTTGGGCGAATTGAGTGCTGTCGACGATGAGGTGGATGAGTCGGGTCGAGCGCGGCGGCATACGGATACGCGCTTGCAGACGGCACTGGATGAGGAGCGCCTTTTCCTGCAGCTGTTGAGGATTCACAGTGAGGCGCGAGCCTTTGTCGAGGAGCAAGGGGTAAACACGCTGTTTCTGGCGCTGGGCTTCCTTCATTGGTACGAAGCGGACAGCTCAGAGACCCTTCGCAAGGCTCCTTTGATGTTGTTGCCGGTAACCCTTGAACGCAGCGGCGCAAAGGACGCCTTCAAACTGAAGTATTCCGGCGACGAGTTGATGCCTAACTTGTCGTTGATCGCCAAGCTCAAGACCGATTTTGGTCTCGACCTCGCGGCTTGTGAGTTCAGTGAGGATCGCTTCGATGCTGCAGAGGGTAGCCTCGACAGCTTTTATGCTGAAGTGACGGACCTGGTAAGCAAACAACCCCGCTGGAAGGTTTCAACAAACGAGGCTGCGCTCGGGTTCTTCTCTTTTGGCAAGTTCCTGATGTTCAAGGATCTGGACCCGAAAAGTTGGCCGCAAGACCATCAACCCGATGCCCACCCGGTAATCAACCGGCTTCTGGGGGCTGGCTTCGGTGACCAGCGGCCGTCTTATGCCGAGGATGTGAACATCGACTCGGTGCTCAAGCCTGGGGAAGTCCGATTCGTCAAAGATGCGGACAGCAGCCAGACCGAAGCTATCCTCGAAGTGCGCGAGGGCGCCAACCTGGTTATCCAGGGGCCTCCGGGCACTGGTAAGTCGCAGACCATCACTAACATCATCGCGGAATTGATTGCCCAGAAAAAAACCGTGTTATTCGTGGCCGAAAAAATGGCTGCTCTCGAAGTGGTTAAACGTCGGCTCGACGAGTGTCACTTGGGTGATGCGGTGCTGGAGCTGCACAGCCACAAGTCGACCAAACAATCGGTGATCAAAGAGCTGGGTCGCACGCTTGAACAGGGTCGCCCACTGACCAAGGTGGGTGAAGATGATTTGGCCAACCTGGCGGAATTGCAAGGCAACTTAAACCGTTACTGCGAAGCGGTGAGTGCGCCTGTAGGTGCCAGCGGCATGGATTTTGTCGAGGTGTTGGGCCGTTACCTCAAGCTCAAGCGCAGTTACGGCGTGTTGCCGACAATTGCTTTCGCGCCAATGGTGTCATGGACCCAGACCGACCAGCTAAAACGCCGCCAGTTGATTGAAGAATTGACACTTCATATTAAGGAAATGGGCCGTCCAGACCAAAACCCGTTCTGGGGAAGTAAGCGAACTTATTTCTCTCCCATTGAACAGAACAATGCGAACGATGCGTTGCAACAAGCAAGTGCGCATTTAGCCGCTCTGGACGCTGCAGCCAAGGCGCTATCGATTCGACTAATGCTGACCCAGCCCGCCACACTCGCGGACGTTGCTGTCATATGCCGCGCTGCAAGGCGGGCGGCCGAAGCGCCTCGTTTGCAAGGTGTAGAGCTAAGTACAGGGGACTGGCAGCTGCGCCGCGATGCAATTCATGAGTTGCTCGATGCCGGTCAGCGCATGAGCACATGTAAGGCCAACCACGGGACCCAGCTGATCGAGGCCGCATGGGAGCAGGACCTGTTGGAAGTTCGGCAGAATCTGCTGGCTTACGGAGACAAGTGGTGGAAAGTATTTTCGGGGCGCTATCGTGCGGCCAAGGCTCGCTTGCAAGGGCTTGTGCAGGGCACTCTGCCTGGCAGCAACACCGAGCAACTCACTCTGGTCGATTCGGTCCTTGCCTATCAACAAAGTCTGAAGGTTTACCACCAACATGAGGGGCTGGGCAGCGCTCTCTTCGGTGCTCAATGGCAACGTCAGAAGTCTGATTGGGCGGTGCTTGAGCGCGTAAGCGCCTGGGTTGTGCAACTCTACGAAGACCTCGGCAACGGCAATGTGCCGCAGGGGATCATTGCGTTCCTCGCCGGGCACACGGACGCCAGCGGGCTTGGGGAGACGGTCAGTGACATCGAGGAGCATCTTGCGGGCCTCGATCAGGCATTGCTAGCTGGTCTGGAAGTCATCGGCATGCAGGATGACACCGCACAAACGCTGCGTAGTCTAGATCTACCGGCTTTGGGCGCGCGCTTGCAACTGTGGCAGGCCAGCCTGGGCGCGCTCTACCAAATGGCCCGCTTCAACGTACTGTCGGGCGAAGTTCATCAGGCCCAACTGGACGAGTTGTTGAACATTGCCCTGCGCAGCGACGCGCCTGATCAGCTACCGGCCATCCTCGATTTTTCCTGGTATTCAGGGCTGGTGCAGAAGGCGTACGCTGAAAAACCAGCACTACAGCAATTTGACCGCATCAAACACGAGCATCAGATCGCCAAGTTCAAAACCCTCGATGCCGCATCGTTGAACCATGCGCAAACGTTTCTAGCGCGGCAGGTTTGGGAACATATGCCTAATGTGAACCAGCCGGGTGAAATGGCAATTTTGCGCGCAGAACTGAACAAGAAGCGCCGGCACATTCCGATCCGTCAACTGATCGACAAGGCCGGGCGGGCGATTCAGCAAATCAAGCCGGTGTTCATGATGAGCCCCATGTCCATCGCCAACTTCCTGCCCCCAGGCAAGTTAGCGTTCGACGTGGTGGTGTTCGACGAAGCTTCTCAGGTCAAGGCCGTTGATGCGTTTGGCGCGATTTTACGTGGCAAGCAAGTGGTGGTGGTTGGTGACACCCGGCAGATGCCGCCTAGCGATTTGTTCAGCCGCGACATTGCAGCTGATGACGACAACGAAGCCACCGCCGACATCGAAAGCATCCTCAGTCTATTCAAGGCGGCGGGCAGCCAGGAACGCTACCTGCGCTGGCACTACCGCAGCCGACACGAATCACTCATCGCCGTCTCCAACGTGGAGTTCTATGACAGCAAGCTGGTGGTATTCCCTTCCGCAGGCCAGCATCCGCACGCGAAGGGCGTGAGCTTCGATTACCTACCGCAGGCACTGTATGACCGTGGCCGCACACGGACCAACAAGGATGAGGCCAAAGCAGTCGCCCAAGCGGTGATGAAACACGCGCTGGAGACGCCGGAACTGTCCTTGGCGGTTGCCGCATTCAGCGTTCCGCAGCGTGATCTGATCAACATTGAGGTTGAGCTGCTACGGCGCAAGACACCTCAGGCCGAAGCGTTTTTCACCGCACAGGGCAGCGAGCGGTTCTTCGTCAAAAACCTTGAAAACATTCAGGGTGATGAGCGCGACGTGATCTTCATCAGCATTGGATATGGCCGCAATGAGTCCGGTCGAATCGCCCGTGAATTTGGCCCTCTCAATAAAGATGGCGGGCATCGCCGACTCAACGTTTTGATCACACGGGCCAAATTGGCTATGCGCGTGTTCTGTAACTTCCGTGGCGATGAACTGGATATCGATGCCACTGCCAAGCATGGCGTACGGGCTTTGAAAAACTTCCTCAAGTACGCGGAAACGGGGGAACTGGAAGTCGCCAAGGAAACCGGCAAGGCTACAGATTCGCCCTTTGAGGATGAGGTTATCCGGGCCTTGCGTGATCTTGACTACCAGGTAGAGCCGCAAGTCGGTACTGCCGGTTACTTCATTGACCTCGCCGTGAGAGACCCCGAGTTTCCAGGCCGATACGTGCTGGCTGTTGAATGCGATGGCGCGGCCTATCACAGCTCGCGCTCTGCACGTGATCGCGATCGCTTGCGCCAAGGTGTGCTTGAGGGCTTGGGCTGGAACTTCCATCGTATCTGGAGTACCGATTGGTTCCGCAATCCTAAGCAAGAAATCACACGCACAGTAGCGGCAATCGAGGCTGCCCGCGAACATATAGCCAACCGTCGTAGCGTCTCGGTCACAGAAACTCTGATCGAGCCCCAGCATGAAATTATCCGTGACGAAACCATTGCCGAAGTCGAACCGATCGCCAGCCAACCTTATGAAAAGGCGCGGCTCTCTGCAGTCAGCACCCAAGTGGAACTACATCAACACCAGCCGGAACACCTGCTGCGCCTGATCCGTTCAGTGGTCGATGTCGAATCACCGGTGCATTCAGTAGAGGTCACTCGGCGGCTAATGGAGGCTTTCGGGGTGACACGGCAAGGCTCAAGAATCACTGCCGCCGTGGAGAACGCCATTGGCATGGGCATTAAGCAGCGGCACTTCTTGCGCCGTGGCGAATTTCTTCACCACGTCGAGAATCGTCCCGTTGTCATTCGCAGCCGAGCGCATTGGGAGTCTGCCGAGCGCAAACTGGAGTGGGTCGCGCCGGAAGAACTCGACCAGGCCCTGATAGAAATCATCATTTCGGGGTTTTCCATGAGTCATGACGACGCGATCTCTGGCGCCTTGAGACTGCTCGGTTTTGGCCGCGCCACGGCCAAGGTGACAGCGCCATTGAAGGAAAGAATCGAGCAGTTGACGCGTGATAGACGGTTGGAGCTGAGAGAGGGCCGGTTGGTGGTGTCTACTTCTGGCTGATGGGGGAGGCCGTTGTACCGGTAATTAAAAGGTGGTGGATTTATTTGAAAAATAGATCCGTCATCTCTTATCCGTCTTCTAATAATATACGTACTGATTTTCCGCTTCCAACACCAGTCAGGTCGATTTCATGCCAATGTTCGCTAGTTTACGCCAGTCGATTGAGAGGGCATCAACTGATGCTAAAGATCTCTTCTTATCAGCCACGGCCCCGAACAATCGCGAAACCTATTTCGCAAAGGGAAAGCTAGGTGATAACGGAACAGGTGCGGTCTACGCTTATTTTGATAAAGAAGGGCAAGCGCTGTACGTTGGAGTGACAGGTCGCACAATTAAGATGCGACAGCACGATCAGACTTCGCCTCACAAAAAAACCACATGGTGGGATCGCTGGGAGACTGTCCGCTTCATTCAGATCAGCAGTGAAACTGATAGGCTGACGCTAGAACTACTTTTGATCCTTGCATTAAAACCCCCACACAACTCTAAGCCTGGTCCTCGCGACTTCGCAGCAATGTTCTCCTCATAAGATAAAGGGTGGCAGATATATTTTAATAAATAGATCTGTCACCTTTTATTGTAGATGCATACCTTAGACGACGGCATCAAAGGGTGAGTTGCCCGGACGGTTAGAGCGCCCGTTAAAGCTGGCGCACTAAGCGTCCGGCCAATTCACCTTTCGAACTCCAGCATTAAGAGCGATAGTGGGCCAGTGACCACCCTGAGCGCTGAACTGCAACATACTGGGCAACTGAAGGTTGGCTAGAGATTTTTCCCGGCTTCTCGATTTGGAGCCGCGGCGCGTCGAAGTCAGTTCAGGCCTGGGCAGTCAGCTCACGCAGTGCTCGCCCTGATAACAACCCCGGATTGGCCGAGTGCTCCCCCGGGGGTATTGTGTCAGGCTATGCCGTTTTCACCCGTAGCTCCTAGTTTCGCTAGGGGCTTTTTCATGCTCAGGACGAGTCATTCAAGATGTTGATGAAGCTGGCGCCGAAGAAGCGGCGCAACCCGCGTAATTTCTATCTAGGTATCGCTGCGGTGTTACTGATTGTCGGGATTGGACGCTATTTCGCGCTCAAGGCCGAGCAGGAGAAGGTGGCCCAACAGGCGCTGCTGGTCGAGCGCCTCGCCCAGTTGGACGCGACCCTGCCAAAGCAACTGGATGCAATTACCACCCTTGAGTACGTCGGTTTGACGTACGGTGACACGATCTTCTACCGCTACAGGATCGACTTAGCAGCGAGCAGCCTCTCCGAGGAACACAAGGTCAGCATGGAGGCGAGAATACGCCGTGATCTGGAGCAACTGGCCTGCAAGGAACCGCAGTTGCTGGCGATGATGCGCAGGTTCAAGTTTCACCAGGAGCATTACTACCTGGCCAGGAACAGCACACTCTTTTCCATTGAGCTTCACCCTGAACAGTTGAGCTGCCCAGGATGATGCCGATAAGGTGGGCGCCGTCGCTCGTTCATCGCCTCAGGCCATTCCCTAGACCGCAGCGTCCAGTCAATCCGTCTTGCATGACTAGGCCGGCATCCACTTATGCGGCAGCAGTTGATCAATCTCACTTGCCTGCTGTGTCGGCAGACGAGTCAAGACGTCCTTGAGGTAAGCATACGGATCATGCCCATTCATACGCGCCGACTGGATCAAGCTCATGATCGCTGCGGCCCGTTTGCCACTGCGCAGCTCTCCAGCAAGTCGAGTCAGCCGAAGGGAGTTTCACCCCTCGGCTGCTCACAGAACCGTACGTGACAGTCTCCCGTCAGGTCGCGGTAGGGATGGCAGACGCGCTTGAGTGGTCTCTTTTGGTCGGTAGCAGCTGGCGCTATTGACCTTCAGCTTTTAGCCGTCTAGCAAAGCTTTAGCACCAGCTCTTCCTCTTACACTGAGTACGCTGCCGCCAGCGCGTGTTCTCGCATACGTCGGTATCCCCAAATGGCTACGAGGAGCACCGCTGCCCCTGCCGCTAACGCTACGTTGAATCCATAGCGTGCACCTTCCATATCCACCAACTGGCCGGACGCTGCAGCCCCCAGAGCTACTCCAACATTCAAGCCGGCCAGCAACCAGGTCATCCCTTCAGTCAATTGTCTTTCCGGCACGATTCTCTCTACCAGTGACATCGCCACAATCATTGTTGGCGCAAAGAACAGGCCTGCTACCAGGACCGCGCCGGCGAGCCCGGCAATGTTGCCAGCCATTAACAAGGGTAGTGTCGTCGCTGCGGTGGCCAGACCACCCATCAGCAAGAGTTTGTGTAACGGCGTTTTCAGTTTGAGCGCACCAAACAGCAGGCCGGCTGCGCACGAAGCGATGGCGTAACACGACAGCACGATACTGGCCGCCGCAGGACTGCCCATTTGTTCGGCGAACGCGACGCTCACGATATCGACCGTCCCGACGATGACGCCCATCGCGACCATCAACAATGTTAACAACCGGACATCCGACAGGCGAAAGACCGAGGCTGTGCGTGTGCTTATTTCTTCAGCGGATTCCACGGGGGGGGCGGTAGCGACTTGCGCAGCCAAAGCAAGTGCGCCGATCACCAGCAGTGCTACCGCCGCTAACGGCCCAGCCTGTGGGAAGACGGCCACGCTCAAGCCAACGGAAATGGGAGGGCCTGCGATGAAGGTAACTTCGTCTAGCACTGTTTCCAGTGAATAAGCCGTTTGCAGGTGCGGCTTGCCCCTGTAGATAGCCGTCCAGCGGGCGCGGACCATCGCTGACATGCTCGGCATGAAACCCGCCAGCGCGGCTGCCACGAACAGAGTCCAGTCGGGTGTATGCCAGTAGGTGCAAGCTAGTAGCAGAAGAATGCCCAGAGCGCTGATGCCGGTAGACACCGGCAGTACCCGGCGCTGACCGTATCGATCCACCAAGCGCGAAACTTGCGGCGACATCAATGCGTACGTCAGGACAAAGGTAGCTGAGACCGCGCCGGCCAGCGCGTAGCTGCCCCGCAGCTGTGACAGCATTGTAATGATGCCGATACCCGTCATAGGTAGCGGTAAACGGGCGAGGAGGCCGGCCACGGAAAAACCCTTGGTGCCGGGGGCTTGGAACAGTACTCGGTACGGATTGGCCATGCTCGATTCTCCTTATCGAATTAGCGCAGCTTGCTTGGGCGTCGCTGAACTGAAAAAATACATTCATCGCGTATGATTAAAATCCTATAATCATACGAGGTGAATGTAAACGGCTTATCAACCCAGGAGAAATCATGGCTCGACGTACTCGCGCTGACATGGAAGAAACCCGCGCCACACTGCTCAAGACCGCACGCCAGATTTTCAGCGAACGCGGCTATGCAGAGACGTCCATGGATGATTTGACAGCACTGGCTAACCTGACCAGGGGCGCGCTTTATCATCATTTTGGAGACAAGAAAGGCTTGCTCACCGCTGTGGTCGCACAGATCGATGCTGAGATGGATGCGCGGTTACAAGCGATTTCGGACAGCACCGAAAACGCGTGGGAGGCCTTCAGAAACCGCTGCCGTGCTTACCTGGAAATGGCGCAGGAACCTGAAATCCAACGCATCGTGTTGCGTGATGCCCGGGCTGTTCTGGGTAGCTCTCCGCCGGAGGCGCACCGTCATTGTGTTGCCTCTCTACAGAAAATGCTTGAGCAACTGATGCTCCAGGAGGGGGTTGTGCAGTCCGATCCCGAAGCACTGGCGATGCTGATCTATGGAAGCTTGTGCGAAGCAGCCTTCTGGATCGCAGAAGCAGAGCCTGGTTCGAACAGGCTGTCGCAAGCGCTCGGGGCACTGGAGCTTCTGCTCAAGGGCGTCCGTAGCTGAAATCAGGAACATAGGGGGCGGAGTCCAGTGTCGGCAATATCTGCTTACGGGGGAGGGCAAGCATCGTTATTAGTGTGTTGTCGTGCAGTGTCTAGCCTCTTAAATAACTTCAGGGCAGGCCCTGAGTGCAGTGCCCTCCAATAATCCCCTCCGAGACCTCAACCCATCACTGAGCAATAAAGTCGCGAACCGCCCGAATAGTCTGTATCGGCGCCTCTTCCATCAGCCAATGTCCTGCCCCCGGCACCACCACTTCCGTGACCTTGTCCGCCGCGTTGCGCATCACGATCGCTTCATTACTTCCAAAAGACTTTTCACCACCAATGGCCAGCACCGGCATGGTCAGTCGCGCCGCCATCGACGCTTTGTTGTCCACCTCATCCTGACGAATGCTGCGGAACTGGGCGAAGGCTGCGTGCATGGCGCCGGGGCGGGCGTAGAGCTTGGTGTAATGCTGACGGGTTGCTTCATCCACCTTGGTGGGATTGCCCGCGAACTCGTTCCAGAACCGGTCCAGGTAGATGCGCTCACGGCCGGCCACCAGGCGTTCAGCATCCGGCCCGCCGAAGTCGAAGTGCCAAAGCATCGGTGAGCGGACAATCTCGTTCCAGGGCGGAATGCCCGGCACGGGCGCATCCATCACCACCAGGCGATCGGTACGCTGCGGATAACGCGCGGCGTAGGCGTAGGCGACCATGGTGCCGATGTCGTGGCCGATGACCACCGAGTGTTCGATACCCAGCGCGGCCAACACCGCACGGATGTCGCCCGCCTGGGTCTTCTTGTCGTAGCCGCTGTCCGGGATCGACGACAAGCCCATGCCGCGAAGGTCCGGCACCACGACCGTATGATCCCGGGCCAGATCGGCAGCCAGTGGCGCCCACATATCGCCGGTATCGCCAAAACCATGCAACAGCACCACGGCCGGCCCCTTGCCGCCGACGCGCAGATGCAGCGTGACGCCTTCTACAGGGATGTCCTGAATACGAAAGGAGGCAGGAAATGGCGTCACCTGAGCATTTGCTGGGAGGCTTAGAGCTAGCAGCATGAAAGCGGTCAACAGGACGCGGATCATGGTGGTGTCTCCGGACGTACGTGCGGAAGGGGCCCCGAGCCAATGTGCGTGTCGTTTGGCGGTGAGCGTTGACTGCGCAACGTGATGTACATAATTGACATGCCCCATCCCCCGCAAACCGCTACGCCCGAAATGGCGAGCCGTCTGAAGCACGATAAGGTCCGATCGGATGAGCTTAGACCGTTTGGCTGTGAATGCTGGTCGTCATTCTGACCCGGTGTAGCGGCGTTATCGATGCCACCACCTCCCTGATCGAGCAGAATCGGGTCAGTCCTTTCGTTGGTTCCCTGAAGAAACTGCTTGAAGGCATTTCTGTGTCTTTGGCGGACTTTTTTACCTTTGATCAACCGCGCCGCGAGCACCAATACGTGTTCCGCGCCTATGAAGATCCGGATCTCGGGCGTCATGGGCTGCGGTTGTTGCTGATTGGCGCTTCGGTGCCGAGTCGGCAGATGTGGCTGTTGCGCGAGCAATACGCACCGGGTGCCAACTCTGTCGAAGAGCTGATTGTGCACACGGAAGGGGAGGAGTGTGGGCTGGTGACGCGTGGGACGGTTGAGTTGACCGTGGTGTGCTGAATGCCGGGGATGGGAATTACTTTCTGACGACGCTGCCGCATCGGTTTCGGAATAATGGGGCGGATGAGGCGGAGATTATTAGTGCCAACACCCCCGCTAACTTCTGATTGAGAGAGTGAAAGCAGGTCAAAGAAAACCGTAGCTATGCGGGGGGGGGGGGCGCATGAAATTTGGTTGCTGCTCCCTAGTTGTCTGGAAACCACGGTGTAAAAAAAGGATCTGTCACCCTTTTTGTGCAATGCGGGAACTGCGCGTCGTGAAATATGAGTATGGCACTCCGACACTACTGTTTGATATAACGCTTCCTTACTCAGGGAGGCATTATGAAGTGGATGGCAGTCGGAGCTTGCATTGCGTGCTTGATTAGCGCGTTGTTAGGGCTCACAGCTGGAATAAATCTGAACCCTCAATCGACCATGCATTTTGTGCCAAATTGGGGAAGCGTAGGTGATTGGCTGGCTGCTGCTGGAACCTTGGCGGCAGTTTGGGTTGCGCTTTCGCAATCCTCTAAGCAGGCGGAAAAAGAGAGGCCAAGGACGAAGATATACCAAGAGCACCGAAATAAATTCTGGTCGGTACGAGTTCTCTCCGAAGGCTTGGTGCCGGTGACCGTTCTAAGCGCTGAACTGGAGTACGACGGTCGGTCTCGCTCGATAGATTTGTCAACTTGGTTTCCGAAACCCGTAGCTCTACCAAAAAAGCTTGAGAGAGGAGACGTCCTGAATCTCGTCGAACTCAGCCAGAAGGACTTTGTTTTGCTCGCACGAGCGCTAGTAAATCCAGTGGTTGATGAACTCTCAGGTCGAGGAATTACATCAAACGATGGAAAAGCCGGATTAAACGAGAGCTTTTTTGATGAACTAAATTCAGTCACCTCCCGTGAAGCGAAGCTATTGATTCGTAGCGCTCATGAAGATGTCTGTTATCCGTTACCGGAAGCGCTCCTCGACGAATTGTTTAAGCTGGTGGCGGAAGAAGAAAGAAATAGGCGACTCAAAGAGATGCAAAAACACAAAGCTGATCTCGCCGAAATTCGTGAAATGTTTGAGGCCGCGACTAAAAGACACACAAGTGGTTCCGAAAATCAAACTGAATAGTAGCTAAGGCATTCAAATTCGTCGAGATTTGAAAGTGCAAAAGGGGGTGTCCATTAGCTAGTCCAAACTCAAGGTTAATGGGTATCTCCTTTGTTTCTTACTGATGAGGTAGATCCACAGTAAGCTAAATAAATTCCGGTCATCTCCGAGTCGAGTATTCCATAACCTTGCGTGCTTCAATATGTCGTTTGTAATTTCCAAAGTGTTGTGTGGGTTGTAAAAAATAGATGAATTTATTTAAATAAATCATAGGAATAAATTTGTCCACTTTGTTGGTCAGTTCTCACAGTTAACTGTTAAGTGAATTGGAGCAAGGGGCGAGTTTAACTGGTCGCCTGGGGGCGTTCCCTCGGTATGTATCGTAGCGCGATGTTTTTTCGGCGCTATACTAAAGTCCATAAATTTTTAATCAAGGAAGGCGCGTGAAAGACAACAAAACATTCGGTCCAAGCGAAAATTACAATCATAATGCATTGGTTGGAGAGGATACCTATGGAGACAAAGATTTCGCTTATGAGTGGGGGTTTGCTACTTCCGTAGATCTTTTACTAACGCTATCGCTTGCGCATGACTACTTAGAGGATCCCGATACCGGGAGGACTATTAATGTTTTGAAGGATACGTTGATCTATCCAATACTATTTTGTGCAAGGCACCACATTGAATTGCACCTAAAAATGCACATTTCCAGGGTCGCAAAGCTTAGAAATATTCAGGTAGATAATAATGCAAATACGCATAATCTTAAGTGTTTGTACGAGATTTTGATTGGTCTAAGCAACGCTACTGATAACAGGCTCTTAGGCTATGTTGAAAGATTGCATGAGTTCATCGCAGACTATGACTCCATAGATGAGACAGGGCAGACCTTTAGGTATGCGCAGGATAATGAGAAAAAAGCTCATTTGCCTGGCCAACATTTTATCGATTTGAGCAATGTTAAGGCGCGCTGGAATGAAATGCGTGACGCAATGGATGAACTCTCCACCTTCGTGCATGATGTCCTATCTCCCGAATATGCGACTGGCACATTTACGGATAAATTCAACCGGCAAGAGTTATTCGAATTGGCTCAAGCCTTACCTCCTTATACTGGATGGGGGCAGGAGGATAAAGAAAGTTTTTTAGATATAAAGAAGGAGTGGCTCGTTAAAAAAGACATATCTGGTAGGGAGTTTACGAAGGCAATTGACAAAATAAAAAACACTCATTGCTTGTCCGTATTAATAGGTGTTGAACTGGCTCTGGATGAACTCCCGCACAATATCGTAGAGCGTATGCTAAAGGTTAAGCTTGGTGCCCCTGTTGAAATTATTGATAACTTGGAGTGGCATGCTATATCTGCGATATTTGAGTGTTCCAGCCACATCTATTTTCCAGAAGACTATTTTTTGAGCATCAGAGCAGCCAAGGCCAACATTGAGACCTACATCGATCCAACACATGTCCTTCGCAAAATATGTTGGGATCCTCAGCGATTCGTTGAGGGATTACGCAACCAGGGGCAGACTAGTTTAGCGTCATACTTCAGCGAGCATGTTGATGAATTTTTCGTTCCGAAAGATACCCCGCCAAGCAGATCAGCTTCGGCTGAGAGTTTTTTCAGACAGTTCCGCGGAGAGGAAGATGGGAATTAATATCATTGTTTATGTGATGCATCAGACAACAGTTGGATGAATAGCCGCAGCGCTTCTTATTTCACTGCTGTAGACCAAAAAAGGGGTAGATTTGTTTGGTGCTTTGGCCGGGGTCGTGATAACCGCACGGATTTAGATCAAAGATAAATCTGTCCTCTTCATTTATGGTTTTTGGATTGTCTTGGTTTTTTATTTAAGAATTAACAGCCAAGTGACTCTGAAGTCTTGGCAGGATTGGCGGTAAGAAGTCTGCCAATCCTGCCAAGTGAATCGGCTCAAGTACAGAAGGCAAATTCAAGAATTTCTTTTAGCCTACCTTCGCTTGCAGCAGTCAATTTAGTATTCCCATCTAAATAATCCCGCACTCTTTTCCAAGAATTATATGGCTTATCTTTGGAGCTGGATATTTCCTGGGCGGCAGAGTCCCATAAAACATGTTCAAATGTATCCGACACTACAAAGGTATTATTGGCATTTGCAATACTGGCAATTTTTGCATTGGCTTTGAATGGGTGGATCGCTGGTTTTTCATCCAGCTCCGCATCAGTCAACTCATGTCTGTCTTCATCATGAATCACACGATAGTCTATTCCCAAGGTATTAAGAACTTTCCCTATTGCTGGGATAGTCCATTTACCGCCCGCCGAAATTACAGTGGTGTCTTTTGTCAGGTGTGGGTCAAGGTTAAACTTTTCGATCAGCTCTCTTGCCATAGAAAATACTGCTACCTCTGTATCACCCTCGACTAACACTACCCTTTTGGCGAATAAGCTTTCACATACTGTAGGATGGAAATCAAGAGTGGCTCTTAGAAGAGAGCGTTCGTCATAGTCGCCACCTTTTTCGAAAATATTTGACGCTAACTGGTGAATGATTCTCTGATTTTCAGCATTTTTTCTTACCAGTTTCAACGATTCTGGTTTGTCAGCAAGAGAAATTAGAAATGGTGAATGTGTAGAGCAAATTACCTGCCATTTTGGTGATTCAGTTTTGTTAACCAATGCGGATTTTAATCTCCTCATTAGATGAGGGTGTATATATAGCTCTGGCTCCTCATATAATACTACTACGGAGCGTTCACCACCTTCCACCATCGCGGCATGGCCCGCGTTGCTTTCTAACATAGCAAACGCTAATGCTCTTTGAACCCCACTTCCTTGATACTGTAAGCTTGATTCAAACTCTTCATCAATAAGGAATGTGGCTGCTTTCATGAATAGCGGTTCGATATCTATTTCACCTATTGCCAGTCGTACTTTTGAGTCAAAGTCCAATACTTGATTGAGTGTAGAGCTCACTTGTTCTAATGCTTGACTAAGTCCGTCGATAACTGTGCCATCTTCAGCCTGTCCTTTTAGCTTTTTCTGAAGGAAGTCGGCCTTTTTTATGTACTCCTTGTAAGAGGTATCGTCCTTTACAATAGGGAATAGTTTGTTTGAAAATAAAAAGGAAAATGGAGTGTTTGCGGTGGACTTCATATCATCCTCAATCTTGAAACACGCCGGAACGTACATAACATGAGGAACCGCTTGTTGAAGTGAATTTGGGAATTTTTTAATGTGCCAGTCTGTACTTGTGGTCACTGATTTAGGGTATTTATCTTTAAACATTGCTTCGAGTTCTGCTTGTCGACTTTTAAAGTCTTCAGCGTTGGTTATACCAAGTAAATCGATACACTCCTTAGACTCAGGGTTTTTCCTGGCTTCAGAAATATTGCTCCAAGGTAATTCGTCAACAGTACAGAAAACGCTATAGTCAGAGGATAGTGTATCTAATCCGTCGTTCCAACTGGCGCTTAGCTTGATGATAAGGTTGTCTTGACTCAGTAGTCTCGAAATTGCCGGCTTCTTCTTTTCCCACTCTTCAAGATCCCTGAATTCGCAGATTATCTCCATGGTTTCTGGGGATGGGGTTTTGTTTGGCCAGTCATCGACAGTAGGCTTTTTGTTGTCAAGAAGTATGTTTAGCGCGTGAAGAATAGTAGACTTTCCGATATTGTTTGGGCCGATGAAGCTGGTGAAGTCTTCAATATCTATCTCTGCATATCCGATGCCGCGAAAATTTTTTATTATTAACTTCCTGATTTTCATGTTTAACGCTCCGTGTGATTGAGGCTATGTGCCACTATCGCTTATCTCAAAGTTTTCCGGAAAGCGCAACTGAGAGCGGACAGACCGTGCTTCATCGAGAATCGTATTGCCGCGGGGAAACCACGAATGAACTGAAATTGACCTATTGCTGAATTGGAATTTATTGATAATTACCAAATGGTTACGAGTTCATGAGTGCATTTTTATGGATTTCATAAAACATAGGGAATGGGGCAGTACTGTGAGCTTCCATCACTTTTTTGAAAAAAGCCTGAACAGAGATCATTAAAAAACCGCAGCAATGCGGTTTTTTTGCGACTAAATGCAGGTCACTGCCCCTTGGGCATATCAAACCCACGCTGCTCAATCACCCCAAACACATCAGCAACATCCTGGACCATAATCCGAGCAATATTGGTGACGGTGTTGATGTCGTTCTCGGCGTAGTCGGGGAGGCTGGTACAGGCCATCAGGTTCAGGTATTTGAGGACGGCGTTGAGGCGTTCGCTGACGCAGTTGTGGAGTTCGCGTAGCGGGACGTCGCTGTCGATGTGCAGGACTGGGCTGTCGGTGGCGAATTGGGACATGGGGGTGAAGCGGTGGGGCGGGTGTTGAGTCGTCATGGTGTTAATCCTCACAAAAGAAGAATTGCCACCTTGTCTGCTGCGAAACAAATTGGGTGGCAGCTGTACGCGGGTTCGCAGACCGGAGGATTAACACCATGACCCGGCAGACCCGAAGGTCTCCCACGCACAACCGCCATAAAACGATACGCAGCCGGGAACCGGCCGAGCCTGACGGAGCAAGGTGTCAATCTTAAGGGCTGCGAAACCCTATCGCCAACGAATGTCTGCGACAGATCAACTTTAGGTGGCGATTTTGGTGACTGCAACCGAGGTGTAGGACGCTGCGCGGCCATTGTGGCGATGTGGTTTGTCCATGTTCGGCGGCGTATTTGCCGTAACCCGGGCGTTGCGGAGTGTCTGAGGAAATTGGGAGGTAGGGCTTGGGGCTGCTTCGCAGCCCAGCGGGAGCAAGCTCCCTCGCCACGGTGGGTGGATTCCTACGAGAGTTTCGGAGCTGAAAATCAAAAGATCGTCCGAACGCGGCCCGAGCCTTCGGCAGCGCCGAGCGTGGGGGAGTGGAAGTCCGTCGCGGGTTGGCTCAAGCTCGGCATCAATGTGAGTAACCGCTACGGCTTTGAGGCCAAGGAAAATCGAGATGACTCAAACACTGGAACGTGCCATCGCCATTGCTGCTGCCGCTCACGAAGGGCAGGTCGACAAGGGCGGTTCGCCGTACATCCTGCACCCGCTGAAAGTGATGCTGAAGGTCAGCACCCTGGAAGAGCGGATCGTGGCGGTTCTGCATGACGTGGTTGAGGACTCTGGCATCAGCCTTGATGATCTGCGTAAAGAAGGCTTCAGTGAAACGGTGCTGGCGGCCATTGAGTCTGTCACCAAGCTGCCGGGAGAGTCCTACGAGCTGTTCGTCGAACGAGCGGCGCAGAACCCGATAGGCCGTGTGGTCAAGCTGGCTGACCTTGAAGAGAACAGCGACGTGTCCCGAATCGCACAGCCGTCTTGGGAAGATCTGGAGCGAATTGAAAAGTATCGGCGGGCGATTGGCAGACTGCGTTCGTAGCGAGCCAACTCGGTACTTACGCCTCAGCTATCGCTCACACCCGCACAGGCGTGCAAAGCTCCACCAATGTCCCGTCCGGGCAGCGAACGTAGGAGACGGTTTGCCCCCAGGGTTTGATGAGTGGGGCGGCTATTTCAGTGGCGCCGGCGTGTAGTGCTTTGGCATGGGCGGCGGGGACGTCGTCGGTCACCAGGCCGACTTCGATGCCCAGTGGTTTGGGGGAGGCGTGGGCCGAGAGGTGGCCGGTGCTGAAGTTCATCGCCGCGAGTTCGTCGGCGGCGAATGCCAGGGTGGTTTCGCCGGTTTCGAGTTCGCCGTAGGTAGCGGATTCGTGGAGGAAGCGGGTGGCAATCCCGAAGGCGGATGAGAAGAACTGGAGTGAGGCTGCAACGTCCGGGACGTAGATGATCATGTAGCCGAATTTCATGTGCAAACATTCCTTGTTGTGACATTGGGGTGGCAAATCCAGCAGAAGGCGGACGCAACATCGCATCCGCCTGTCATTCCACTACATAGCCATTTACTTGCGCAACACCGGAGTCCTTGGCGGAATCAGCCGCTTCGTCCCCGTCGCCTCGAACGCCGAAGCCAACCGCAGCAACGTCGAATCGTCATACGCACGACCGGCAAAGGTCAGCCCGACCGGCATGCCGATGTCCGGCATGACGCCCATCGGTACGGTGACCGTGGGCACGCCGAGGTGGCGGATGGCGAGGTTGCCGTTGGCGACCCAGATGCCGTTGCTCCAGGCGATGTCCGCCGACGTCGGGTCGACATCGGCATTCGCCGGGCCGACGTCGGCGACGGTCGGGAACAGCACGGCATCGAGGCCGAGTTTGTCCATCCAGTCTTCGAGGTCGATTTTACGGGTCTGTTCAAGGCCTCGCAGGCCGTCGGGTACGGTGGTGATCTGGTCCCACGGCGTCAGGCCGCGCTCGGCCATTCGCACGTATTCGTCCATGCCGGCGGCGAGGTCGCCTTCGCGGTTGGGCAGGGTGCCGGGGTCGTGGGGGAAGATCAGCGGTCCGTTGACGTCGACCAGGCGATTCAATGTCGGATCGCCGTTGGCCTGCAGGAAGTCATCGAACGCCCACGCGGTCAGGTCCCACAGTTCATGGTGGAGGAACTCTTTGGAGACGATGCCGCGATTGAACACGGTCGGCGCGCCGGGGCGATCGCCTTCGCAATTGGAGACCAGTGGGAAGTCGACGTCGATCACTTCGGCACCAGCGGCTTCGAGTGCCTGGCGAGCCTGTTCCCAGAGCCCGATCACCGAGGCGCGGGTGTTGATTCGTTGCCCGGTCGGGCCACCGATTCCCGGCGTTTCAGAGGTGCCGGCTTCGGGATCGGCGTTGATGTACATCCGCGGAATGCCGAAGCGTTTTCCGGCGAGGGCATCGGGATTGGCGGCAAGCGCCACGTAGGAGGCGGGGCGCACCGAGGTGACGCTCGGGATCGGCACCCAGGGTTGCATCCGCCACAGGTCGCCGCGTGTGTCGGGGTCTTCGGCCACGACCACGTCGAGCACTTCGAGCAGGTCGGCCATGGTTCTGGCAAACGGCACGACCACGTCCATGGTCGGCGTCAACGGCCAGTTACCGCGCACCGAGATCACCCCGCGTGACGGCGTGTAGGCGCACAGGCCATTGTTCGAGGCGGGGCCGCGTCCGCTCGACCAGGTTTCTTCCGCGAGGCCGAAGGCTGCGAAGCTGGCGGCGGTGGCGGTACCGGCACCGTTCGATGAGCCGGAGGCGAAGGGGGCGGTGAGGTAGTCAGCGTTGTACGGGCTTTCTGCCCGGCCATAGACCCCGCGCTGCATGCCGCCGTTGGCCATGGGCGGCATGTTGGTCTTGCCCAGGCAGATGGCGCCGGCGGCGCGCAACCGTTCGATGGTGAACGCATCGCGATAGGCAATCAGGTTGGCGAAGGCCGGGCTTCCGGAAGCGGCGGTCAGCCCCTTCACCAGATAACTGTCCTTGGCCGTGTAGGGAATGCCATCGAGCGGGCCCAGTGTTTCGCCTTTGGCGCGGCGGGCGTCGGATGCCCGCGCCTCGTTCAGCGCCTCGGGGTTGCGCACCACCACCGCGTTAAGGGCGGTGGGCGTGTCGGGGCCGTCGTAGGCATCGATTCGGGCGAGGTAGGCCTGCACCAGTTCAACCGCCGTGGTCTGGCCCGATTCGAGCGCCGCCCGCAGTTGGGCAATGGGAACCTCGGTGACCTCGATCATGCTGCTCTCTCAAAATGGGTGTTCATAGGGTTTCTCGTGGCACTGTAGTACGCGACAGTGTCTTGGCGTTCAATCTGAGCATTCTATTAAACGCCCGGCAAAAAAGAGCAGAAAAAAAACCGCAACACCGTGTAAGGCCAGTCAGTCAGGAGATTCCGGGGCGAGGCAAGTCTGCTGTCGATTCACGACTCGCCGCCAACAAATCTCACTCTGTGGCAGTCAGACGGTCCAAGTTTTTGACCGCGTGATGAGCGAACTTCAATCGGCATCAGAGGCTCGCCGGACTCGTTGTCGATCAGCACAGAACGCGTCTCCTGCGGCTTGAACAGGAAACGTTCGCCCCACTGCCTCATGCTGACCACAACTGGGAAGATCTCCCGTCCTTTTTCCGTAAGGACGTACTCCTTGTAGGCGCTGCCATCTGACGCCGGTCGAACGTCGAAAACCCCGACCTCAACCAGCGTCTTCAGTCGCGATGCGAGAATATTCTTGGCCACGCCCAAGCTCTTTTGAAATTCGCTGAATCGGCGAATGTCGTCAAACGCGTCGCGGATGATCATGAGCGACCAACGATCCCCGATGGCCTCCAGTGTTCTTGCGACCGGGCATTCGCTGCTGTGTGGTGAGGCATCTTCGAGCATTTTTTTGACCTTGCGGAATGTGGAGTGGCCAAGCCTGTCCACCAGCCTGGCGCAATGTGGTTGCAATTTAAAACCTGATACAGCAACAATGGAATCTAGTTCTGAATTGAAACCAGTTTAACGCCATGGAGGTGTACATGACAGCAGATGCCGACTCAGCCACCAAACGGTTCTCCAGACAGCCTTCGGGATTACTGCATTCGGATACCGGAGAACGCACCAGGACCGACCGGTCTCCAGGGCTTTCCCCGTCGCTCACCTTATTGTTTTCCGTCACCTGCGCACTTGCAGTCGCCAACGTTTACTTCGCCCAACCTTTGCTCGCCTCAATGGCTGAGAGCCTGGGCGTCACCTCAGGATTGATCGGGGTCGTGGTGACGGCCACTCAGGTGGGTTACGCGTTGGGGTTGCTGTTCATCGTCCCACTGGGCGACAGGGTCAACCGAAAGCGGTTGATTCTGACTCAGGTCCTGCTGTCTGCGGTTGCACTCGCGGCGGTCGGCGCAGCACAGCAATGGCTGGCCCTGTTGGGCGCCATGATCGTGATGGGCTTACTGGCAGTGGTTGTTCAAGTACTGGTGGCATACGCCGCCGTGTTGGCAACGCCATCACAACGCGGGCAGGCAGTGGGGACGGTAACCAGTGGAATTGTCCTGGGCATTCTTCTGGCGCGGTTTACCTCTGGCCTGATTGCGGACATCGCCGGCTGGCGCGCCGTTTACTTCGTGTCTTCAGGATTGATGCTGACCATCGCGGCGGTGCTGTGGAAAGTGGTTCCTGTCACGGCGCCGCCAAGGCACCAAGACTCCTACCTGGCGCTCATAAGTTCACTCTTCAAACTGTTCATGACCGAACGCACTTTACGCGCCAGGGGCCTTCTGGCCTTACTGATCTTTGCCGCTTTTTCCGTGCTGTGGACATCCATGGTGCTGCCGTTGAGCGCTCCGCCGCTGTCGCTTTCACACACTGCCATCGGCCTGTTTGGCTTGGCCGGCGTCGCCGGTGCCCTTGCTGCCAGTAGAGCCGGTCGCTGGGCCGATCAAGGCCTGGGGCAACGAGTGACCGGCATTTCGCTGGGGCTCCTGACGCTGTCCTGGTTACCCATCACGTTTGCCGAGACGTCCCTGATCGCGCTGGTCTGCGGCGTAGTCCTGCTCGACTTCGCGGTGCAAGCGGTACACGTCACCAACCAGAGCCTCATTTTTGCTGCACGACCCGACGCCCACAGTCGCATGGTCGGCGCATACATGTGCTTCTACTCGGTCGGTAGCGCGCTGGGAGCCGTAGCCGCGACCCAGGTTTATGCGCTCTGGGGCTGGAGGGCAGTAAGCCTGCTGGGCGCCTTGATCAGCGCTGCTGCCTTGCTGCTGTGGATTCTCACGTTTAATTCTTCAACGACCCATCAAGGACGATCAGCATGAAAGCCAGGCACCTGCTACTCGCCATTTCGATTACTGCCATATGGGGCGTGAACTTCTCGGTTATCAAACTGGGCCTCACCACCGTTGACCCGCTGATCCTTGCTGGCATTCGCTTCACGCTTTGCGCACTTCCAGCGATCTTTTTCATTCCGAAACCTGATGTGCAGTGGCGCTACATCATGGGTTACGGTCTGGTCTTCGGTATCGGACTTTGGGGCGTCGTTAACCTTGGCATCCAGTCTGGTCTTTCAGCAGGCATCGCTTCGCTGGTGCTTCAGTTCAGCGCGTTTTTCACCCTCCTGTTGGGTTCATGGATATTCAAGGAAGCGATTTCCCGTTACCAACTGGCGGGTATAGGTATCGCCTGCTGTGGCTTGTTGAGCATCATCTCGATTGTTGATGGGACAGTCACGACGGCCGGGCTGCTGTTGGTGCTGCTGGGAGCGGTCGCCTGGAGTGTCGCCAACGTGATCAACAAAAAAGCGAAGACCACCCAGGTCTTCGCTTTTCTGGTGTGGTCCAGCGCGTTTTCGCCCATCCCTCTTTTCGCGCTGGATTACGCTGTCAACGGCTCAACGGGTTACAGCGCATTGGTGAATCAACTCGACTACCGCGCCGTCCTGTCGATCCTGTTCCAGGTCTACCCCAATACACTATTCGGCTACTGGGTGTGGAATTCACTTCTGAAACGATATCCCGTGTCTACAGTCGCGCCATTGTCGTTATTGGTGCCGGTATTCGGACTGCTCGGTTCAGTCACAATTTTCAATGAGAGCCTGTCAGTCAACAAAATCGTTGCAGTCGTTCTCATCGTGTCGGGTCTTGGCGTCGGCTTATACGGACAGCGCGTCCTCAGTGCGGTGCTCAAGCGTTCTGACCGATGCCCATCGTGATGTAACTGCTTCGCGAAAGCCTCGACGACTACGTCTTCGTCGACGAACTCGACCTGGTCAAACGAAGTTGAAGTGCACACCGGGCAGGGAACGGCGAGTCCGGTGCTGGGGGGGGCAGGTGAAATAGTTGCACACCCAGGGTGCCGGTGACCATGACGGATTCCAAGGCAAAGTGAGTACGTGGACGTACTTCAGTGAGCGCCGCGCAAGCGACGCTTTTCTTGTTGGAGTGATCATGTGCAATGCATCGGGATAGATAAATGATTAAGTTTGTTGCTTCAAACCTTAAAAAATAGTGCCCGCGGTTTTTCCGCCTCCGGTATGTTCAAGCGTGATCGTGCACCCAAAGAATCACCAGATCGAACGCTGCTGTGGCGAGGGAGCTTGCTCCCGCTGGGCTGCGTAGCGGCCCCAAAACTTCGGCAAAAAACTGCTGATTTGCGAGTGCTGCGCCCTGGTGCGCCAGCCCGGTCGGGCGGGAGCAAGCTCCCTCGCCACAAAAGCGCTACGCATTGCTATTTTCTGGAGGTCCGCATGGCTGCTTACAACCTGCGCCAGCTCAGGTATTTCGTCACCACCGCCGATTGCGGCAGCGTGGCTGAAGCCTCTCGCAAGCTCTATATCGCCCAACCGTCGGTGTCGACCGCCATCAAGCACCTGGAAGACAGCTTTGGTGTTCAGCTGTTTATCCGGCATCACGCGCAGGGTGTTTCGCTGACGCCGAGTGGCTCGCGTTTTTACCGCAAAGCGGTTGAGCTGCTGCGGGTGGCTCACGAGTTCGAACAGAACGCGCTGGCGGACAATGACATGGTGGCGGGGCAGATCGATATTGGCTGTTTTGAAACGGTGGCGCCGCTGTACCTGCCACGCTTGATCGCCGGCTTCAAAGAGCGCTGGCCGGGTGTGGAGATCCGTATTCGCGATGGCGAGCAGCAGGAGTTGGTGCAGGCACTGACCGCCGGCAGCATTGATCTGGCGATGCTCTTCGAACACGATCTGGACAGCACGATTGAGACCGTGCCGCTGATGCCGCCGCAGCAACCCTATGCCTTGCTGCCGGCCGATCACCGGTTTGCGCAACAGGCGAAAGTCTCGCTGCATGAGCTGGTACTGGAGCCGATGATTTTGCTCGACGTGGTGCCGAGCCGGACCTACTTCGTGAGCGTTTTTGAAGAGCTCGGGTTGAGGCCGCACATTGTCTTCAGCTCGCCGTCGATCGAGATGGTGCGCGGAATGGTGGGGCGCGGTTTCGGCTTTTCGATTCTGGTGACCAAGCCGTTTTCGGACTACACCTATGACGGGCAAAAAGTCGTGTGTGTCCCGCTGGCTGAAACGGTCACCGGCTCGGGTTTATCGGCGGCGTGGTTGCGTCGCACGCAACTGACCAAACCGGTGCAGCTGTTCGTGGATTATTGCCAGGAAGAACTGGCCCAACTTTGTAGCTGAGCGTCGGGCCAATCATTGCGACTCAGCAGATCGATGACAGCATCCGTTGCAGCATGGCGTCGCAGCCCTTCAATTGATCGAGGCTGACAAACTCGTCCGGTTTGTGGCCCTGATCCATGCTGCCAGGACCGCAGACCACCGTTGGAATCCCCGCCGCGTCAAACAGCCCGCCCTCGGTGCCGAACGCTACCGTCCCGAACTCCCGCGAGCCGGAGAATTCGGCGATCAACTCAGCCGCTTCGCTGTGTGCATCGGTGGCCAACCCGGGATACGCCGACAACTCACTGAAGCGGATGTCGCTCTGATCGCTCACCGCGCGCATGCGCGGTAATACCTGTTGTTCAGCGTAGGTCTGCAGTTCCTGCGCCACCACGCTGGGGTCTTGTGAGGGCAGGGCGCGGATTTCAAAGTCGAAGCGGCAATCCGCCGGGACGATGTTCAAGGCTTTGCCGCCGGAAATCACGCCGGTTTGCACCGTGCTGAACGGCGGGTCGAAACGGGTATCGTGATGCTCTGGCGCTTTGAGCCGGTGGCCGATCCGCCCCAGTTCACCGATCAGTTCGGCGGCGTATTCAATCGCGTTGACCCCGAGCGGGGCGTACGCCGAATGGCAGGCCTCACCATGAATGTCGCAACGCATCGCCAGTTTGCCCTTGTGACCCAGCACCGGTTTGAGTTCGGTCGGCTCGCCAATGATGCAGAGCATCGGTTTGACCGGGCGCTGTTCGAGGGCTTTGAGCAGCGAGCGGACCCCAAGGCAGCCGACTTCTTCATCGTACGACAGCGCGATATGCACCGGCCGCCGTAGCGGGGCGTTCACCAAGGACGGGACCAGGGCGAGAATACAGGCGATGTAGCCTTTCATGTCGGCGGTGCCGCGACCGTACAACTTGCCGTCGCGCTCGCTGAGCTGGAACGGCGCAACGGTCCATGGCTGGCCGTCGACGGGCACCACATCGGTGTGCCCCGACAGCACGATGCCCGGCCGATCCGCCGGGCCGATGGTCGCGAACAGATTGGCCTTGCTGCGCTGCTCGTTGTAGACCAGTTCGCATGGCACGTCGAAGCGTTCGAGGTAGTCGCGGACAAAGTCGATGAGGTGCAGGTTTGATTCGCGGCTCGTGGTGTCGAAGGCCACCAGTTGCTTGAGCAAATCGACACTGTTGCTCATCGGTCGTCTCCCGCCACGCCGTAGCCAGGCGATTTGTCGGGAGCCAGGGCGCGGTCGATGTAATCCTGAACCTGTGGGCGATAGGCGTCCCACAATTTCTCCAGTTCGCCTATCGGATCGTGATCAGCCCAATCAACCCGCAGGTTGATAATCGGCCAGGTCAGTTCGCCGACCACGACGACCGCCGCAGAATGCACGGGCCCGGCTTCGCCTCCTGCCGTCACAGCGGCTTTCAGCGCCGCCAGCAAGCGGTCGGCCAGTTGACCTTCGCCGTGCTCGAACGCCTTGACCATGGCCTCGATCACCCCACGGTCCGCCAGCATGTTGCCGGCAGCCACGCATTGTTCGCCCGACACGGCGTTGTGGGTGCCCAGGGTTTGCGCACCGCTGAAGTGAGCGGTCTGGCCGAGGTGGTCAATCGCGGTGATCTGCCGGTATTGGCTGTAGCCGTTGCGAGTCAATACCTTGTCGAATGCAGCCGAGGGCGCAAGGCCTTGTTCCATGAGGGCGAGGACTTCCGGGCCGAGTGACGGCAAGGTGATGTTTTGCGTTGAGACCGCACCCACACCTGGCAGCAGCCAAGGGCAGCGTGCGCCGACAGCGATGCTCGAGGAACTGATCGCGATGCCCAATTGACCGGTTTCGGGGCAACGTGCGGCGATGGAAAAGGTCATGGTTTGCTCCTTGGTTAGCCTTGGCGAAAGTGTCGTCTGTGCGGGCCTCATCGCGAGCAAGCTTTGCTCCTGCAGGGGATGGTCGTCGTGCACAAATGTGTGGCAACTGAAGATCCACTGTAGGAGCAAAGCTTGCTCGCGAAGGCCGCGCCTCGGTAAACCTGCTTACTCAGGAATCACCGCAATCACATCAATCTCCATCAGCCACTGCGGCTGCCCCAGTGCCGAAACCACCAACCCGGTCGAAATCGGAAACACCCCTTTGAGCCACTTGCCAACTTCCTGATAGACCGGCTCGCGGTAACGCGGATCGATCAGGTAGGTGGTGGTTTTGACGATGTGGCTGAGGTCGCTGCCGGCTTCTTCCAGCAATTGCTTGACGTTGCGCATGGCTTGTTCGGCTTGCGCACGCGGGTCACCAAGACCGACGAGGTTGCCTTCAAAATCGGTACCGACCTGGCCGCGAACATAAACGGTGTTGCCGGCCCGGACCGCCTGGCACAGGTCATTGTCCAGGCTCTGGTTCGGGTAGGTTTCTTTGGTGTTGAACATGCGAATGCGGGTATGGGTTGGCGTGGACATCGGAAGCTCCTCAAGAAAAATTCGGCCCTACGCTGTGCAAGCGCCGGCGCGGATATCAAGCACTGACAGGTGTTTTATGGACGGCCGGGGCGGCTTCAGCCTGACGCTGCCCGGCATCGCGGTAGTCGAGGTACGAACGCTGAATGGCGATGTGATCCGCCACGTACTTGGCGTCGTGCCAAACACCCCAGATAAACGACGAGCCGCGACGCGACTGCCACGGCAGCCCCAGGAAATACACACCCGGCTCGCTCGATACACCGCGCTGATGCTGCGGTTTGCCGTTGTCGTCGAAGGCGTCGACTTTGAGCCAGCTGTAGTCCGTGGCAAACCCGGTGGCCCAGATGATCGAGGTCACGCCGGCCTTGGCCAGGTCGAGCTCGAGAATCGGATGGGTCACGCACGCAGGATCCGCAAAGGTATGGCGCGCTTCAGGTTCTTCCGGCAGGTCCAGGCCATTGCGCTCGATGTAGGCGTCAGCGGCATTGAGCAGGGCCAGATAGTTCTCGTCGCCGCGGGCCAGGTTGTCGGCAAGATTGGGCTGGAAGGTCGCCACGGCGCCATTGAACGATTGGGTCAGGCCAACGAGCGTCATGCCGCGATGGGCCAGTCCGCGGAAGTCCACCGTACGACCGCCATGTGCACCGCTTACGGCGATGGTGACGTGTTCGCGACCGGGCTTCATGGCCGCTTGATCCCATTCGCCGAGCACGCCCAGCCACCAGCAGAAATCCCGGTTGCGATAGGCGCGAGGAGGGCGGTCGTGCGCGCCGACCGAGAGGTACACCTGCTTGCCGGCGCGCTGTAATTCATCGGCGATCTGCACCCCCGACGACCCGGCACCGACAACCAGAACAGCGCCCTCGGGTAGTTGCGCTGGATTGCGGTAGTCGGCCGAGTGGATCTGCAGGAACGGCTGATCTTGCGGTGCGATCGGCGGAATGACCGGACGCTGGAACGGTCCGGTGGCGGCCACCACACGGTTGGCCTCGATCACCCCTTCAGAGGTTTCAATGGTGAAGCCCGGGCGACCGACATTGCGTTCAACCTTCTTCACCTCGACACCGGTGCGGATGGGCGCGTTGAATTTCCTGGCATAGGCTTCGAAGTAATCGGCTACCCGCTCTTTCGGGGCAAAGCCATCCGGGCTGAGATCGTCGAATTCAAGTCCGGGAAAACGGTCGTGCCAGACCGGACCATTGGCCACCAGCGAATCCCAGCGCCCGGTGCGCCAGCGCTCGGCGATACGATCGCGCTCCAGCACCAGGTGCGGCACGCCGAGTTTGCTCAGGTGCTCACTCATGGCCACACCCGCCTGACCCGCGCCGACAATCAGCGTGTCTGTTTTTATTATTTCAATGGTCATCTCTATGCCCTTCGAAGTTGGATTAGGGTCGGTTGCGACCTGCCATTTCTTGGGCTCAAGACTAGGGATCACCCCGGTATCGGTAAAATATTATTAAGCTGGCATTTGAATACAAATATCTGATGCAGAGCCTTTAAACCCGTCTACGTTGCGGCTCACTCATTGTTTTATAGATCGTCGGTTTTTCGAACCCATGTACTTTCCTGAATAGATCTGTCGCCTTTATCCCGTTAACAGAATTCTGCCGCGACGCATGCTTTTCGTAGCAGCTGGCGCAGCCTGCGTTCGGCTGCGCAGCAGTCGTAGAGTCAGGCGGCGCGGTGTTTCAGGAAGACCGTGCTCGCAGGTTTTACGACTGCTTCGCAGCCGAACGCAGCCTCGCAGGCTCGGCAGCTGCTACGGGGGTGCGTTACGGCTGATGTTGTGTTTCTGGTGATTAAGCGTGTCTGTATCGGGCTCTACGGGCGATAATGCCGCGCATCCTGTCTTCAACTTAGCAAAAGAGCCCTGTCGTGATGTTCGAGATCAAGCCGTGGACCCCCGAAACCTATCGACAGCAGACGCGCCGCAGCACCGTGATCATCGCCGTGACCTTCATTCTGCTGGCGATGGCGCTGTCCGGCCTGGCCGTCATGCTGTTCGGCGAGCCCGGTGGCGATAACTTTCGCTTCAACCTGGGGGGCGTCATTGCCGCTGTCGTCGTTAGTGCCGTGCTGATGAAGACCAAAGGCTGGTCGCAGCCGTGGATGGCGGCGGCGGTGTACGGCTGGCAACTCAAGCGTAGCCTGATGAGCGTCACCAATGTCATGCATAAGGTCACCGATGCGGTGCAGGCCGGTAACCCGAGCGCAATCAAGCTGCTGCGCTTTTATCACCTGGGGCTGACGCAAATGCACCAACTGGACGGCAACACCAGCAGCCTCAGCCAAATGACTCGTGAGATCGACCAGCACAAGGCGAGCATGGAAGCGCTGGGGATCGAGACTGAGCAGAATCAGTTGAACCCTGAGTGGCTGGCGGCCGTAAAGGCGAAGGAGGCATGAGTTCGATGTTCACGATCACCCACTTTGAAACCCCGTGCTCCGAGCCCATCAACGACCAGATTCTGCAGATGGTCGTCGACTACCTGACCGATATCAGCACGGTGGCGATTGCGCCGAGCAACCTCCTGTTCAACGTCTATCAATATGCGATCGGCTACGAGGTTCATCTCTATCTGCAAGCGCTCGACGGGTCTAAAGGGATCGCTGTCGAATTGATCGTCGCGATGGATGATGAAGATCCTTCGAAGGTCATCGGCTTTTTGCTGTATCTGCCGGTCAAGGATGATCCCGAGGCGTGCGGCGTGGCCTATATGGCGGTGCAAGCCAGTCATCGACACCAGGGCGTCGCACGGGCGATGGTCCAGGAAATGCTCAGCCGCTACCCGCATGCCGAGCTGGCGTGTGCGGTCGGCAAGGTTGCCTGTTTCGAAGCGATGGGCTTTCAGGTGCTGGGCGCGCGCGGGCCGCAGGTGCTGATGAATACGCGTAATCACAGCACGGGCGGTTTGATGGGGGTGCTGGATACTGCGCCGATCTACCGCTCGACAGAAGTGCGGCAGATCCATACGTATCTGCTGCAACGACACGGGAAGCGGGCGATGCTCGATGCCGAAAAACAGCGCGACCGGCATCTCGACCAGATGACGGCCAAAGCCAAGGCTTTTGTGCAGGAGCGGCTTGGGTAGGCGGCAGTTCACGCTACTTCGAGTTCTTACGGGTACTGTCGTATACAGTCGGATGTAAGAGGCTCGGACGCTGGAATTTAGCGTTCGGAACCCTACTTGAAGAGTTCAGAATGACTTCCGAGATCGACAAATGTAATCAAGTCAGAATGTGAGTGCTCGTAGATCATCAAGAAGTCCCCCCCAATATGACACTCCCGAAAACCACTCCAATCACCCGTCAAAGCATGATCCAGGTACTCGACCGGCAGTTGCTCCCCCAGAAATAACATGACCATCACCTGCCGGACTTCATTCATATCACGGCGTCCGGCTCGCTTGTAACGCTCCCAGGACTTCTTGAATTCCGATGTTTGAGCACACTGCTTTGGCAGTTCAGCGCGCTTTTGCTTTTTCTCCGGTTTCGCCATCAGTGTCCCTCAGCATGTCGTCTATCGAGTCGAACTGTTGGCGAATGCCTCGCGCTTCCATCATGGCGCGGGCAGTTTTTTCCGACGGGACGCGCACCTCAAACGGAAGCCCCTGAGTTGCAACGACCTGACGGAGAAAAAGACGCATGGCGTCACTGATGCTCAGCCCGCAAGCGTTTAAGACTTCAGTGGCACGCACCTTCAGATCCTCATCAATGCGGCAACGCACGTCGGTAGTTTTCAGCAATGCACCCATGGTAATGACCTCATCGTTTATTTGTAGCTACATTGGCGCTACCTCGGGCATTGTGGTTGAGCGGGGTCCTTTCGGTCAACGTCGCCTTGATGAGTGGTTTCAAAGCCTATGGCGCGGTCTGAACACCGATAGGAGTTTTCGCTCGGTATTTCAATCGTTTAAGCACACGATGAATATCAGCCTGGTCCACTTTGTGTTTGAGAACCGTCCGAGCCCAATGCAGGAAGTTACTGAAGGTGTTGCGCTCCGGTGTTTGCTTCCTACCTGAATCTGGTTGTTCAGGAGGCTGACTGCTGAGCAAACCATTCTAATATGGCTAATCAGCCTGCCCTGAACACCAGCGCCTTCAGACCGCTTTGCGCATCGACATCGGGAAATTCCGGTGGGTTTTCCAGGCGCTGTTCGAAGCGCAGGCTCGGGGCTTCTCGGGTCACGCCGTCGATGAGAAAGTCCGGGCCGAAGGCCGGGTCGTTCATGCAGGCCAGTACCACGCCATCGCTGGTGAGCAGTTCCGGCAGGCGGCGTAGTACGCGCTGGTAGTCCTTGGTCAGCAGGAAGCTGCCTTTCTGGAACGACGGTGGGTCGATGATCACCAGGTCGTAAGGGCCACTGTTGATGACCTTGCCCCAGGATTTGAACAGGTCATGGCCGAGAAAGCTGACCTTGCTCAAGTCGTGCCCATTCAGCCGGTGATTGTCGCGTCCGCGGCTCAGGGCGCCGCGGGACATGTCCAGGTTGACCACATGCTCCGCGCCGCCCTCGATGGCGGCCACCGAAAACCCGCAGGTGTAGGCGAACAGGTTCAAAACGCGTTTGCCCTGGGCATTGGCGCGCACCCAATTGCGGCCGTAGCGCATGTCGAGAAACAGGCCGCTGTTCTGTTTTTTACCCAGGTCGATGCGATAACGCAGACCGCCCTCGGTGATCGTCCATTCCTCGACCATTTCCCCCAGCAACCATTCGGTGGTGCTTTGGGGCAGGTAGCGGTGTTGCAGCAGCAACGTATGCGCGCCGGATTTCTCCCACTCAGGCGACTGCGCGATCCCCATCAGCAACTGCTTCAATGCCTCCAGCTGCGCCGGGTCAGGCTCCTTGAACAGCGAGACCAGCACCACACCTTGCATCCAGTCGACGGTCAGTTGTTCCAGCCCCGGCCAGCATCGGCCCCGGCCATGGAACACGCGGCGGGTTTCTTCGGGGACAGCGGTCAGAGCCGTCAGTAAATGCTGGCGGAGGATGGCGAGGGCGTCAGGGTTCATCGGGCAGGGCCGGCAATATGAAAGGGGCGGCATTTTAACCACAATTGTGGCGCCAGGGGTTCTGCGAGGCAAAAGGCGATTGCGCAGGCAAGCTTGCCGTCAAAGCATTTGCGCAAGTACCGGTCCGGATCAACAATGTACCGGCAGTCAGGCAGTGAGGTTTTACCCGGTCACGTCGTCAGTCGACACGGAGCGCTCATGAACGATCGTTACACCCGCACGGCGATTTGCCTGCACTGGCTGATAGCCCTCGGGCTGATCGGCACCTTCGCGCTCGGCTACTACATGCCTGAACTTGCGTTCTCGCCGACCAAACTGAAGCTGTATTCATGGCACAAGTGGGCCGGGGTGACTTTGTTTTTTCTGGTGCTGCTACGGCTCGGCTGGCGCCTGGGCCATCCTGTTCCGCCCTTGCCGACGACCGTGTCGCCCGTGATGCGGTTCGCGTCCCACATTTCGCATGGGGTGATGTACGCACTGATGCTCGCGATTCCGCTCAGCGGCTGGCTGATGAGTTCGGCAAAAGGCTTCCAGACGTCATGGTTTGGTGTCTTGCCGCTGCCGGATCTGCTGCCCAAGGACGACGCGCTCGGCGATCGTCTCATCGATGTGCACAAAGTCCTCAACTACACATTGCTGGTGCTGGTGATCGTTCATACATGCGCGGCGCTCAAGCACCACTTCGTTGATCGCGACAACGTGCTGACGCGCATACTGCCGTCAAAGCGCCAGCCTGACCCTCGGCATCTCAAGCCATGAAGCAGGCCACTGACCGGATAATCCCATGACCCACCGATTTCCACGTTCTGTCATCCTGGCTGCAGCCCTTGTATTCGGTACCACGGCGGGCGCCCAGGCGGTCGAATACAAGAAAGTAAATGCACGCGCGAGCCAGATCAGCTTCACCTATAACCAGATGGGGGCGAGGGTGTATGGCACGTTCGGCAAATTCGAGGCCACCCTCGATTTCAACTCGGCGAACCCCTCGGCGGCCCACGCCACACTGACCATCCAGCTCGACAGCATCGATGCCGGGAACAGCGATGCCAACAGCGAATTGAAAAAGCCCGCCTGGTTCAACACGGCGGCTTATCCAGAGGCGAAGTTTGTATCGAGCAGCGTGAAGGCGCTCGGCAACAATCGCTACGAGGTCTCTGGCCAGCTCACGCTCAAGGGCATTACCCGCGAGGTCGGTGCACAAATCACCTTGAAGCCTGAGAGCGCCATCGGCGTATTCGATGGCGAGTTCATTCTCAAACGCGGAGACTTCAAGATCGGTGAGGGCGAATGGGCCGATTACGGGGTTGTCTCCAACGAGATCAACATCAAGTTTCGGGTGGTCGCGCCCGAGCAGTAGCCTGTGCTCGAACCTGGATACCTGACGATGGATTGGCCGCGCCGTGAAGGGAAAACACCCAAAAGCGCTACGCCCTCGGCTACACTCCGGCCATGCCGAATAACTCTCATATGCCCTTGAATTTCACCCGAATCTTCAACAGTGTCGTCACTCGGCTGTTGGGATTGGCGCTGTGCATTGTCGTGTTTGGGGCGGTCGTGCGTTATTACGTGCTCACCGACTTTCTGCGTGAGGATTTGAGCGCGGTCGTGGAAGGCCAGCAATTAGCGTTGGCGACCTATGTCGCTCGCGACATCGACGACAAAATCATTCAGCGTCAGCGTTTGCTTGAGCTCCTTGCCAGCTCCATTCCTGTTGATTTCCTCAAGCAACCCGAGCGACTGCGCGCCTGGCTGAAAGAGCATTACGCCTACCAGACGTTGTTCTCGACAGATGTGTACATCGTGAACGCCAATGGGGATTTACTCGCAAGCTATCCCGACCTGACACCGCCACTCAATACCCCTTACGCAGAGCGTGATGACATTCAAGCCGGATGGGCAGGACGTTCATTTGTCGGGCGTCCTGCGGTGGATCAAACAACCCAAAAACCGCTGCTGCCGATGTCCGCGCCCATCAGGGATGAACACGGTAGGGTTCAAGCCGTTCTCGTGGGCGTCACGGCACTCGCAGCGCCAGGGTTTCTGGATTCCCTGCTCCAGAGCCGCATGGGGGAGACAACCGGCGGCTTCCAGCTGGTTTTCCCGGACAGTCGATTGTTTGTCGAATCCTCGGCGCAGGATATGACGCTCAAGCCAACGCCGCCTCCCGGCGCCAATGCGCTGCATGATCGGGCCATGGCCGGATTTCGCGGTGCGGAGGTAGCGCTCAACATCGATGGGGTTGAGGAAGTCTCTGCAATGGTCTCGGTCCCAAGTACCGGCTGGTTCGTCGTTGCCCGATTGCCCAGCAGTGAAGCTTTTGCAACCGTCGATCGAACACAGCATTTTTTGATCAGGGGGGCGTTTATATCCATTTTGATTTTCGCCGTGTTCTCGTCCATTGGTCTGTACTTTGTCTTTCGTCATCTGTTTCATGCCGCTGCGCAGGCTGACCGCATGACGCGTGATGAACGACCACTGGCTCCCTTGCCAGTCACTCGCAATGATGAAGTCGGTCACTTGATCTCGGCCTTCAATCGTTTGTTGATCAAGCTGGATGACAAACAGGCCCAGCTTAAAAAAATTGCTCATCACGATATGTTGACGGGTTTGCCCAATAGGCATCATCTCTCGGGCCAGCTTCGTCACGTGTTGGCTCTGGCACAACGCAAAGAGACGAGTGTGGGCCTGTTGTTCATGGACCTCGATGGCTTCAAGCATATCAATGACACCCTTGGCCACGAGGCGGGTGACGAGGTGCTGCGGCAAGTGGCGAGGCGCTTTCGCCGGGTTGTCCGGGAGACCGATACCTTGGCGCGCATCGGGGGTGATGAGTTTGTTGTTCTGCTGAGTGACCTTGGGGACGATGCCGAAGAGATCGTGAGCACCGTCGCGACTAAATGTATTGAAGCACTGGGAGCGCCGTTTTTTATTTCCGGTACGGTCTGCATCGTGGGTGTTTCGATTGGCATTGCACTGGGGAACGGGGAAAGCTCTGCGGATATGCTTCTGCTGGCCGCAGACCGCGTCATGTATCAAGCCAAAAAAACCGGGCGAGGTCGGTATGTGACCTACAAGCTTTAGGCAACAGTGCCCGAGAGCCCGCCTGGGCGTCGAAGTCGTCGCCGAGAAGACAGGGGGGCGTCCATTGATTGCTCCCACACGATGGGGTTGTAAACTGGCCGCGGCTTACACGATCACCCCTTTAGCACTTCAAGCAAGAGATCCTCTCATGGCAAACCAAGACCTGACCTTTATCCCCGACCCGGACCCGGAATCCATCTCCTCCGATGTTGCCGGTTTCGGCGGCCTGCTGGTCTCGACCCAGATCCCCACCCGCGCTGACGGTAGCCTGGAGTTGGGTGGCATCACCGAGCAAAGCGAGTGCACGCTGCAGGCACTCAAGGTCGCGTTGGAACGGGCTGGCAGTTCCATGGACCGGGTCATGCATTTGACCATCTACCTCACCGACATGGCCGACCGCGCCGCCTTCAACGAGGTCTATCAACGCTTTTTCGCCAAGCCCTGGCCGGTGCGCGCCGCCGTTGGCGTAGCCGCCCTGGCAGTTGAAGGCATGCGCGTGGAAGTCACCGCGATGGCGGCCAAGGGCTGAGTCTGCGGGTCATCGCGACAGATCAAGCATTGCGGCTCATTCTATTGATACAAGGAGAGGTCTTCAGAGGAGTCGACCTCTCCCCATTCTCCTGTGTAAGGAATGGCGTGTATCGGGACCCGACCCGCATCAATGACTTGCTGAAGGGTGTTCGTCATATGCACTTTGTCACACTGCTCCGGGGTTAATGCTGAGCGAAGCCGAACGACTTCTGCCCAACCCTCAGGCGTGAAGCGCAAAAGCCCCATGTATTGGCCCTGAATATCGTCTGCTGATTCTGGTTTGTTGCCGATTTCCGCCAAGGTGTCAGCAGGTGTCAGGCGGAATGTTTCGGCATCCAGTAATGGATTGCCAAAACGCTGCGTCCACAGCGCCAGCCAATTCGGGTCATAGGTGACAGCCAGGGAAGCCTTGCATGTCATCAACGACTGGACCGCTGCCGGGCTGTAGAAAATATCGGAATAACTCACGATGCACGGCTCTGCCTGCAGCCAGGCTTCAGCACACGCCAATGACGACACCATATTGGTTTGCGCCCAGCGTGAATTATGGAACTCGATCAGCTCTTGGTCTGCCAACAGCTCGCGTTTGTAGCCGGTAACGATGGCTATCTCGCTAACGCCAGCAGCGCGCAGCGCCACAAGCTGCCACTCCAGCAGTGTCTTGCCACGCAACTCGACCATGCACTTCGGACGTTCATCCGTGAGGCTTTTCATGCGGCTGCCACGTCCGGCAGCCAAAATAATGGCTTTCACAACAGTTCTACCTCATGAGTTTTCGAATGGAATTCGTCTCGGCGAGTGGGGTGCCAAGTACCAGCTCTCAGGCCGGGTACAGGTTTTATTCACCGAACAACTTCTTCAATCGTTGAATGTCGTGCGATGCAAAAAACGCCTCTCGTTCCGGGTGCCACATCCAGCCTTCCCAAGGCAGGTTGAGGTGTCGAATGGCTTCGATTTCCCCATCTTCACTTCGCGCCAAGACCTCAAACCCTTTCGGGCAGTCGGCAAGGGCAAAACTGTGATAACTGTTCACCTCGGCAACAATCTGTCCCGACAACTTATGCCGGGTTCGCACATGACCTGTAACCGGTTTTAGTTCGCTGCCTTCCGAGTGCGCGATCATCTGCATTCCCCGGCAAATTCCGAGTACTGGCAAGTTGTGGGATCGTGCATGGTCAAGCAGTCTGCCTTCGGTCAGGTCGCGTGCCGAACACTGACCGATGTCATTTCCGCCCGAAAGAACGATGGCCTGTGGTGATACCGCGTTCAGCCAGTCATCCAAGGCACCGTGAATCACTTCTCCATCGGGTGTTTGCAGGTACAACCCGTTGGGTACCGGCACCGGTATAAATCCGGCAACCAGAAGCAAGGTGACCAGACGCTGATCCAGTGCATCACGGTTTTCGCCGCGCTCAGGAATTACGTCCACGCGCTGGCTGACGGCAACGACCTTCATGCCATCATCTCCACCCAGCGCCCGGGACAGTCCAGATGTAAGCGCTGAGCCGACGACCAGCGGCGGTAGAGCACTTCACCGGCACCGATGACCGCTGGCAGGCCGAGCTCACCGGCACGAATCGCCATGTGCGAGTTGGCGCCGCCCCACGCCGTTATCAACCCGGCAATCGGGTAGGCAAATAACCAATCAAAACCTGGGTCCGCATTGGGAATGCAGACAATCGCCCCGGCGAGCTTTTCCCGGTCATCGCTGAGCACCACGGGGGCTGTTACCTGCTTCTGGGTGATGAAGTTGGGTGCTGTTTCCGGCCACTCAAAGGACCAGACATCCTCAGGTCGGGTAATCACTGGTGGCAGCGATATCTTGAGGGTCTTTTCGTAGCGGGCCTTGCCCTGTTCAATGCTGCGCAAAAGCACATCTTTCGGGTCTGCTGCAGCAACGTGCAGCTCCTTTAAGGCACCGATGTCGCAATAGGCCATGTCTTCGCGTCCAATGCCATGCTGGGCGCCTACTTCAGCAATCAATGCCAGGGCATCCGAGAGATTGCGGGTGAAGTGGAACTTGGCCAGCTCGCGCAGTTCGATACCGGCTTGCATGAAATCCAGCAAGCCAACTGGATCAGGCTCCAAGCCATGTGCCTCCTGCTGCTTCACGATTTCGCGCATTTGTGGAAGGGTCAGCGAAAAGGGTTGTACTGGCTCTGGGGTGGATGGACGCTGGGTCCAGTCAAAGTAGAGTTCCGGTGCTTCATCGTAACGAGGCGAAAGGATGTCGTAGGTGCCCGGGCGCAAGTGTCCGTAGCGCGCGAGGAACGTCGCCTTGTCCAGTGTCGCCCGGTCACGTGCCAACTGGCCGCTGACGGTTGAGACCCCCCCCATGAAGCAATCGTAGTCAGCCTGCGAGAACACGCCCACCGTCACCAGCGATCTAAGCATCTGCACCGCGACGAAGCCTGCGCGGGCCAGGCCGGCGAATGGCAGGGTCCCGTAGCGTTTTGCATCCTCCAGCAACCAGTAAATCCGCTCCAACGGGTCGGCGTTGGAGGCCAGCAATTCTTCGCGTCGCGCATTTAGCACGTCGAGCTTATTGGCATCGGCGCGCCATAAGCCGTCCTTGGGATGAACGATGCGGTTGGTCAGCTTGCGCAAACTGGTGCTGATGGCCTCTAGCTCGTGCTCCAGGAAACCGGCACTGGCCAAGCGCTCCAGTCGCTGCGACAAATCCAACGTGTAGCACGAGAAAACAATCTCGAACTCCACCTTGTCGTGCAGCGTCGGTTCGGCCAGCAGTCGATCGATATAGTGATCGACCAGCCGCCCGGCCAGTCCCTCATCGAGGTCTGCAGGAATGAAGGAGTTGAACGACAAGCGCACATCGATGTACGGCAGCCCGAAGAAATGCGGCATCAGCGGGAAACTGCGTAAGTTGCGATAGCCGTAATTGTGGCGCTGGTAAGCCCAGATTGAGTCGGTCACCAAATCCCGGTACAGCGAGAGCGCCAGCGGTTTGGGACGGATTCCGATAATCTCGGCCGGATTCCAGTCCGGCATTACGCCATAGACGGTACGCTGGCCAATCAGGAAGGGGTGCGGCTGCATGCCTCGCGCCACCTTGCGCTGAATACTTTCCAGCCGGGCGGCCTGCGTTGTTTCGGATTCCGGGCGTGATGGCAAAATCAATGGTCGGGCCTGTAACAGCCACAATACCTCGCCTTCTGCTTCGCGTGTGACAGCGAACTCGCAATCGATCGGCGTGCCATCGAACAACGCCAGCAATTCTTCGAGCAAGGCGATCAAGGGTGCGAATTTCGGTGGCGGCGGCACTTTGCTAAGTGCCGCCTGCTGCCAAAGTCGACCGCCCATGCCGCCGGTGACTGATGCCGTGTCACTGCCTTCCGACCAGTTCACAACCCGGTACGGCGCGCAGGTATTCGGGTCGTGGGAAAAGGCAACGCCGGAACGAACCACGTTACCCAGCATCGGTTGAATCAGTACCTCGTCTGCCAGGTGTACTTCGCCATAACTTGCGATCACCTGTTCAACGGCCGATACCAATCCTGTTTCATTGACACCAGGGATCGAGAGAAAGGCCCCTGCACAGGAAGCTTGCGCGCCATCTTCGCGCAGACAACTGGAGCGCACGATCCAGGGACCGGCTCCCAGCTGTCCCTGGATATCACGAAAACAGGCTTGCCCACCGATTTGCCAGTCCCTCACGGTGAACGACAACAGCGGAGCAATGCGAGCCGACTTGAGCCGCTCTTGTAGGCTGGCCAATGTGCCAGCCTTGGTAGAGAAATGCAGCGCCATCGGCATTATCTCAACTGAGCAACCCAGATATTGGTCGAGTACGGAATCTGGATCGAGGACGTCTGAAGGCTTTTCAGATAGTCATCGATTGCGCTGATCACCTCATGGAAATTCGCACCGGCTTGGCGCTCCAGCGTCGCGTGCGAACGCCAGGCCTCCAGACACTCTTCAATGCTTTGCTCGTGAATGACACGCGCATCAAGATGAACAACAGGGCCGAAAAGCGCACTGGCATCGATCACGGCAGTTTGATCTTCACGACGAGTACCGTAGCCATAACCCTGTACCCGTTCTTTAATGATGGCTTCGATGCGGGCCTGGATCGGATCATCAAGATGACGATGATTCCACATGCAGGCGAACCAGCCTCGAGGCTTGAGAATGCGCGCGGTTTCCTTGAGTGCCTGCTGGCGGTCGCAGACATTGAAGGAACTGCCAAAGGTGACCATGTCGAAAGCGTGCGACGTTTGTCCTGTGACTTCGCCCGTCCCTTCATGCCAGCTTACGTTGGCCAGGTCTGCGGTACGCTTGATGCCATTCGCGCGCATCGCATCATTAGGTTCCACCGCAACAACATCCAGACCACGCGCAGCCAGCATCATGGTCAGGTGTGCGACGCCTGCTCCGACATCGCAGAACTTGTCGCCTTTCTCGGCACCTGCAATCGAGAGCATCGCATCGATCGCGGCGTCAGCGTAGTCAGGACGTTTCAAATAAGCATCAGCCAGCGCGGTGTAATCCCATTCGGTTTTCATACCAACTTCCTTTTATAAAATCGATGTAGTAAATCATCTGTCAATGTTTGCAGGGGACGGTCAGGTTCGAACTCAACCACCCAGTCTGCCGCTGTCGGTTCATCAATCGATACATCGAGCCCCGCGACATTCTGCAACTCGCCCGCATAAAACCGGCGATATATATCCTTGGGGTCCCGGCGGCGGAGTTCCTCCACCGGCACCTTCAAGTAAACCTCGAAATAACCAGGCAGGTGGGTACGGTTCCAGGCATGAACTTCGCGGAACAGCGAAATCGTTGCAATCACCACCGTGAGCCCCTGCGCGGCAATCACTTTGCACAGGTGGGCGTATTGCATTGCCAACGCCAATCGCCCCTCGCGTCCATGGTTTTGTGAGTTAGCAACTGTAACGCCAAATACGTCGCGCAATTCATCGCCATCTAACATGACAACCGACTGGCCACGGCTTCGCAGTTCGGCAACGAACTCATGGGCCAAGGTTGATTTGCCAGCACCCGAAAGACCTGTAATCCATACTACCCGCCCGGTGCAATCATCTGTCATATCGACCTGGCTTGTTTTCAGTTTAGAAGTGTTAATCAGCAGAGACTCATGATGGTTGCAGGATGCTTTCTTGATGGCTGATTTCGTTCTTGTCGATTTCTCCAAAAGAATCGATCGAACAGTAGCGGAAATCAGACTCATGCTGTTTCTGAACCAGGTCTTGAAAAACTTCATTCGGGTGATGCAGGTCGCTGTATTCTTCTTCATGGAATTTCTGATACCTGAGAAAATGTTCATCAGGTGTAAGCGATTCGATTTCAATGGCTATTTCTTTAAGGCGGTCGCCACTATTGGCTATTGGCAGCAAACCACTCATTTGTTTCAGCCAGGCCTTGACGATAGGGTTGCTCTCGCTGGCTGCCGGAACATAATAGATTGGCAGTCTGCAGGTGTTCAGCATAAAGGAAACACCACCGCTTGAGGCGTCGGTAATGAGGGTGTCACAGCGTTGGTAGAATTCTTTACTGCTTTCTTTGGATTCATCAATTGAGATCCATTGGTACTGAGAAAGCAGTCCACACAACTCTTTTACATACGGCGCTTCAACGTCAGTCATGTACGGGCGTAAAATAAATGTCGCATGAGGAATAGTGGACTTGACCGAGTTGATAATGGTCTCCATATTTTCATATAGAGTAGCACCGCTCGGGCATATTCCTTTTTGGGTCGGCAGAAGACCTACGACATACTCATCGGCTGTTCGCAGATAGTCAGGGGGAAACCTGAAAGGCTCGGGGATTTTGACTGGCAGTGTAGATATTGCACTTGTTTTTCGAAGGTCCGAGCGCAATGATCTTCCTTCAAACACTTTACGCAGCGCGTGCCTGTCATGCCTGTAAAGCTGTAGACCTGCTTTAATCAGGTCAAAAAGCGATCGGGATGAAGAAACAATCGCGTCCCAATGTGATGTCCAATCGGAGCAATAGTATTTGTCGTCGATGGGCATGCCGACATTGCCATGCGCAATAAAAATGCCAAAATTTGACTCGTCCAGCAGTCGCCCAATCGAGGCGTCATTTGAGATGACTGTTTGCGATCTAAGCATTGCGATAAACGTCAGTTCCACCTCCTCAACCGGACTGTTGAGGATCTGTTCTGCTTCGTGCTTGCTGATACCGACAGTATTGGTCTGGAGTACTATGCAGTTGTACTTGTCGCGAAGAGCATTTAGCGCTGGCAGCAAGTATTCAAGGTATGTTTTTCCGCCATTATTGACGTTGCTGATCAAGTAAACGGTTTTCATGATAAAAGATGCACCTTCAATACTTCCCTAGGTAAAACCAGATTTAGACCATGTAAATGCACGAAAGCGGAGAAGCTTTTCGGTCTAACCCTGGCGCTTCTCCTTCAGCGCGTGTACACCCTTGTCGTGATGCAAATCAAACTAAAATCGTATCGGATTTTCTTGGAAAATTAACAACAGAACTTGATCTGTAAATGCGAAGGATTCTCCAATATACCACGCGATTGGCGGATTGCCATCATTTCGAGCGAGCATGATATGGCGCAGGACAGTAAGCTTATCGGCAGTGATCAAGCGGGCTTTACATCGGTAGTCGTTAATTTTGGTGATGCTTGACCACAACAACACCAACCTTCTCTCCGGACACGTCAGTTGCCATTCGCGGTGAGGATGTCGGTCCCCAGATGTGGTCGACAGTTGAGGTAGGCCGAGGCTTTCAGCCAGTGCTGGTCGGGATACCAGGAAAACATGAACTGGCCGTCCTTGAGTTTATCGATCACCTGGCGCGCCACTTGCGGGCGCACTGCCGGGCAACCCTGGCTGCGACCGATACGTCCCTGGCGTTCACTCCATAAGGGATTCACGTAGTCGGCCGCGTGAATCACGATGTCGCGATCACGTGCGCGGTCATTGAAGCCCGGTTCCAGACCGTCCATGCGCAGCGAGTAGCCGTGGCTGCCCTGATAGCTTTCCTGGGTGCGAAACAGGCCCAGACTGGACTGATAGCTGCCGACGCGATTGGAGAATTGCGTGGCGAAATTTTCCCCGGATTTTTGCCCATGGGCGACCAGGTCGCGCAGCACCAGGGACTTTTCGCGCAAATCGAAGATCCAAAGACGACGAGCCGTGGACGGTTGCGAATAGTCGATCACGGCCAGGCGCTCGGCCTGCTTCGCGCCACTGTTGACGGCGCATTGCATGGCGTTCAGGGCACTTTGCAGTGCTTGGGGATTGAGTTCCGGAGCGGCGTGCGCGAGGCTGTTATATAACGTTTGATTGTGGGTGTCGGCGGCGAATGCCGAACTGCACATTGCGCCCAGTGTCATAGCTGCCAGACAGTGTCGGCGTAAAAAGGTCAGCATGCGCAGAGAGTCCTGTTGTTATTGTTGGCTCCCGACCTCCTGTCGTTCCCTCGGCAGGCCTGTGCATACGCTGGCCTTGGTGCTTGCCGCACCTGCTGCAGAGGTTGACCGTCTACTTGACGGTCATGGAGTGGAGTGAAGCAGTTGATCAAAAAGCACGCATGTTACTTGAGCCTTTTCCTGCTCGCTGCGCCATTGGTCGCGACTGCCCAGAACGAGCTGGCTGATCACGACAGCCCATTGAAACTGGCGCTCACTCAATTGCCGGTCGATTGCCCGCGCCTGGCCGCGCACCTGAGTGCGTCGGCGCAAACGCTGTTGCAGGCTTTTTATCAGCAGCAGGACTATGTCCTGATCTGGACGGCCAACGGACGCTTGTCGGCCTTGCAGGCACAGGTGCAGCAGTTGGCCGATGACGGACTGGACCCGAAGCGCTACAGCCTGCCCACGGGTGCTGCCGAAGGGGATGCAGTGTGTGCCGATATCGGCATCAGTCAGCGTTATCTTCAAGCCCTGCAGGACCTGCGTTACGGCCGCTTGCGGCAATCGCGTTTCGAGCCGTTGTGGCATGCACAGGCATTGCCGTACGACCGACCCGCCGAGGTGCTGGCCATCGCCGGGCCGGGTCTGCAAGACATGGCAACGGCTTTTCAACTGGCGCGTCCAAGCCTTGAGCAATACCAGAGCTTGCGCCGTGTTTATGCCCGACAGCGTCAGCAGCCGTTGCCCCATTGGCAGGTGCTCGCCAGTGGGCCCTTGTTGCAACCCGGCGCACAGGATGCGCGAGTACCTGAACTGGCGAAGCGACTCTTCAGCGAAGGCTATCTGGCCAACGTTTCCGCGGGTGTCGGCACGGTCTACAACAAGGAGCTGGTGAGCGCGCTGAAAAGCTTCCAGCTGAGCCATTCGCTGCAAGCGGATGGCGTGCTGGGGGAGGGCACCTTGACCGAGCTGAACGTCAGCCCGGCGCTGCGGCGCGAGCAGTTGCGGATCAACCTCGAACGTTTTCGCTGGCTGGCGCAGGATCTGGAACCCAATGGTCTGCTGGTCAATGTGGCCGCAGCGACGTTGACCGTCTATCAGGGCGGTACGCCGGTCTGGCAGACGCGCACTCAGGTGGGGCGTGCCGAGCGGCAGACCCCGCTGCTGAAGTCGTCGGTTACGCGCCTGACCCTGAACCCGACCTGGACCGTGCCACCGACCATCATGCGTGAAGACAAGCTGCCGGAAATTCGCCGGGATCAGGCGTTCCTCGGTAAACAGAACCTGCAGGTACTGGACAGTGACGGCCATCCGTTGGCGGTGGACGAGATCGATTGGGATAACCCCGGCAACATCCTCCTGCGCCAGGACGCGGGGCCGAAGAATCCGCTGGGGCAAATGGCGATCCGCTTCCCCAATCCGTTCGCCGTGTACCTGCACGACACCCCCAGCCAGGCGCTTTTCCAAAAGGCGCCGCGGGCGTTCAGTTCAGGCTGTGTGCGGGTCGAGCAGGCAATGCAGTTGCGCGATCTGTTGTTGAGTCCGGCTGAGCGTCAGCGGACCAATGAGTTGCTGGCGACGGGGCTAACCCACGAATTCAGGCTGGCTACGCCGGTGCCGATCCTGCTCAGTTACTGGACCGTGCAAGCCGACCGGCAAGGCCAGTTGCTGTATGCCCCGGATATTTATGGGCGGGATGCCGCATTGTCGGCCGCGCTCGGCGGCAAGTCCTGAGCGTTACTCGCACTCCAGTCGGGAGGTACAAGGCATGAACAATGGACCGCGTGAGCAGGGCGAACCGTTCAAGCGATTGTTTTTCGCGCTGCCCTGCGCCACGGCACAACGTCGAGCGATCGCCCAATGGCGAAGCGCTCTGCGGCTTACTAGCGGACGTCCGGTGCCAGCGGAAAATTTTCATCTGACGCTGATGTTTCTGGGGGCTGTGGCGGTGACGCAGATTCCGGATATCTGCGCGGCTGCCGCGCAAGTCAGAACGCCGGGCGAGCGCTTGACGGTCTCTCTCGACCAGTTGGATGCCTGGCGTCGTGCCGGTGTTTTGTTACTCGCGCCAACGCAGACGTCGTTGCCGTTGCGTCAGCTGGTGTATGCCTTGCAGCAGGCGATGCTGCCGCTTGGGTTTGCCGATGCGCCTCGGGAATATCGTCCTCATTTGACCTTGATGCGTGACTTTCGAGAGCCTGTTCCGGAGTCTGAAACACCCCCGGACTTTCATTTGAGTGCTGGGCATTTTGCGTTGTTCGAGTCGCATAAAGGCCGCTATCGGGCGCTGGCTGAATGGCCTCTGGTGTCGTAGGCTGCGATCTCTTGACCTTGGCGGCCTGGTAGCCGGCCAATCTCTTTCAGATGTACACCAATCAAAACTGTAGGAGACGAGCTTGCTCGCGAAGGCGGCCTGGTAGCCGACCTATCTCTTGCGGATGTACACCAATCTACTGTGGGAGCCGGGCTTGCCCGCGATGGCGGCCTGACAGCCGACCAATCTCCCGCTGGTGTACATATCCATTCCTGCGGTAACGGCCACTTAGGGTTTCGCCTGACGGCGACTCACTTTTTTTACAAGCGCCTAAAAAAAGTAAGCAAAAAAACGCTCGCCCCAAGCGTACGGCACCTCGCCTAGGCTCGGCGTTCCCTCACTCCGGTATTCATCAGGGGGCATCGCCTACGGTCTGCTGCGCGACGACCTCCTCTCGATGTGTCCGGCTGCGCCGTACGGCGCTGCGCGCCCACCCCCTGATGAACACCTGCGCTCGGCCTCCCGATAGGGGCGGGTGGATCAAGATCAACAGCGGCAGGCGAGCTAACGCTCGGCCTGTTGAGTGGTGACGGCGAGCCGCTTCATTGTGGGCGGTTGATATTGATATCCGTAGCTGCCGAAGGTTCGGGCCGCGTTCGGACGATCTTTTGGAAGCAGGCATCAAACAATAGCGGGAGCGCGCGCTTGCTTGAACGATCCCACGTAGCCATTTGTCTGTAATGCATCAGCCTTGAATGCTCGTTGTCCGGTCAATTGGTTGTACACCTTGACCCTGCGGTGGCTATTCGCATAACCGCCCATCGCTGACACCGTCCCGCTTTGAATGTGGTCCAGATAACGGAATATCGTGCGTGGCGAAATGAAGCTGATCTTGTAGTTCAGCGCCGCCATTCGATCTTGCAGTTCGTAACCGGGATTGCGCCCATCCATTTGAAAGTGCAGGCCGTGTTGTTTAACCAGGCGCACGTTCCACAGGGTGCAGAAGCTTTTCAAGTGAACTTCCCTGAACGGTTTCGGTGCCCGAGCATTCAATCCCAGGGCCAGCAAGCTGCGCCGGGTGTAGTGCTTGAAAAACCGCGATGTCAGGCGCCAGGCTGTTCGGGCCACACCTCGGTTTAGCTGTTCCAGGCAGCCGACCGCCGCCACTTCCTGCGGGCCAGCGCACAGGCTGAGCATCAGGCTGAACACGGCCGGGTCGTAAATGAACGTGTCGGTGTGCAACAAAAACAGGTACTCGGTTTCAACCTGCTCCAGGGCAAGATCCAGGGCCCGGCCATGAGCAAAACTCCCGGCTTCAGGGCCATTGCTTTTGCGTTCGATCAGGTTGATCCAGTCGAGCGTGCGCAGGTATTCGCTGCTCGCATCGTTCGAATAGTTGTCCACCACAAATACCGGCACGCCAGCTGCTTGCACATGCTCGCGCAGCAGTTCCAGGCAGGTCCTGGTCAGTTCAAGCGATTTGTAGTTGACCAACACGATGCTGTAGTTGGCCTTGGTCGAAAGTGGGCGCGTCATAGGTTATTTAGCCTCGAATGCTGCCTGAACTTCAGGCGTGCGCTCATCCTAGAGAGGTCAATCTTTCGGCCTGTTCTCGGCGGGATAAATTTTTTGACAGGGTTGTTTCTGATCCGATAAACGCGGAGGCGGGGGAGCGGAGGGGATAGATCTATTCGCGAGAAGGCGAGGACAGGGCAATGAACCTGTCCTCGCTTGTTTCAAGGCATCACGTTGCGTAGCCGCCGAAGCTCAGCGCACCAGGCAGGGCTTTTTGTTATCGAACTTCCAGCCCGGAATCATGAACTGCATCGCCACGCTGTCGTCGCGCGCACCGAGGCCCATGCCTTTGTAGAGTTCGTGAGCCTTGGCGACCGCGTCCATGTCGATGTCGACGCCCAGGCCGGGCCTGGCTGGAACCTTGATGTGACCGTCGACAATTTGCAGTGGCTCCTGGGTCAGGCGTTGCCCGTCCTGCCAGATCCAGTGGGTGTCGATTGCGGTGATATCGCCGGGTGCAGCCGCCGCGACCTGGGTGAACATCGCCAGTGAAATGTCGAAGTGGTTGTTGGAGTGAGAACCCCAGGTCAACCCCCACTCATGGCACATCTGCGCCACGCGTACCGAGCCTTGCATGGTCCAGAAGTGCGGATCGGCCAATGGAATGTCTACCGATTGCAACTGGATGGCATGGCCCATTTCGCGCCAGTCGGTGGCGATCATGTTGGTCGCGGTTTTCAAACCTGTGGCGCGGCGGAATTCAGCCATGACTTCACGGCCCGAGTAACCGTTTTCTGCGCCGCATGGGTCTTCGGCGTAAGCGAGAACGTGATGCTGATCGCGGCACAAACGGATGGCTTCTTTAAGCGACCATGCGCCATTCGGGTCGAGGGTGATGCGCGCATCCGGGAAGCGCTCGGCCAAAGCAGTAACAGCTTCAATTTCTTCATCGCCGCGCAGCACACCGCCTTTGAGCTTGAAGTCGTTGAAGCCGTATTTGGCCTTGGCTGCTTCGGCCAGGCGCACGATGGCTTCAGGCGTCATCGCCTGTTCGTGGCGCAAGCGGAACCAGTCATCCGCGTCGGGTTCGCTGCGGTACGCCAGATCGGTCTGGTGACGGTCGCCAATGTAGAACAGATAACCGAGCATCTTCACCGCATCGCGTTGCTGGCCTTCACCGAGCAAGGCCGCCACCGGGACTTCGAGGAACTGACCGAGCAAATCCAGCAGGGCCGCCTCCATGGCGGTCACCGCATGGATGGTGATGCGCAAGTCAAAAGTTTGCTGGCCACGGCCGGCCGAATCGCGGGCAGCGAACGCACTGCGCATGGCGTTGAGGATGCTTTGGTAGTTGCCGATCGGTTGCCCGACCACCAGGCTGCGGGCGTCTTCCAGCGTTTCACGAATGCGCTCGCCACCGGGGACTTCACCGACGCCGACGTTGCCGGCGCTGTCCTTGAGAATGACGATGTTGCGGGTGAAGAACGGGCCGTGGGCGCCGCTGAGGTTCATCAGCATGCTGTCATGGCCGGCAACCGGGATGACCTGGAGGCTGGTGATCAGCGGGGCTTTGCCGGTGTGGTGCAGGTGTTCAGTGTTCATGTTCAATTCCTGTCTTGTCAGTTCGAGCCAAGCGCCGATCAGTGCTATTTACCGAGCACGGGCTGGTGAATGTCCGTGTTGGCTGTGTCCGTTACCGTGGGTTTGGTCTTGGCGAAAAACACCAGCAGCGCAGCAATGATCGAGGTGCCCGCCAGGCCATACAGCCCGCCCTGAATGGAGCCGGTGGTTTGCTCAAGAAAGCCGAAGGTGGTGGGGGCGACGAAGCCGCCGAGGTTGCCGATGGAGTTGATCAGGGCGATGACTGCGGCAGCGATCCGGGCATCGAGGTAGCCCTGGGGAATCGGCCAGAACAGCGATGAGGCTGACTTGAAACCGATCGCCGCAAAGCAGATGGCGATAAACGCAAAGATCGGCCCGCCTGTGGTCGACAGGAACATGCCCGCGGCGGCGATCAATAGCGCAGCCGCAACCCAGGCCTGCTGGAACTTGAACTTGCCCGACAGTGCAGCGAAGGCATACATGGCGACAATCGAAATCAGCCAGGGAATCGAGTTGTAGAAACCCACCTGAATGTCGCTGAGGTCGCCCATCTTCTTGATGATGCTGGGCAGCCAGAAGGTCGCGGCGTAGATCGTCAGCTGAATGCAGAAGTACAGCGCGCAAAACAGCATGATCTGACGGTCCTTGAGCAACTTGCCCAAGGTCGGCTTGACCGTGTGGGCGGCGTCGCGCTCACGTTGTTCGCGATCGATTTCGCCCACCAGAGCATCTTGCTCTTCGCGGCTCAGCCACTTGGCGTCATGCGGTTTGGAGTCCAGCCAGAACCAGACAAAGAAGCACAGGAACACCGACGCCATGCCTTCGATGATGTACATCCATTGCCAGCCATGCATGCCCAGACCGTTGATTTGCAGCAGCATGCCGGACAGCGGACCGGAGATCAGCGAGGCGAATGCCGAGCCGCTGAGGAAGATCGCGATGGCTTTACCGCGCTCGACGCCGGGCAACCAGCGAGTGAAGTAGTAGATGACGCCCGGGAAGAAACCGGCTTCGGCCACACCCAGCAGAAATCGCAAGATGTAGAAGTGGGTTTCGTTCTGGATGAAGGCCATCAACGTTGCGGTAATGCCCCAGGTGAACATGATCCGGGTCAGCCAGAAACGCGCCCCGACTTTTTGCAGCAGTATGTTGGAGGGCACTTCGAACAGCGCATAACCAATGAAGAACAAACCGGCACCGAGCCCGTAAGCCGCGGCACCGATGCCAAGGTCATGTTCCATGTGGGTGCGGACGAAACCGATGTTGACGCGGTCGATGTAATTGACGATGAACATGATGACGAAGAGCGGGAGCACATGGCTCTTCACTTTCGAAATGGCGCGCGCCAGGACAGGATTGTCCGGCGAGACGGCAGGTGCAGCGCTTGAGTTGCTCACGGTTCATGACTCCCACTGATTATTGTTATGCGGGTGTGGTGCTGCAGCGTTGTTTTGCGACTTAAGTTGCCAGTCATCATACAAGTGAGATTTTTGAGTCGCAATACGAGCCTTGCGACCAAATGGCTATAAAAAATTGGTTTGTAAGATTTAAATGGATGAAATTGAGGTGTTTTAGGCGGTTAAGGCTCGATTTTGACTCGGGGATTCAGTTTCCAAGATAAGCATTTCGCTCGCTATGCAAACGAGATAGTCGAATAAAACCACTGAAACAGCTATGTTGTCTGATATGTTGAAGCGCAAAATCAGCACCAGGGCGAATACCGCTAACCTAAGCCGTCACACATCCCCTGTAGCAGCTGGCGAAGCCGGCGTTCGGCCGCGCAGCGGTCGTAAAATCAGACACCGCGTTTTTTCAGGTTAACCGTGGATGCAGGATTTACGACTGCTGCGCCCGAACGCGGACCGAGCCGAACGCAGGCTTCGCCAGCTGCTACGGATTGTGTAATGACGGTAGTATTCTGAAGCCTCCTTTGAACGGGTCGGACCACATGCAAAACCAATCCAGCGGTTCAGGCCGCAAGCGTGCGCCAGGCCTGGCGCACGACATTGTTGCCGAGCTGACTCAACGCATCCTGCTTGGGCAGATCGCACCGGGTGAAAAACTGCCTTCCGAATCGACGATTGTTCGGGAGCACGGCGTCAGTCGCACCGTGGTTCGAGAGGCCATTTCCAAGTTGCAGGCGTCCGGTCTGGTTGAAACCCGGCATGGCGTGGGAACGTTCGCCCTGGAGCGTGACGCGCATCAGGGTTTTCGCCTGAGCAGCGACACCGCCATCAGCGTGCGGGGGATTCTCGAGCTTCGCCTGGGGCTGGAGACGCAAGCCGCGGCCCTGGCGGCGAAACGCCGAACCGACGATCAGCTTGTCCGGATGCGCCAGGCGCTGGACGACTACCAGAACTCGTTGGCCAATAACGACAGCAGCGTTGAGCCCGACATGCGTTTTCACCGGTTGATTGCCGAAGCTACCGGGAATACGTACTTCACTGACATCATCTATCACCTCGGTAACTCGGTCATACCGCGCACGCGGATCAACGCGCAGGAGCGGGGTGACACCGACCTGATGAAGCTGGGTCAATCCGCCAATCTGGAGCACGAAGCGATCTTCAATGCGATTCGCCGACAGGACCCTGATGCGGCCAGAGCGGCCATGCTGCTGCATTTGAGCAACAGCCTGGAACGTATGGCGGTTGAATGACGCGGCGTTGCGTTACCTCATACCAACAACTGCAGCGTTTCAAACAGCTGCCGGTCTTCCTTCTTCGCCGAACGCGCATGGCGTCGAATTACCTGTAGCAGGCAATCGGTAAAACACAGCGCCGGATTGCTCAGCGAGCCGTTGCGGCGAGTGACGATGCTCAGCTGTCTAGGTTCGAACTGCTCGATCAGGTTCACGGACACCAACCGGCCGAGGAAAGGCGAGGCGGTGCTGAGGACGGTCGGGCCCCAGGTACACATGTCGGCCCGTTCCAGCATCATTTGCAGGATTGCCAGTGAATGGGCGCGCACGATGCGTTGCTCATCGATCTGCGCGTTGTGCCTCCAGAACAGCTCCTGCATCAGCGCATCGTGACCATCTGGCGCGTAGTTCAGGGTCCAGTCCTGGTCCAGCAGCTCGTGAATCGACCGGGCGTTCTGTCGCGGATGACCCTGGCGAACCAGCACCGAGGTCTGGTATTCGAGCAGGGTTTCGCAGGCAAATTCCGCGGTTGCTTGTGCCGGGTGAAGCTGGCCGATGGCGAAATCCATGCTGCCGTCACGCAGCAGCGGCTGGGCCACCGCCATCAGGCTTTCGAACAATTCCAGATGAATCTCCGGCATGCGTGCCCGAAAAGCCAGGACCACTTCGGGCAGGAAGGTTAACGCGACCCAGGGCGTGACCCCGACGCAGAGCCGCCCCTGGGCCTTGCCGCGCAGGTGATCGAGTTCGGTCTGCGCATGCTCCAGTTGCTTGAGCACCAGCCGCGCGTGCATCAGCAGCACCTTGCCGAACTCGGTGAAATTCAGGCCGCTGGGGGTTCTGACGAACAGCGGCAACTGTTGTTCGGTTTCCAGCTCGCGCAGGGCTTTGGTCACCGCGGCCTGGGAGATGTCCAGCGAACGCGCGGCGGCGCGGATGCTGCCGGTCTCGGCGCTGGCAATCAGGGCTTGTAATTGATGCAGTTTCATCTGCTCACCGTGGTGACAACTGTTGGTTGTCATCATAACCAAACTGCGCCTCCCCAGCCTACGGCCCATTCCCTAAGATCGACCCGACAGCGCCCAGGTTGAATCGCCGGCAGCTGAATATTCTTATCGAGGAGCACACCCATGAATGCTGGCCACGTCCTGCCAGGAGTCGCTGCGCTGCAGGATGAAATGATCACCCTGCGTCAGCGTATTCACGCCCACCCCGAGCTTGGCTTTGAAGAGTTCAGCACCAGTGAGCTGGTGGCGCAGTGTTTGACGCAGTGGGGATATGAAGTCAGTAAAGGCGTGGGCAAGACCGGTGTGGTCGGGACATTGAAAAATGGCGAGGGCCGCTCCCTCGGGCTGCGCGCAGACATGGATGCGCTGCCGATTCAGGAAGCCACCGGGTTGCCTTATGCCAGCCGGATCGACGGCATGATGCACGCCTGCGGCCACGACGGGCATACGGCAACCTTGCTCGCGGCGGCCAAATACCTGGCGCAAACACGGGATTTCAACGGTACGCTGAACCTGGTGTTCCAGCCGGCTGAAGAAGGGCTGGGTGGTGCAAAGAAAATGCTCGAGGACGGGCTGTTCGAACGCTTCCCGTGTGATGCGATTTTTGCCATGCACAACATTCCGGGCTATCCCGCCGGGCAGTTGGGATTTTACAGCGGGCCGTTCATGGCCTCTGCCGATACCGTCACGATCAAAGTCATCGGCACCGGTGGCCATGGCGCGGTGCCGCATAAGGCCGTCGACCCGGTGGTGGTCTGCGCATCGATTGTGATCGCCCTGCAAAGCATCGTCTCGCGCAACGTCAATCCGCAGGAAACGGCGATCATCACGGTCGGTTCGATTCATGCCGGGAACGTTTCAAATGTGATTCCTGCGTCCGCCGAAATGATCCTGAGCGTACGCGCCTTGACACCTGAGGTCCGCCAGTTGCTCGAACGCAGGATTACCGATCTGGTCAACGGCCAGGCGGCGAGTTTCGGCGCGCAGGCCGAGATCGATTATTACCGTTGCCACCCGGTGTTGATCAACGATCCGGAGCAGACCGAGTTCGCCCGGCAGGTCGCACGGGAGTGGCTGGGAGAAGGGCAACTGATCGAAGACCTGCGGCCCTTCACCGCCAGCGAGGATTTCGCGTTCATCCTGGAACAATGCCCCGGCAGCTATCTGGTGATCGGCAATGGCCAGGGCGAGGGCAGCTGTTTGCTGCACAATCCCGGTTACGACTTCAATGATGCCTGCCTGCCAATCGGCGCGAGCTATTGGGTGAAGTTGGCCGAGGGTTTTCTGCGTTGAGGCGCACGGTTTTTTAACATCACGGTTATACAAAAAACGGTCGGTAATCCGACTCGGCGAACCCCCTGGAGGACAATAACAATGAATAAGATGATCGCGGCGGTTTCACTGGTTTTCTTGACCGCATCCGGCCTGGCCGGTGCGGCCGACTGGTCCGGCAAAGTGTTGAGACTGGGGATTGACCCGACGTATCCACCGCTGGAATACAAAAACCAGGATGGCACGCTGACCGGTTTTGGCGTCGACATCGCCGATGCGTTGTGTGCAGAGTTGCACGCCAAATGCGTCTGGGTTGAAAGCAGCTGGGACGGGATGATTCCGGGGCTGCTGGCGCGCAAGTTCGATGCTATCGCGTCATCGATGACCGTCACCCCCAAGCGTCAGGAGCAGATTGCGTTTAGCGACAAGGTCTCCAACGCGCCGGCACGTTTGGTGATCAAGCGCGGATCGGACCTGCAGCCGACCGTCGAGTCGCTCAAAGGCAAACGCATCGGCGTGGAGCAGGGCTCGACCCAGGAGGCTTTTGCGAAAGCCGTTTGGGGCAAGCAGGGGGTAGAGATCCTTTCCTATCAGAATCAGGATCAGGTCTACGCCGACCTGGTGGTCGGGCGCCTCGATGCGTCGTTGCAGGGCTCGATTCAGGCCAGCTACGGGTTTCTGAATAAACCGGTGGGCAAGGACTACGCGTTTGCCGGCGGCACTCTGGACAACCCGGAGTTCTTCGGCGTCGGTGACGGCATCGGCGTGCGCAAGAGTGACGTTGAACTGCGCGAAGACCTGAACAAGGCCCTGGCGACCATTCTCGCTAACGGCACGTACACGAAGATCAACAAAAAGTACTTCGACTTCGACATCTACGGCGCGAAGTAAACCCCGCTCGATACGTTGAATAGAACAGTCGCCTGGACTAACGCCGGCCATTTAAGAAAAAGGTGCGCCGAACGCAATACCTGTGGCGAGGGGGCTTGCCCCCGTTGGGTCGCGAAGCGGCCCTGAAATCGATGATCGTACTGTGTCAATGAGAACGCATCTGCCGGTTTTACGACGGCTTCGCCGCCGAGCGGGGGCAAGTCCCCTCGCCACAAGTTGTCGGTTTGTTCCGGGGCAGACCAACAGCTTATTGATCGTTCCCATGCGTGGGAACGATCAATGATGTGCGTCTTTGCAGGCGCCGACGGTTACTTGCCAAGCGCCGCTGCCAGCAACGGAGCCGCCTGTTCATCCGTCAATGCAGGATGAATCTCCATGGCCAGCAGATCGCTCCATTCGAGCACCCATTTCTGTATCAGTGTGACATCACTGGCTTCTGCCACACCAAAACCGGTCATGCGTCCTACGGCATGCCAGCGTCCCAGCATGGTGACGCCTGTGGGTGGGGCTCCGCCTGTTTTGAGAAAACGTTCGATCGCGCTATTACGACGTTCCGGAGTGATTGACCAACTGACGATGTAGAGCATCTGCCACCTCCTGTCAGGGGCTGGCACCGGTTTTTCTCTGCGCGCACAAGGTAGGTGCCGCGACCCTGGCCACGCATGTGTTTTCAGCGCCTCCCTCGGCTGACTTGATCGACAGCTCCCATGAGAAGGCATAGCAGCCTGCTGAATGTGGCGTATGACCGCTGATCTTCTTTACCGCCTCTGCAACAAATCCCGGGCACTTCAATATTCGGCAAGGCAGGTTTATGTTGAGTCATTGAGGCCATTGAAGAGGAGATCCGTCATGCAAGGTTTTCTGGTGATTTTCTTTACTCAGCAAAACCGCCGTCATCACGGAAAAATGCTCGGTGACTGGCTCATCGATCTGGCAAAGGAAATGGGCCTGCACGGGGCCACTCTGGCAACCGGTATCGAAGGCTTCGGGCATTCCGGGAAACTGCATTCTGCGCATTTTTTCGAGATGGGCGATCAGCCCGCCGAGATCCGCCTGGCGATTACCGAGGAGGAGTGCACTCGCCTGTTCGAGCGGCTCGAGGCCGAAGACATTGCCTTGTTTTACATCAAGGCACCGGTTGAATTTGGAATCGTGGGCAAAAGGGCCGAGCCGTCTGGCCACCAGATTTGATAGTGTGGCCGAGCCAGGAAGGTGCCGACGTCTAAACTCAGCGGTATAGACCGGTCCTGGAGGCATTCGTCGAATGTGCCTTTGCCAGCACCGGTACCCGCTTTCTATTTATCCGTTTTTTTGATCAGGATGCCCACGATGCTGCATATCAGAACACCGTTGATACTCCATCCGGGGCTCTCGACGCCCAGCCGGCGCATCTGGCTCAAGCTGGAAAACCTGCAACCCAGCGGCTCATTCAAGCTGCGCGGCATGGGCTTGCTCTGTACCCGCGCGGCCGAGCAGGGCATGAAGAAAGTGGTCTGCCCGTCCGGCGGCAATGCCGGTTATGCGACGGCAGTGGCCGCTGCGGCGTTGGGGCTGGAAGCGAGCATCATCGTGCCGCACACCACCCCGGAAAGTACCCGGGCGCGAATCGCCAAAACCGGGGCACAAGTGATCGTGCACGGTCAGGTGTGGGACGAGGCTAACCAGTTGGCGCTGGAACTCGCCAAGGCGCCCGATACCGAATACGTGCCGGCGTTCGACCACCCGACGCTGTGGGAAGGGCACAGCACGATGATCGATGAAATTCTGCAGGACTGCCCTCAGGTCGACACGATCGTGGCGTCGGTGGGCGGCGGTGGTTTGCTGGCCGGGATCCTCACCGGACTGGAACGCCACGCCCGGCTGGATTGCCGGATTATCGCCTGTGAAACCGAAGGCGCAGCGTCATTCGACGCCGCGGTCAAGGCCGGGCATCCGGTCAAACTCTCTGAAATCAGCAGCATTGCCAGCTCACTCGGGGCGCTGCAAGTTGCGCAATGGCCGGTTGAGCACATCCAGCACTTCCCGCACACCTGTGTCGTGCTGACGGATGCCGAGGCGATCATGGGCGTCGTCCGTTATGCCGATGACCTGCGTCAACTGGTGGAGCCAGCGTGCGGTGTCTCGCTGGCTGTCGCGTATCTGGATCACCCGGCGATTGCCGAAGCCCATGATGTGGTAATCATCGTGTGTGGTGGGATCAGTATCAGTGCGCAGAAGGTTGCCGGCTGGCAGAACCTTTGACGTCACGGGTTCAGGCTGGCGTCAGGCGCAGTCGCCAACGGCCGTTGTAGCGTAGTTCGACGGCGGCCAGCGGTTCGACGTCAATCGCATTGAATAGCGCGGGCGGGCATTGCATCACGTGCATCAGTGCGGCACGAATCACGAACGGGTGAGTGACCGCAAGGAGGTGCCCGGGTTGGTTGACCAGGGTCTCCAGCCAGGCAGCGGTCCGCTCGCAGAGTTGAGTCACTGATTCACCGCCATGTGCAGCACTGGTGCTGTCGCTCAACCAGGCATGCAGCAGCTCGGGTTCGTCTCGTTGCAGGTCATTGATCCGCAGCCCCTTCCAGCGACCCAAATCACAATCGCGCAGGGCCGGGACAATTTCCATGTCTGCGCCAAACAGCGCGGCGGTCTCTCGGGTCCGGGCTTCCGGGGCGCTGAGCAGGCGTGGTGCTCGTTTGAAACGCTTGGCCAATGAGCCTTTTGCGTTCTGCCAATCCATTTCCACTGATTCATCCTCGGCAAAGCGCGCCAGTTTCTGGGCTGCTGTCCGGGCGTGACAGATCAGGGTCAAACGGGTGCTCTGCACTGGAAATCACTCAGGCTGTGTTGGAGGGACGCGTACCGCGAAAAGGGAAGAAAGACCCGGAACCGCACGGTTCCGAGCCTGTCGACGCGAGGGGTTTTTAGCTGATGACCTGATAGCAGGGCACATACTCTGCGCCACCGGGCAGTTTCATCCGGTGTTGCGCGACAAAGGCTTTCAGCAGTTTGTCCAGCGGTTGCATGACCGCTGCGTCGCCGTGGATCTTGTAAGGACCGTATTTCTCGATCAGGCGGATGCCCTTGTCCTTGACGTTACCGGCAACGATGCCGGAAAACGCCCGGCGCAGGTTTGCCGCCAGTTCGTGCGGTGGCAGGTCGTGGCGCAGTTGCAGGCTGGCCATGTTTTCGTGGGTTGGATCGAACGGGCGCTGGAAGCCTTCGTCGATCTTCAGCAGCCAGTTGAAATGGAACGCATCGTTGCGCTCGCGACGGAACTGCTTGACGTCCTTGAGCCCTTTGGTCATTTGCCGGGCCACCTGGGCCGGGTCGTCGATGATGATCTCGTAGTGACTTTGCGCGTCTTTGCCCAGTGTCGCGCCGACGAACGCGTGCAGTTGCTGCAAGTACGGCTCCGCGCTCTTCGGCCCGGTCAGGATCACCGGGAAGGGCAGGTCGCGGTTGTCCGGGTGCATCAGGATCCCGAGCAGGTAAAGGAACTCTTCGGCAGTACCGGCGCCGCCCGGGAAAATGATGATGCCATGGCCGACGCGGACGAAAGCTTCCAGGCGCTTCTCGATGTCCGGCAGGATCACCAGTTCATTGACGATCGGGTTCGGCGCTTCAGCCGCAATAATCCCGGGCTCCGTCAGCCCCAGGTAGCGGCCGTGAGTGATCCGTTGCTTGGCGTGGGAAATGGTCGCGCCCTTCATCGGGCCTTTCATCACCCCAGGCCCGCAGCCGGTGCACACATCCAGACTGCGCAGGCCCAGTTCGTGGCCGACTTTCTTGGTGTATTGATATTCCTCGCTGCTGATCGAGTGACCGCCCCAGCACACGACGATTTTAGGCTCCACGCCGGCACGCAGGGTGCGGGCGTTGCGCAGCAGGTGGAAGACGTAGTCACTGATGCCTTGGGACGAGCTCAGGTCGATACGCTGGCTGTCCAGCTCGTTCTCGGTATAGACGATGTCGCGCAGGGCGCTGAACAGCATCTCGCGGGTGCTGGCGATCATTTCGCCATCGACGAAGGCGTCTGCGGGGGCGTTGAGCAGCTCCAGGCGGACACCACGATCTTGCTGATGAATGCGAATCTCGAAGTCCCGATAGGCTTCCAGAATGGTCTTGGCATTGTCGACATGGGCGCCGGTATTGAGGATTGCCAGGGCGCACTGGCGGAAGAGAGAGTAGATGCTGCCAGATCCTGCGGCGCTCAGTTGCTGAACTTCGCGTTGGGACAGCGTCTCCAGGCTGCCTTTTGGGCTCACCGAAGCATTGATAACTTGTCTTGCGGTCATTCGATATTCCCTGAGAACGATGTTATCGAGCCCGACAGGCTCAGTAGCATCAGGATAGTCAGTGCCAGAGCAATCGTGCTGCTTTCATCTTCTCCGGCGACTGGGCATGAATGCAAACTTCATGGCCGATGCGCGCCGGATGGTCCGTTTGATGATGAACCGGACAGCCATGAAACAGGATTCCTGGCAGGTGGGCAATTGGGTTTTTTCCTGCGGGTGTCTGGACTTGGCGTAGAACGGGGGATTTTGGCGAGGGCCGGTGTGAGGAGCCGGCTCGCCGTCTTAAGACTTTGCGCAATACTCAGTGGCACGTGAGCGGCAATCACCACGAAGAGGACGACAACCATCATGAAGAAGGAAACGCTCGGCGCAATTGAAGGAGAGCAGGAGGGCTCTGCCTCTCAGCTGATAGAGGCGAGGATCAAGGAACTGGGGGATTGGCGCGGCGAAACGCTCGCTCGGGTCCGGGCGCTGATCAAGCAGGCTGTTCCTGACGTGGTCGAGGAATGGAAGTGGAGAGGGGTTCCGGTATGGTCGTGCGGTGGAATCATCTGCACTGGTGAGACGTACAAGCAGGTCGTGAAGATGACCTTCGCCAAGGGCGCTTCGCTGGAGGACCCTTCAGGCCTCTTCAACTCCAGCCTCGAAGGCAACACCCGGCGTGCCATTGATATCCACGAAGGCGACAGGCTTGATGAACAAGCGCTGACGGCGCTCATCCGAGCTGCCGTGGCGCTGAACATGTCGGTGCGGGCGGGCGCTCGCGCCAAATCGGCTGGATGAGCGGTCCTCCGGGATCAGGCAGTGTTGATCTGCACAAAGTGCCAGGGCGAATAATGTAAAACGGTTTCTAAAAGTCGCTGCTAGTCTTGGTAGATATGTCGCCAGATCGGCGCTGTTTGCGACTCCATTGGAGTTGCCGGTTAACCATGGGGGATTGAGCCAACACACGTCGTGGTGGTCGGGGGGATTTTACCGGCGCGTTGCCGGCAGGGCAGGCATCATGAGTAGTTCGCAAACTATTCACCCGATCTGGCTACGGCTGACCCACTGGATCAACGTCATCGCCGTGGTCATCCTGGTGATGAGCGGCTGGCGCATCTATAACGCCTCGCCGATTTTTTCCTTTCAGATTCCCGCCAGTATCACCTTGGGCGGTTGGTTGGCCGGTGCACTGCTGTGGCACTTTGCGGCGATGTGGGTACTGTTCATCAACGGTATTGTCTACCTGCTGCTGAATATCTTTTCCGGGCGTATCGCCCACAAGTTCTTCCCCATACCCCCCCGCGAAGTCCTGCATGATTTCCTCGCCGCGCTCAAAGGCAAGCTCGCCCATGCGGACTTGCGGCACTACAACACCCTGCAAAAGCTCGCCTACCTGTTTGCCGTGCTCGATCTTATTGTGCTGGTGCTGTCGGGCCTGGTGATCTGGAAGTCAGTGCAGTTTCCGTTACTGAGGGAGCTGATGGGCGGCTACGACTCGGCGCGCATCGTGCATTTTGTCTGCATGGCGTTGCTGGTCGCTTTTACCGTGGTGCATCTGGTGATGGTGGCGCTTGTGCCACGTACCCTGATTGCCATGCTGCGGGGGCGCTAACTCATGAACAGAACGACTGGTAAAGACCGGATGGATGACCCCGCCATCATCAGATCGGTGGCGCAGGAGCTTGAATTGCCTGCACGCAGGCAATTTCTTCGGCATGCCTGGACGCTGGGCGGGATTGCCTTGCTGACAGGCTGTCGCCTGGACGACAGCAACTCAGTGGAGTCCATGCTGAAAATGGTCTCGCGCTTCAATGACAAGGTTCAGGCAGCGCTGTTCGATCCGGCCCGATTGGCACCGACCTACCCCGAGTCGATGATGACGCGTCCGTTTCCGTTCAATGCCTATTACGACCGCAACGGCATTCCGGACATCGAGGAAGATGAGTTCTCACTCACGGTTGGCGGTCTGGTCCAGGACAAACACAGCTGGACCCTCGCCGAATTGAACCAGTTGCCGCGCACCACTCAGGTCACACGGCTGATTTGCGTGGAGGGCTGGAGCGCCATCGGCAAATGGGGTGGCGTGACCTTTTCGACTTTTCTGCAACGTGTGGGCGCCGACACCCGTGCCAAATATGTCGGGCTCAAATGCGCGGATGACTATTACACCAGCATCGACATGCCGACGGCCCTGCATGCGCAAACGCTGCTGACCCTGAGTTATGACGATCAGGTATTGCCGCCGGAATACGGTTACCCCCTGCGCCTGCGCATGCCGACAAAGCTGGGCTTCAAGAACCCGAAACATGTGGTGGAGATTTTCGTGACCAACGATTACCCCGGTGGCTATTGGGAAGATCAGGGTTACAACTGGTTCAGTGGCAGTTGAGCAATCGGCTGTTCTGAAACGCGGCGCATTGCCGCTGTCCTTAACGCGAACTGCACAGGAGTAGTGACATGAAGAAGCTGATTGCTGCGGCGATTGCTGCCGTAGTCCTGGTGGTGGCCGCCCCGTTGTTTGCGGCTGAAGCCAATACGAATGATATGTCCAAGGATCAGATGGGCAAGGACACGATGAAAAAGGACACGATGAAAAATGACGAAATGAAAAGTAATGCCACCAAGACCACCAAGCACCACTACAAGACCAAGGGCGAGAAGACCAAGAGTGCCACCATGAAAAAAGAAAGCATGGAGAAAGGTGGCGAGATGAAGAGCGAGGGCATGGAGAAAAAGAGCGATATGGGCACTGACACGATGAAGAAATATTAAGGCGCCCGGTCGCGCCGCCGTGGCGCACAACACGTCGGTGCGGGCGGGCGGGCGGACGCTCGCACCCGGCGGTGTGCCGATGGCATGTCGCGTCGCCATTGCCGTTGAGCACAGGGAGGCCGTCCTGGTGAACTGATCCGTATTTTCCCGCGCTATCTGCTTCTGTAATGAATCCAGCCCGAGCCTCACAATGACGCTGCAACCACAGACGTATTATTTTGGAGGCCAAATGTTGAAGATGGCGATTTTCCTGGGTGGATTTCTGGCATTGACCATTGTGATCGGTGCGCTTGCCACCATCTCTCCGATGTAACCAAAAGAACAGAGCGCCGCGTTTTTCCGGACCCTCCCGACCTTGTATACGTGGCGCTTTTCGAACGTTGCCGGCACAGCCTTTGTTGCGACCTCTAGTGCCCGGTTACGGGCCGGTCAGGTGACGGTGGGGATGTAGTCGATGTACGCCAATCGCTCGCCATTCTGGTAAATGTCAACGGCGGTGTAATGGGGCGCGCTGGGGGGCATGACCCGGTCGTACCTGGCCTGCGTACAGGACAGCATTTGTGCCCAGTTTCCAGGCCGTTGGATCAAGTGCAGATCCAGCATGAGGATCGACGGATTAAAGCCTTGCGGGGCTCGCATGGTCAGATAGGCCTCAATTCCCGGATTGGCAACTTCAACATCACCAACAACGTGGAAGTCATCCGGTTTCGGTGGCATCGCGTTCAGCCATGCATGCCAGTCTTTGCTGCTAGTACTCATTTTTCTATCCCTTGAGAAATGAAACCCGAAGCTTGAACTACTGCGGTTCCGTATGGCGCTTCGTATGCCATCGAATGAAATGCCGGGTGTCCAATCGACCGTAAAAGATCTCCTGTCTAAAGGTGTAGACGAGGAAAGGGCGCTCCCTCTCCAGCCTGGACGAACGGTAGCCACGGGCGCTCAGGGCATGAAGCCCGGGTTTGAATTCAACGCGTGCCGCTCAGGATTCAAGGAATGAAGCGGTAACCGACACCGGTTTCGGTCACGAGATGGCGCGGCTGCGACGGGTCTGCTTCGATTTTCTTGCGCAGGCCGCCCATGAACACCCGAAGGTACGGCGTATCGGTGGTGTGCGAAGGGCCCCATACCGCTTTGAGCAGTTGCAGGTGCGTCAGGACCCGGTCCGGGTGCGAGCACAGATGAACCAGCAAGCGGTATTCCAGCGGCGTCAGGTGCAAAGGGACGCCGGCGCGCTCCACGACGCGTCGATCCAGATCAATTTGAATGTCAGAGAAGCTCAGCACCGCTCGGTTCTCGGCATCTTTCACGCGCCTGCGTAACAGGGCGCGGACGCGCGCGAGCAGTTCGCCGGTGCCGAAGGGTTTGACCAGGTAGTCGTCGGCCCCGGTGTCCAGGGCGAGGATCTTGTCGGATTCAGCGCCACGGGCCGACAAGACAATGATCGGCACCTCCGACCAGGTGCGCAGATCCCGGATGAGGTCAACGCCGTCACCGTCAGGCAGGCCGAGATCCAGCACGATCAGGTCCGGCCGACGCGTTCCCGCGTCGATCAGGCCGCGCTGAAAGGTCTCGGCTTCATGCACTTCCAGGCCATCGGCTTGCAGGGCCATCCGCACAAAACGGCGAATGTCCTTTTCGTCTTCAATCAGCAGGACGCGCAGCACCGGTTCGCTCATGATGGGTCCTCGTCAGTTTGCTGCGAAAGCGCTTCGATGTTCGGCGGCTCCTCTCGGGGTAGACGTAGCGTGAAGCGCGCACCGCCTTCCGGGCGGGTCACACCGAGCATGGTTCCGCCATGCGCCTGGGCAATTGCCCGGCAGATGGCCAGGCCGAGGCCGACGCCGGGAATCGAACTTTCCTTTTTGCCGCGCATGAATTTGTTGAAGATCGCCTCTTCGTGTCCGCGGGGCAAGCCCGGTCCCTCATCGGCGACCCACAATTCAATGCTCTCGGGCGTGGCGCTGGCGCCCAGGCTGATCGGCGTGCCGGCTGGGGTGTACTTGATGGCGTTTTCCATCAGGTTGATGAGGATGCGCTCGATCAGCACCGCATCGATGCGAACCAGTGGCAAGTCCTCCTCGAGTGCGACCTGCACCGAACGCCCTGCCAGAATCGGATGAATAGCTCTCAGGGCGCTACCGACCACGTCTTCGATGGGCTGCCATTGGCGATTCAACACCACGCTGCCGGACTCGAGGCGAGCCATGTCCAGCAGGTTATTGACCAGCGTATTCATGCGCAGCGCGGATTCGCCCACCGCCGTGGCGATCTCGGCGGCTTCACCGGTCAGGGGCGGCTTGGTCAGCTTGAGCGCTTCGGCGAGCCCGACCATGACTGACAGCGGGGTGCGCAAATCGTGGGAGATCGCCGAGAGCAGCGAGTTGCGCAACCGCTCGGATTCCATCTGAACGGTGGTGTCCTGGGCGACGTTGATGTAGTGAATCCGTTCGAGCGAGATGGCCAGCAATGACGCGCAGGTGTCGAGCAGGCGCCGCTGTTCCGGCACCGCCAGCCGGGTCGTGTCGCGCGGTTGCACGGCCAATACTCCGCGCACCCGCATGGGTGCCGACAAGGGCAGGTAGAGCGTGGAACTGGAGGGCAGGGTGTCGGTGCCGTATCCGGCCGGTTCGGTTTTGTCGTACGACCACTGGGCAATCGCAACGTCGACTTGCGGTGCGTCCCCCGTGACCATCGGCGCCTGCAGTTTATTGTTGTCGTCGGCCACCAGCAGTGCCGACCGGGCGCCAAACTCGGCCGCGAGGAACTGCGCGCCGATTTCCGCGACCTGTTCGGTCAGCAGTGCGGCGGACAACAGGCGCGACATCTCATACAGCCCGCGCATGCGGTCTTCGCGCCGTTGCGCCACCCGCGCCTGGTAGGTCAGGCTGGCGGTCATTTGCCCGATTACCAGGGCGACCACGAGCATGACGCTAAAGGTTACCAGATACTGGATATCGGCGATGGCGAATGAAAAACGCGGCGCCACAAAGAAAAAGTCGAAGGCGCCGACCGAGACAAAGGCCGCCATGATGGCCGGGCCACGACCAAAGCGCACCGCCACGGCGACGACCGCCAGCAGGAACAGCATGACGATGTTGGCCTGTTCCAGCACCTGGAACAGCGGCATGGCCAGCAGGGTCGTCACCGCGCAGATCGCGACGCTCCAGAGATAGGGGCGCCAGGTGATCGGGCTGTCGCTGGCGGTGGCGGTCGTCTCGGCTGGTGGGCGGCGACTCTCCGGCAGCGAGATTTGGATCACGTCAAGATCGGCGCCCAGCACACCAATCCGATCCGCAAGCACCCGCCGCCAGAGTCGTTGGCGCGGACGTTCATCACGGCCCAGCACGACTTTTGAAAGGTTGTGCTGCCGGGCGTACTTGACCAGCGTTTCGGCAATGTCCTGGCCCGCCAGGGTCGAGATTTGCGCGCCCATGTCCTGAGCCAGTTTCAAGGTTGCCAGCACCCGACGCCGCTTGACCTCGGGCAGGCGCTGCAAGGCCGGGGTTTCGACATACACGGCGTGCCACGGCACGTTGAGCTGAGCGGCCAGGCGCGCCGTCGAGCGTACGGTTTTTTCGGCCTGATCATTGGGGCCGACGCAGGCAAGCAACGACTCGCGGGTGCCCCACACCGGTTTCACCGCGCCGCTTTGGCGATACTGCAACATCTCGCTGTCGACCCGGTCGGCGGTGCGGCGCAGCGCCAGTTCGCGCAGGGCGATCAGGTTGCCCTTGCGGAAGAAGTTCTGCACCGCGCGCTCGGCCTGTTGCGCCATATAGACCTTGCCTTCCTTCAAGCGCTGCAACAAATCGTCGGGCGGCAGGTCGACGATGACCACTTCATCGGCGGTGTCGAAGACATGGTCGGGCACGGTCTCCCAGACGCGAATCCCGGTGATACCGCCGACAATGTCGTTCAGGCTTTCGAGGTGCTGAACGTTCATCGTCGACCAGACATCGATACCGGCACTGAGTAGTTCTTCTACGTCTTGCCAGCGCTTTGGATGTCGGGAGCCTGCGATATTGGAGTGAGCCAGTTCGTCGATCAGAATCAGGCCCGGTTTGCGCGCGAGCGCGGCGTCCAGATCGAACTCGGTCAACGTACGGTTCTTGTCGACCACCTGCTTGCGAGGCAATAGTTCAAGGCCCTCTGTCAGGGCCTGAGTCTCGGCGCGACCGTGGGTTTCGATCACACCGACCAGCACATCGATGTTTTGCTGTTTTGCAGTCTGGGCGGCTGCAAGCATCGCGTAGGTCTTGCCGACACCGGCGCTGGCGCCGAAAAAAATCTTCAGCCGACCGCGTTTGGCCTGCGCTTCTTCTTCGCGAATCCGGGCCAGTAGCTGGTCCGGATCAGGACGTTCTTCGGCCATCAAGCTCACCGTGTGTTAACGCTCAATGTGCGGCGTCGAGTGCCAGGTTCAGTTCCAGAACGTTGACCCGAGGCTCGCCGAGAAACCCGAACAGCGTGCCTTCGGCGTGTTGGTTGATCAGCTCGCGAACCTTGTCGACGGGCAGGTTGCGCACCCGCGAAACCCGGCCCGCCTGGTACAGCGCCGCGGCAATGCTGATATGCGGATCAAGCCCACTGGCGGAACTGTAGACCAGGTCGGCGGGCACCGTGGCGGTGTTGCCGGGATCGGCAGCGTGCAACGCGTCGATGCGGCCCTTCAGCGCATCCGCCAGCGCCGGGTTCAGCGGACCGAGGTTCGAGCCGCCCGAGGCCAGCGGGTTGTAGGGCATGGGGCTGGTGGCGGAAGGGCGGCTCCAGAAATACTTCGGATCACTGAAGCCCTGACCGATCAACAGCGAGCCCACGGTTTTACCGTCTTTCTCGATCAGGCTACCCGCCGCCTGATGCGGAAAGACCAGCCTGGCAATGCCGGTCGTGACCAGTGGATAGGCCAGGCCGGTGAGCAGTGACAGTGCAATCAGCAGGGTCAACGCCGGACGCAGCAGAGATAACATAGCCATACTCCCTCAAGTCAGACCGACAGCGGACAGCGCCATGTCGATCACTTTGATGCCAATGAATGGAACGATCACCCCACCCAACCCATAGATCAACAGGTTGCGGCGCAACAAAAGCGCGGCACCGACCGGGCGGTACTTCACGCCTCGAAGCGCCAGGGGGATCAGGAAAATGATAATCAGCGCGTTGAAAATCACCGCCGACAGCACCGCCGAATTCGGGCTCGTCAGGCCCATGATGTTCAGTGCGGCGAGCTGCGGGTAAGTGCTGACAAAGGCCGCCGGCACGATCGCGAAATACTTGGCGATGTCGTTGGCAATCGAGAAGGTGGTCAGCGAACCCCGGGTCATCAGCATCTGTTTGCCGGTTTCCACCACCTCGATCAACTTGGTCGGGTTGCTGTCGAGGTCGACCATGTTGCCGGCTTCCTTGGCCGCCTGAGTTCCGGAGTTCATCGCCACCGCGACATCCGCCTGCGCCAGCGCCGGGGCATCGTTGGTGCCGTCGCCGGTCATGGCCACCAGCCGACCTTCGGCCTGATAGCTGCGGATCAGTTCGAGCTTTTGTTCGGGTGTGGCTTCCGCCAGGAAGTCATCGACACCGGCCTCGGCGGCGATGGCGGCAGCGGTGATCCGGTTGTCCCCGGTCACCATCACGGTCTTGATCCCCATGCGCCGCAGCTCGGAGAAGCGCTCCTTGATGCCGCCCTTGACGATGTCCTTGAGTTCGATGACGCCCAGCACCCTGGCCCCATCGGCGACCACCAGCGGCGTACTGCCGCGCTGAGCCACTTGGTCGACGATGGTTTGCACCGCTTCCGGAAAGTGTCCGCCCAGGCTTTGGACATGCTTGAGGATCGCCTCACCGGCGCCCTTGCGCAGTTGCCGCTCATCCATGTTGACGCCGCTCATTCGGGTCTGCGCCGAAAAGTGTACGAAGTGCGCATGCAGCGCGGTGATGTCGCGTTCGCGCAGGTTGAACCGTTGTTTGGCCAGGACCACGATGCTGCGCCCTTCAGGCGTTTCGTCGGCCAGTGACGCCAGCTGTGCGATATCCGCCAGCTCCGCTTCCTTGATCCCCGGTGCCGGCAAGAACGCCGAGGCGTGGCGGTTGCCCAGGGTGATGGTCCCGGTCTTGTCGAGCAGCAACACGTCAACATCACCGGCAGCCTCCACGGCCCGCCCGGAAGTGGCGATCACGTTGGCTTCCATCATGCGGCTCATGCCTGCCACACCGACCGCCGACAGCAGCCCGGCGATGGTCGTCGGGATCAGGCACACCAACAAAGAGATGAGCACGGTGATCGAAACCGGCGAGCCGGATTTGGCGGCTGCGACCCCAAACAGGGAGTAGGGCAGTAGTGTCACCGTCACGCCGAGGAACACGATGGTCAGTGCGACCAGCAGGATCGACAGGGCGATTTCATTCGGGGTCTTTTGCCGCTTGGCATTTTCGACCATGGCAATCATGCGGTCGACGAAGGTCTCGCCGGGGTTGGCGGTCACGCGGACGACGATCCAGTCCGACAGCACCCGCGTACCGCCGGTCACCGATGAGAAGTCGCCGCCAGACTCACGAATCACCGGAGCCGATTCGCCGGTAATCGCCGACTCATCCACCGAGGCCGCGCCTTCGATCACCTCGCCGTCGGCGGGTATCACCGAGTTCGCGAGGTCACCGGCTTCAACCACCACCACGTCGCCTTTGCACAGGTCACTCGACTGAGCCAACTGCCACTCGGCGCCGTAGTGCGGTTCGCGCAGTTTCTTGGCCCAGGTTTGCTTTTTCAGGTCGCGCAGGGACGCCGCCTGGGCCTTGCTGCGGCCTTCAGCCAGCGCTTCGGCAAAGTTGGCGAACAGCAGGGTAAACCACAGCCACAAGGCAATCGCGAGGATGAACCCGCTGCTGGCTTCGCCCTTGCCGCTGAGCGCCTGCGCCCAGAGGGCGGTGGTGATAATTGCGCCGATGTAGACGACAAACATCACCGGGTTGCGCCACTGGATTCGTGGACTGAGTTTGCGCACCGACTCGACCATCGCAGGCCTTATCAGTTTCGGGTCGAACAAGGAGAACGCTTTACGTGTCATGTTCGTGGTCTCACTTGATCATGATGAGGTGTTCGACGACGGGGCCCAGCGCGAGCGCCGGTACGTAGTTCAGCAAGCCGACCAGCAACACCGTGCCAATCAGCAGTACAACGAACAGCATCCCGTGGGTCGGCATCGTGCCGCCGGTGACCGCCAGGCGTTTCTTCGCGGCGAGGCTGCCAGCGACGGCGAGCACCGGTACGATCACGCCAAAGCGGCCTAGCCAAAAGGCGATGGCCAGCATGATGTTGTAGAACGGGGTGTTGGCCGACAGACCGGCGAAGGCGCTGCCATTGTTGTTGGCTGCCGAGGTGAAGGCGTAGAGGATCTCCGAGAAACCATGGGCGCCAGGGTTGGCGATCCCCAGCTTGCCGGCCTCGGCCATCACCGCAATGGCGGTCCCGAACAGCACCAGCAGCGGCGTCACCAGAATCGCGATGGCGACCATTTTCATCTCGAAGGCTTCGATCTTCTTGCCCAGGTATTCAGGTGTACGGCCGATCATCAGGCCAGCGATAAACACCGCGAGAATGGCGAATATCAGCATGCCGTACAGACCGGAACCGGTGCCGCCGAACACCACTTCACCGAGTTGCATCAGCACCAGCGGCACCGCACCGCCCAACGGTGTGAACGAGTCGTGCATCGCGTTGACCGCACCGCATGAAGCCGCCGTGGTCACCGCCGCAAACAGGCTGGAGGCGCTGATACCGAAGCGTACTTCCTTGCCCTCCATGTTGCCCGCCGTCGTATCAATGCCCAGCGCTGAAAACTGTGGATTGCCCAGCTGTTCGTAATGGGTGACGGCCACCACCGCGATCACGAAGATGATCGTCATCGTCGCCAGCAGCGCCCAGCCCTGGCGTATGTCACCGACCACATGACCGAACACGAAACACAGCGCGGTCGGGATCAGGAAGATCGCGAGCAACTGGAAGAAATTGGTGATGGCGGTCGGGTTCTCGTAAGGGTGCGCCGAGTTGGCGTTGAAGAAACCGCCGCCATTGGTGCCGAGCATCTTGATCGCTTCTTGCGAGGCCACCGGCCCCATGGCAATCGTCTGCTTGTCGGTGCTGGCGGCCTTGGTCACCGGGTTGCCCTGGGCATCGAGGGTCGGCTGGCCGGCCTCATTGAGCACCGGGTTCTGGTACTGCATGACCTCCAGTGTCGAGACGTCTTTGTACGGGTCAAGGTTTTGAATCACACCCTGACTGACAAAGAACAACGCGAGTATCAGCGACAGTGGCAGCAGCACCCACAAGGTGACGCGGGTGAGGTCAGTCCAGGCGTTGCCGATGCTGTCCACGCTGTGACGGGAGAACCCGCGGATCAGCGCCACCGCCACCACAATGCCGGTGGCGGCGGACAGGAAGTTCTGCACCGTCAGCGCGAGCATCTGCGTCAGGTAACTCATCGTCGACTCGCCGCTGTAGGCTTGCCAGTTGGTGTTGGTCACGAAGCTGAAAGCGGTGTTGAACGAGGAGTCGGGAGTAACGGCCGCAAACCCCTGCGGGTTGAACGGCAGCACGCCTTGCAAGCGTTGCAAGGCATAAACCGCCAGCACCCCCAACGCGTTGAACAGAATCAATGCCAGCGCGTACTGGAGCCAACCCATCTGCGTTTCAGGGTTGACGCCGGCCAGACGATACAGCGGCGACTCGATGCGCGAGCCGAAGGCAAATCGGCCCTCCATCACCGTGGTCAGCCAACGCCCCAGTGGCCAGGCCAGAAGCCCCAGCGCCAGGAGAAAGGCGCCGAGTAAAACCCAGGCTTGAATAGTCACAGGAAGTCCTCCGGAAACAGCAGCGCGGCGACGAGGTAAACCAGCAAGCCGGCCGCAATGAGGCCGCCGAAAAGGTAGAAACCGGTCATGACCGCCTCCTGTTGAGCGCCGCGCAGCCGTAGGTCAGACCGAGCAGAATGATGAGAAACAGTGCACCGAGTAGCAGATAGAAGAAGTCCATGGCGTTTCCTCCGGGAATGAGGAAAGCCTAAATGGACGCTTAACAAGTTGTTGATAGAAAGGAGGGGCGGGGAATAAAGATTTGATAAAGATGCTGGTCAGGTACAACGAGGTGTTTAAAGGTCCGGGAGCGTATCAATACAGGTCCTACGTAAACCCAAGAATCCGTCACCTTGCCCCTTGATTGGATGCAGCTTATAGTCCGCTCCGTCGCCCATATGGCGACTGGGTTTGGCGACCTGACTAATGAGTGCGAGAGCTGACTGCTTATTTGCAGGCACCTCCGCATCTGCTATGCCGCTTTCTATGGCGGCTGTGCGCGGGAGACCTTCGGGTCTGCCGGTTACTCGTTTCCGGTTCGCCAACCTGCGTACAGCTGCCACCTATTCGTTTGGCGACGATTTGTTGGCAGCCTCAACAATCTAAACGAGGCTTTAACTATGGATAGATACATGCCCCTCACCGGAATCGACCTGATCCCGGCCTCCCTGCTCATCGACACCCAAGCCCCACTCGACGTACTGCAAGCCACTGCTGACTACCGCATCCGAACCGTCACTCAGGTGCTGGAAAATATTGCGTTTCGTGCCGATATCGAGAGCGATACGGTGGTGCTGGCCGACTTCGCCAAACTGCTGGCCATTCCGTTGCGCGATGGGTGCGATTTGATGGATGTGATCGGTAGACGCTTGCGGGAGGAGGCGGGGAAGTGAGTGAAGGCGGGTGCTTTGAAGGTGTGATGCCTGCTCGTTAAGCGTTTGAAAGATTGCGGCCTGCGGTAGCTCTGAATTTACGTACGGACTCGACTGTCCGGAGTGGGAGCCTGCCGTGGGCTGCGATCTTGGCTATTCTGCATGCACCGAAAGTCTGCGGTTTACTACGTCCTTGTACAAAAAGGCGCGCCCATTACCAACGGCAATAAGCGACCCTTAGCTGACGTTCAAAATCAAGCTATTTTGGCTTAAAGATTAGTCGCTCAAATGCTGCGCTCCGGCGCGCTTGTACTGTTCGTTCCACCAGACGACAAGTTCAGCATGTTGTTCATGAGTGATCCACGCCACATTCGTTTTGTCTGTTGGATCGCCCCCACAGACTAACGGCTTCACATGCCACTTGATCTTCCCTGTGAACTGCTCGTCAGGCTCTAGCGAAATCTGCTGGGGCAGCGCAAACGGCGCAACACAGGACGCATCGAGCGGCAGTGTTGGCACCGTAAACATTACTCCGCAAGAGTTGATGACGATAAAGTCGTCCCAACTTCTTAGGCCCAGTAGCGTGTAACCCGGCAGGTAATGGTCAAATCGGTAGGCTTTCATCGCAGCGAAGCTTTCATCCTGCGTGAGGACGATGAGGTAATCGTCGTTTTGCCAACCTTCGTTCATAAAATACTGACTCACTTCCAGGATTCGGTTTGCTATCAGTTGCCCATGGCTGCAAGCCGCCTGTTAGTACATATCATATTGCCCATCACCGCGAGGAGTCTATGTGACCGTAATAGCGAGAACCGCCAAATTTCCCACTATACCGAGAACCACCCACGCAAACGCTACCAGCGCCTTGAATACCTTCCGCGAGGGGCTGAAAACAACGCCAAGCAATGCCCCGATGAGGATGCCTGGAAAGCTGAATAAGTAGAAAAGCCACCCCATGGAGTCTGTGACCCAGAGGTCGAAAAGGAACAAGTACAGCCCCATGGCAGTAGCCATTCCCCCCAGCGATTCTCGTGACGCTTTGCACAGCAGCGCTATGCAAAGCACTGCCGCTTGCGGTAACCAGGAGTATGCAAAGTTATCTAGGAAGAAGGGGCCTTTTCCGGTTGTGTAGACGGCAACGGCAAGGCCCAGCCCGACGCCGATGGCTGCCAGCGGAATACGAGTGAACTGTGGAGGATTATTTTCTATCGATCTCATTCCCTGTGACCTTTTTGAAGCGGGTGGTTCGTTGAAAGTCCGCAGCCTTTTTACAGTGAAATCCCGCCAAATCAAGCGACATTCGAAATGCCAGCTTTCGACCCATTTCTGCCGCTCATGCTGTCGTGTCCCAATAGAAGTGGATGTACTCATCTTCATACTCCGCGAACAGCGAAACGATGAACTCCGTTTTCATTGAGTACATCAATAGTGCTCCTACGAAACCTGTGGACTCATGCAGCGGTTGTTTGAGCGGAGCGATCAAATCGATCGCCTGCTCCGCAACCATCTGGTTGAAAACAGCTTCCGAGACCTCCTCAAACTTAGCGTCGGAAACGTATCCCGCGAAATAATTTTCTCCTCCAGGCCGCCAATCGATCCATTCCGCGAAAAGCCAGAAATTTAATCCGTTCTCGCCTTGCCGCTTGCGGACTCGGGTTACCCTGATGCGCTCCTCCGATGAGCGGGTGCGAAAGGCGCTTTGTGGATAAGCGGTGTAGTAGATACCGGGGCAATGATTGTGCGCTGTCCAAAAAGTCAGTTGCTCACTGGAGAGTTGATCAAAGTCGCTTCTATCGAACATGGAAGAACCTAATGTTTGCGTCGTGCCAAAGGTAAGAGCGTCCGATAGTAGCAAAATGCAACGAAGATCTTTTTCGGGGACCGTCTGCTCCTGGCCGATTCTGTTGAAAAAGTCGGTTCGCCCAAACGGCCTGGTCATTGACTGGTTAAAACGCCTTTTTTGCACACTGCTACGTGAAATCTGAGTCCGGAAGCTTCTGCCGAAAGTAAAGATTTCAATCACGGGCACATACTTTTCTGCTGCGGAAGCCATGGTCGACTTTTTCAACAGAATCGGCCGATAGCAGTCGTTCACACGTCTTTTCTTTCAGCCCGAGGCAGGTGTAACGAACGGCGAGATTAATCACAGGTAGATAGCTTACGCAGCTATTCCCAGTCCATTTTGATATTTTCTTGTTTTCGGAACTCGTCCAGCACGCTCTGATAATGGGACCTTTCAAAGGTCAGGTAGGGTATCGCGTCGTACCAGTCAACAGATGGAAGTTCCAGCGTAATCAAATCCTTTAGCAAGCCAAATCGGCTCCACTGGAGTTGATGCTCATCAGCGCACTGCTCAGCGACAATAACGGTGCAGGTCAGGTCTAGGTCATCAGAGCAGACAAGCAAGGGAACCAGGGTCTTCCATCCCGGTGCAGTGGAATAGATCCGATCCCATATCAACCAAGTATCTTCATCGCTGTACAAGCCTGAATGGGCCGCTACGAGATGAAGCTCAGCATCCGGGTTATGCCTAGGCAGCCAAACCTCCAGAGGTACTCCGTCAACGGCAAAAGTCGGATAGAAGCCGATGCTGTACTTCGATTTATGGCTTGCGATTGAAATCAGGTTGCTCATTACATCCCTCGATTCCCCAGAAATCCGTAGAGCCTACTTAAGGGGACGGCTTTATTTTCTGATATTAAATCCGCCCGCCTTTCTCGCTCAGCCAACCTACTCAAACCGCCGCCGCTTCATGAACAATCCCATCCCCATCGCCACGGCAAAAACCGACAGCAACCCCAGATCAAACCCCAACAAGCGGATCTGACCTGCCACAACGCAGCCAACCGCACCCGCCGCCACCAACAACACTCCTAGCCACTTGCGTAGCAGATACGGTTTGAGGAATTGATCGAGCAGAAAGGACAACACCAAGGCAATGACCAATTGAGTAATTACGGACATGTACGTCTCCAGTCAGGTCTTGATGATCAATGTCGAGAGGGTGCGTTGCGGGCCGATACCGCCGTTGACCTGCGCCTCGATGCTGACCAGTACGTCGCCAGCATGGTAGGTGGGTAGGATTTCATTGGCATACGTGCGCACACCGGCCCCTACAGATATCGCCACGTAAGAGGGGGCCACGGCCTTGGCGGCGGCAGTGAAGGCCGTGGCTGCAAGGTTGGCGATCGTGGTGCGCTGGGCGTTGAGGGCATCGCCCTGTTGCCGGGTCAACGGCTTGGAGATGCCGATCATCATCACACACGGCAGGTTTTTGGCCAGCATCTTGTCGTACACCTCGACGACCTTGCTGTTGACCTCATAGTGGGCGTTTTTTGCCTCGCCAAAATGCAGCTCGCGCAGGCGCCCACGTTCGCTGTCGGTGAGGGTGATCTGCGAGATGTTGAAGACAATCCCGTGATTGCCCATGTATTGGAAAGTCCCTTCGAACTTCATCGCTCAATTCCTTTTGAGGTAAAGGTGGCGATTCTCTACAACGAGCGTATTGGATTCAAATCATTTCATCTGGCTGGAGCGGGGAGCGGTGAATGCCGGTCAGTTAAGCAGGCACCCTTGGCGAGCATTTTTTCCAGGGAGTCGAGCATAGCTGCGTCCTTATCAGTTTTGGCAGTGATTGACCGGTTGGGAGTTGGACCGCTATCGCGAGCAAGCCCCAGCTCCAGAGCAGAACAAGCCGCCCGCATCACCAAAAAACCTCTCTCCTACAGCTTCCACCTTTGAGATCGGCGCAATGTGTAGCGAGGATCATATAAAAATAGGGGACAGATTTATTTCCGGAAAAATCAATCCGTCCCCCGTTGTAGGGACTCGCCTGCGACCTGTGACCGCATTCAAGGCAAAATCCGCTGCGGCATAATGGCGACTGTCATTGATTGCGGGGTTCGCCGATGTTGCTCGTCGTCTTCAAGGTTCTGCTGACCCTCCCCGTGGCCTGGGCGTTGGCGTGGCCCTTGGTGCATCCTTCGGTGGCCGGGGGAATCTTCAGCGAACTGGAGGCATTGGGCAGCATCGGGGCGTGGATATTGACGCTGGTGTTCCTGATCGCCGTATTCTTTTATTGCCGCGACCTTCAGCGTTCGCTGACATTGGTCAAACCTCCATCCAGGGTGGCGTCGCCTCGAAGTGTATGGCTGATGTTTCTGCTGCCTTACAACTTCATTGAAGACTTTTTCATTGTCGCTCACGTGGCCCGATCGCTACGGCGTGAAGCCAGGCATAACAAAGCGCTGGGCTCGTTCAAAAGCTTTGGCCTGTTCTCAGGGCTGGGGTGGTGTACCGCGCAGATTGTTTCATTGCTGCCCAACGAACTTGGTTCGCTGGGAGGAGCTTTGGCGTTGCCGCTGTGGATCGTCCACTGGCAGTTGGTGAGGCGGGTAAACAGGGTGATGGCGCTTGCTTGAGCGGTGGCGGATCTAAAAAGTGAAAATGGGGCAGACTTATTTATCTGTCATCAGCCTCGACGCGATGAAAAATAATTCTGTCCCCTTTTCGTTAGATGATTGAATCCACAGTCGATTTCGGTCAGTCGTGACAGATAGGAATCGGCCAGAAGCTACCTGTCACGAATCGCCAGTAGCGGAGATTCGGTCTGCGAAATTAAGGGCGGCTCAATCCTCAGTGTATGGCGCGTAAGGTTGGCGTTTATGATCGGTGATTTTCGGCAGGGATGCTCCACATCAGCACGGCCAAAATAGCTGCAACGATGATGCTGGGCGCAAATAACGCGATGCTGACACTAAGAGGATGAACACCGAAAATCATGACCGCAGCTGCAAGCATTCCGCACAACAAGCCAACCATCAGCCTGACCTTGCTTCCGAATCTGGGACGCGACCTCAATAGTCCAAAGTAGATGCGCCACCCCGAATAAACCCCAAGCCAACCGAACACTACCATTGGGAGTGTCAGCGGAGCCGAGAAATCGCCTTGTAACAAACTCGGGATTGAAACCATCAGCCCCATAACACCGAAAAACGCAGCAGCCATTGTCGGCGGAACCATTACAAGCAACGCCATTGCTGTGAGTAAAACTCTACGTTTTGTGAGGGGAGGCATTGACCGACTCCTTTTGGCTCTATGACCGAAAAGAATAGTCACGATATTCGATTGCAGCTATACGCGACCCAGTTCTCGGCCAGTAATCGGAATATTGTCCGCCATGGTTCGGTTTCAGCCGGGTCGTGAAAGACAGAAATCGGCTGTGGATTCAACCGGTCAATGCAGATAACGAAAACTATGAATGTCAGTCGGAGTATCGGCTTTAATGTCGCTGCAGATTCACCTGCTCACGGCGCTGGATTTCTATAATTTGCGAGATGTGATGCACGCTATCGTTGGGTTTCAGGTTCTGAATCCCTCTCTAAATCAAGGAAGACAACCCCATTGAAAACAGCTCTCGGCGTCCTGCTTTTAACCTGTCTGACGACCAACGCTCTCGCTGACGTCAACTCTGTCGGCTTCCAATCCTCCACCCTGCCGGACCCACACAATGAGCGTCCGCTGGAGATGGTCGTCTGGTATCCCAGTACAACGACCGTCACCCCACAGTTGATCGGCGACGATGTGGTGTTTGTCGGTGCTTCTGCGGTTCGCAACGCGCCACCCTCTGCTGGCGAGCACCCATTGGTGGTGCTCTCCCATGGATTCAGAGGCAATTGGAACAATCAGAACTGGTTGGCGAGTGCATTGGCCCATAAGGGTTACATTGTCGCAGCGGTCAACCACCCCGGCACCACGACCCATGATCGCAGCCCGCAAGCGGCGGCGCAGTTATGGCAGCGGCCCATTGACCTGCATCGGGCCATTGAGGCGGTCACCACTCAACCTGAAAAATTTGGCGTGGTCGCAAAGCGTCAAATTGCTGTAGTGGGCCATTCACTCGGCGGCTGGACTGCAATGGAGATCGCCGGCGCTCGTTTCGACCCGGCCCTGTTTGCCCGTGACTGCAAACTCCATCCGCAGTTATCCAGTTGCACCAATTATCAAAAGATCAACCCTGAGAGTACTCCGGCATTAAAGGCTGGTCTGGCCGGCGATTTGCGCGATCAACGCGTCACCGCTGTGGTTTCTTTGGACCTGGGACTCGCGCGCGGGATGACCGATGAGAGCCTTGCGGCACTGCCGGTGCCGGTGCTAGTTATCGCTGCCGGCGCACCATCGGTGGAACTGCCTGCTCAGTTGGAGTCCGCCAATCTGGCCACACGCCTGCCCCAAGCGTCCAGCCGCTATGTCGAGATCAGTGACGCCAGCCATTTCAGCTTCTTGTCGATTTGCAAACCAGGTGCAGTGGCATTGCTCGAAGAGGACATTCCTGGCGATGGCATCATTTGCGGGGATGGCGACAATGCTCGCCCACGCGAGGTAATCCAACAGCAGGTTACGTCACTGATCACCGAGTTTTTGACGCAGTCCGCGAACAACAAAGTGGAGCTCTAGGAATGCTGGCACTCGGCAACTCAGCAGACCTGAAATTTGCGTAGGAGCGCAATTTTTGTGTCGAATCCAGCGACCTATTACGATCAAAAAAGTTTTTACACAGCCTCGGCCGTAAGCGGTCGCTTTTAAGCGACTGCTATCGGCCAATAGCTGCAAGTCACGAAAAGCTGCTTTCGACCCAAAGCAAACATCATGTGTCTAGCAAATCCGGAGCAATTCACTGATGTGTAAATCAAATCCGGCCATGGGCTTTCGGGCGTTCAAACTGGCTATTCGCGGGCTCCTTACGCAGCGGTACACGTGCGGCTGCGATTATGAGTTTGAACCAGTCGGCACGGCTTAACGGCCATCGGGGAAAATGGGGACAGATTTATTTTTCATTGCGTCGAGGCTGATGGCAGATAAGTAAGTCTGTCTCCTTTTCACCCGAGGTTGACCGCCTATGTTGCTGCATAGCAGCATGTCGTTCAGCACTATTTTGTCATTACGCCGCTGCCAGGATGCCTATGCCTATAGATCTTCATGAGTTGTTGGAACGCGTGAGTGATGAGGAGTCCTTCATCAGATTTATCGAGGCTCTTGGCTCTGATTTTGCCAGCGAGCGTTTGCAGGAAGAGACTTCTCCATCATCTCCCTATGGGCCAGGTGCCTTGGGGTGGGAGAACGGGTCGGTTGACTCGTTTCTTGATGCCGCGGCTTCATGGGCAACCGCCAGTACTAGACGTTCCCTGATAGACGTTGCTGTATTGAACGTATGGCAGCGCTGTGCGGCAATTCTGCTGGCCGGCAAGTTTTATGAGTGAAAACCAGCACCGTCTTCGCCCTTAGCTGAAAGAGGTCCTCATGACTAGGGTGTTACCGAAAAATGAACTTCAGGCACTATCAGTTGAAGCTCAAGAAAGTAATTTAACGCTGAGTAGTCTTGATGCGACTTGCCAGAAGTTTGGAGTTGCCCCAGAAGAAGTGCTGAACGAGCTATCCATTGAGGTTGCCGAGGGCTTTCTATTGGGATCTCTGACCTATGAGTTTTGCGACGGTGTCATGAACGGGATCATAAGCGCCATAGTTGACTTGGGCATGGTTGGCGATCTCCCAGAGCCAGCCTTCTCGCTCTATCACGCGTTCGATCAAGGCGAATGGATTCGCAGTAACGACACACCGGGTACCGACCCAAGTGAGAAGTACACGAAGCCGATGGTCCTAGAAATAATGCGCGACCTTGAGGGCTAGCTTTGAAGGTCTACTTTTGGCCGATTGCTGTCTGTCGCGAAGGGCTACCATCGAACCAATGCTGCCGGTCAGATCCCGTGGATGTTGGACAAATAGCCCAAGCGCCTACGGCATTTCCAGGATGGTGCTTGTAAGGGTAACCTGAGCACCTTCACATCTGTGTAGTACCGATATGGACATCAATCTACTAACCGAATCCATGCTTGGCCACTGGCGTACTCCCTCGGGTGTCTGGCAGTGCGAGTTCCAGTTCGGCAGCCGTTTGATTTACGTCGAACACCACGATGACGAGCCACCTCGCGCCAGGCTTGCCGCCGCGCAACGCGTGGTCAAGGCAGCGTGTGAAAAATAAATCTGTCCCCTTTTCACACCAGCACTTAAACATTGAAAGCAAGTGCCAGGAGCGGGGTGCCGCCAGCAACGACGATTCGCCAGTTCACAAAAGCTGCACATTCCACAAGCGCTTCAAATTGTTCAGGACAGCGGTGCTTGAAGCTCTGGGCATTGTCGATGACCAATGAAAGCGTTTGTCCGCTTTGAACGTGGATAGACGACATTTCTGCGCTGGGATCATCGAGGTATGAAAGACAATCAACCCAGGCGTCCATATTGCGGCCGTAGAAGCTAGGAAATCCGAACTTTTCTGCGAAAACACTGTGGAATGTTTGCCAGTCAGTAATCAGATTTGTATCCACTTGCACCATTGTCAGATTAACCTTCGCCACGTTGGAAAAAACAGGTATGGCGGTCTTGCAAGGTGAAGTCAATTGCTGACTGCATATTTGCGCAATCCAGGGCTCAATCCGCTACAAACGACGTTGCAGGGGCCGCTTCTGTCCGATTCTGGCCAGTCGTGACAGGCAGCAATCGGCCCAGGCCCTACACCCCAACCATGAGAGTGCGAACTGTATGGCACCCAAATCTGCGGAGAGTATCGCCATGCGAGTAAGGAAGGAGCAAAGCGTTTGTGAATGGCAGGGAGTTACTCCAGATCGACCACAATCCGGATCAAAAGTCGGGATAGCGCTGGGGACTCTGGGGCTTCAGCCCATAAACGGGCTAAGGGTTAAGCCGGAAAACGGTACAAACGGTTGGTACCTGTGGTGCGGTATGGAGTGGTCCGAGGCTGATGATTTTTTTTCACCCCTGCATGTAGGACACATCACGGACTATCTACCGGAAGTTGTCGGATACCTCGATTTGCCGCCAGGCTATCGTTTTTACATTGACGGCAATAATTTTGAAGACGTTTGGCTTGATTCAGAGCTGATATGTACCTGACATCGCCCGATGTCTGGAGGGCAATGAGAACGCTAGGTTTAGTACTTAGGTTACGACCCTGAATGGCCGATGGCTGCCTGTTGCGATTGGCCGCAAACGACCCAATGCTGCCTGTCAGATCCCGTGGATGTTGGACAAATAGCCCAGGACGAAAATGGGTCTCCACTTTTCAATCGGAACGCCTCGGCAGTAGTTAACGCCCGAAAGCATGTCCCTTGGCTATCGAAACAATCAACAGCGCGGGTAGCAACAATGCCAGCGCTACCCAGGGAATAGCACCTGCCCCCCATGTTTCCAGGAGAATGCCGCCGATCACTCCACTGCCTGCAAATGCCAGATTGAAGACGGTCACCAACATTGATTGCGCAATATCAGCGCCGTCACTGGCAACATCAGCCAAGGAGGTTTGCAATAAGGTTGGCGCACCACCGAAGCTCATCCCCCACAGGACGATGCCGATATAGATCGCACTGACGGGCAGGTCACCCAGGCCCAGGGCAAACGAAACCAGGATGAATGCTGTCAGGCTGAGTAGTACCAGACTCCGAAGCCTGCCATCAATCAGCGTGCCGATCATCCATAGACCGAACAAGGCCGCAATACCGAATGAAAGGAGGCCCCGATCTATCTGATCGGCCAATCCAACAGAAGCCAGGAACGCAGCAATATAGGTATAGAGGGTGTAGTGGGCCAGGATCCAGAGCATGACCACCGCCAGCACGGGCCGCACGCCTGGGGTTTGCAGGACCCTGCGTAGCGGCAAGCGGCGATCGGAGCGTTGTCCGGGATAATCAGGCACTTTCAGATATATCCAGGCCATCAGCAAAAGGCTGAGTCCTGAGAGAGTCCCGAACACACAACGCCATCCCAGCAGCTTACCGAGCCAGGCACTTAGCGGTACGCCTAGGGCAAGTGCCAAAGGGATGCCGAGCATGGCCAGCGCCATCGCGCGACCGTGCTGCTGTGGGGCGACTAATCGTCTGGCGTAGCCGGCCAGCAGGCTCCAGGCCAGACCGGTTGCGATACCCACCATGAAGCGGGCAGCCAGCGTCAATGAAAACCAGGGCGACAGGGCGGTCACCGCATTACAGGCGCAAAACACCCCGACAGCCAGTAATAGCACCAAGCGCCGACGCCAGCCCTGCAACGCGAGAGTCAATGGAATAGCCGCTAACCCTGAGCCCAGTGCACATAGGGTCACCATCTGACCAGCCCACGCTTGCGACACACCAAATGCCTCGGCGATTTGCGGCAAAAGTCCTGCTGGCACCGTTTCGTTGGCGGTGGCGATAAAGCTCCCCATTGTCAGCGCCAACAGGGCCGCCAATGGGAGACGCCCGGTAGTGATGAGGTATTCGGTATTGCCCGATGTCGTGAAAGAGCCATTTTCAAATTGCGAAGTCATGACCTGTGCTCAGAGGAATGGGAGAGGTGAGTGTGATGAATTGCTACGGATTTGATAATTGCTCTACCATTTGATGAACCATCAAATTTGAATTGAATATGGCTACTGACCGATTGGGCGACATGCGTTTGTTTGTCGAAGCGGCGGCACTCGGCAGCTTGTCTGCTGCAGGGCGCAAACTGGCGCTGTCGCCGGCCGCGGCCAGCGCGCGACTTATCAAGCTTGAGGCGGCGCTGCGCACCAAGTTGTTTGATCGCACAACGCGTCAGTTGCGCCTCACGGAAGAAGGTCGGTTTTATTTGCAGCAATGCTGGGTCGCATTGCGGGCTATCGATGAGGCGGAAGCGGGGCTTCAAGCCAGTCAAACAGAGGTGCGTGGCAAGGTACGGATATCCGCATCTGCCGATTTTGGCCGCAATCTTTTAAATGACTGGCTTGAGACATTCAGTACATTGCACCCGGAACTGTGCGTCGCGCTGACGTTGTCGGACTCGGTGTCAAATCTGATGCAGGACGATGTCGATCTGGCAATCCGGTTTGGACAGCCGCATGACAGCTCGATGATCGCCAGGCAGTTGGCTCCCAACTGGCGAGTACTGTGTGCTTCGCCTGATTATCTGGCGCGATACGGTGAACCCCAAACCCCTGCTGACTTGCCTGGCCACAAGTTCATCGTGCTGGTGACGTCTGCAGGTCCATTGAACACCTTTCACTTTGTGGTGGATGGTCAGGAATGGAACCACACCGTTCCCATGAGCCAGGCATGGGAAACCAACGACGGCGCCCTCGCGCGCGCATGGGCGTTGGCTGGACATGGCATCGCACGCAAGACCATTTGGGATGCGGCAGCCGATGTCCGTGCTGGACGACTGAAAGTCCTGTTACCTGACTTTTGTGTCCGAGAGGCCGGCGTCTACGCGGTATTACACGGCAATCGTTACCGGATTCCCCGCGTGCGTGTATTGCTGGATTTCCTGACCGACCATTTTGATCGCGCAACCGATGAGCTGTTGTTCGACCTTAAAGCACCTAATGCCTAATAGATGGCGCCTGTTTAACCACGCAAGGTCTTTTGGGCGGACGCTTACTGTCTAGGGCCTGGCCACAAGGTTTGAGAAAATGCGTAAGCGATGGACTTGAAACTGGAAGCAGGCTGCGGCTTCCGTTTCCCGGATGCTGACCGTTCAGTTGGAAGCATTGTTTAGTTGCTGAAGCTCAAGTTGCCTGGCAGCACTGGCTTCGAGGTTTGCACGCTCTTGATCCAGATACCGATAAATGCTTTGGAAGTTGGCGATTTTCTGTTTGATTTCTGCCATTTTCTTTTCAATTAACTTAGCGCCGTCAGCACAATCGATCAGCTTGTTGCGCTGCGCATCCAGAATCTCGCCTATTTCCCCCAGGGAAAACCCCATGCTTTGCGCGCGCTGGATAAAGTCCAGATCCTGCAGAGTTTGCGCTGTATAAACGCGATAGTTGTTAGTTTGCCGCAGCGATGAGATCAGGCCGATTTGCTCGTAGTAACGCAGCGTATGGCGGCTGGCGCCGCTGCGGGCCTCGAGTTCGCCGATTCTCATGAAAACACCGCTTGACTATAGAGTTGGGTCGATAGTTTACGCTTGATTTCTCACCTTGAACAAGGAACAGGGAAATGAGCGTGGAGTGCTTTGTCACGGGGGGTACCGGCTTCGTCGGTCAACATTTGGTGGCGTACCTGAGTGCAAAAGGTCACACCATACGGGTGTTGATGCGTCGCCCAGAGCGACTAGCTGCACTGCGCGAGCAAGTCGATAATTTGGGAGGGTGCGCAGCTCGGGTATTTGCCGTAGCTGGCGATCTGGAACGGGACAACCTCGGGCTGAGTCTTGCTGACCGAGAAGTGCTAAGGCACGCCAGAGTCATATTCCACCTGGGCGCCCACTTCGCATGGGGGCTTTCAGTGGAGCATTCTCGTGCGGTGAATGTGGAAGGGGCAAAGCGTATGGCGCTGTTGGCGGCTGAGCAAAAAAGCCGTTTAGTGATGATCGGCGGCTACATGCTGAAAAATCATGAACATCTGCAACGCATCGGAATTGATCCTCGTTATCCGGAGTCGACGAATTGGCCTGCCGTCTACCGACATGTCGGTGGTTACGAGGGGAGCAAGCTGGAGGCGCATTTTGCGACCCTGGAGGTCATGTCCGCCAAGGGCGGGGAGATTACCGTTGTCCACCCTGCGACGGTCTGTGGCCACAGCCGCACGGGGCATATCCTTGATGGTCAGCCGCTGGTGGAGCTGATACGCAACCTTGTGCAGGGAAAGCTGACTGCAGTGCCCGGTACCGCCGAGCACTGGCTGCCATTGGTCACCGTGGATTACCTGGTTGAGATAGTGGCGGCTTGTGCTTTTGATCCTGCCATGGTGGGCCAGGAACTGCTGGCGCTTGATGACCAAACTCCCAACTTGCGAGAACTCCTGGTACAGGTGGCACAACCTTTGGGCTTAAAGTCTCCCAAGCATTACATTTCACTCCGATTGCTGAAGTTGCTACTGAGTATTCCTCCCGTCGCGTGGTTTTTGAATACAAAACCCGAAGCCTTGGACTTTATCCAGACCACTCGTTTTGATACAGCGGCGGTCGAGCAATTTGCCAACAGGCATGGAATAGCCAAACCGGATATACGTCAGTCTTTGCAGCACACTGCAACGTTCGTCAACTCATATTGCATAGCCAAGGGCCAGGCCCTCTGACTGCTCGCTTGGCGGCAAGATGAAGGCGAATGGCGTCCTGCTGGGCAATCCAGCTTATGCCACAATAAATACTGGAGTGGGTGGGATCTTCGTATCCTCCAACTTTGCGCCGTCGATATAGGGCGGCATTCTATCGAACGACAATTCAGCGACAGGGATCGTCATCAATGCAATCTACTTTCAGCAAAGGCGTCATATTTGCACTCTCTGCTGCGGCACTGAACGCAACGATCGGTGTACTCAGCAAAGTACTCATGAGTCATGGTTTCACCGCTAGCAGTGTCGCTGTCATCAAGACCGTACTGGGTTGCGTGCTTCTCTCGATCTTGCTGTTTTTCCTCAAGCGCCCGGCGGCGTCGACTAAATGGACTCAGGCGGCTATTTGCGCATTCCTTGGCATCTTTGTGCTGTTCCATTTCGAAACGTCCGCCTATCGACACTACGCTGCGGCAGGTGTGGTGGTGGTGCTGATGGCCAGTGCCTCAATTTCCTCGATCATTCTGGGGCGCATTTTCCTCAAGGATGCCATCACCGCGAACGCTACCGTTGGCGCCGCACTGGCTATCGCCGGGATCTCGGTGATCTTCGGCGGCGACCTGCAGCAGGGCTTTACCCTGCAAGGTGCTGCGCTCGCCTGCATGGCCGGCTCCGGCTATGGGGCCTTTTCGGTTGCCATGAAGCGTATGGGGGTGTCGGGGGGGCTGCACTTCACCCGACAATTGTTGTTCTTTGGCAGCCTGTACCTGCTGATGCCGGCTGCGGCCGATGGTTTCGCGATGGGCGAGCTGTCGCCGCTGGCGATCGCCGCGCTGCTGGCGCTGGCCACACTGCCGACAATCCTGGGCTTCTTCTGCACCACCAAGGCCATCGAGTATCTCAAGCCATCCCAAGTGCAAGCGCTGGAGCTGACCGAGCCACTGTTCGCCGCGCTGCTGGCTTTTGTGGCGCTCAATGAAGTACCGCGCGAAAGCCTGTACGCGGGAGCGGCACTGATCATCCTCGGCCTGTGTTTCTCCAATGAACTAATCCGCTTGGGCAGCAAAGCATCCGTCCCTTCGACCGAGTGAGCTATTTTCGGATCCTGATTACTTTAGCAATCAGTGGTTTTTGAGTGTTTTGAGCGACTGACTGCTTCTGGCCGATTGCTGGCTGTCTCGTCCGGCCGGGGGCCGACGCTGGCTTGCGCCCTGTCCACCAGCCGTTGCACCCACTCGGCATCCTGGTTATTGACCACGGCGTAGCGGTCCGGGGGGAAAAAGGTCCAGTGATGGGCGACCTCGACAAGGCGCTTGAGTTCATCGGCAGACACCCAATACGGCGTGTCGACCAATGGCATCGGCGCGCCGCCAAAACGCCGGCCGAGAGGGAGGTTGGTGCCGGGGGCAAAGGCGATCGCCAGTTCCTGGCAGGGTTGCATTTGCTTGTCCGGCGTGGGCATTTTCCCAACCCGTCCATAGTTGAAGCTGCCCGGATATTCTTCCTTGAGCACCAGCCAGTGGCCCGCAGTAGTCTTGGCCAGGACCCATTGCGACACACCGCTGTCTTGCACGCATTCAAGCTTGCCGTTTGTCCATTGCATGAGGGTGTTGCAGTCCGGATCATAATCGGAGGACCACAGGCTGGTGCCAGAGACCAGGCTATGGTGCTCAAGCTCGGCCAACCCTTGGTCCGGCATGGACTGCCAGTAGCGTTTGGTCGGGTCGTGGGCATCGCGCAAGAAGTTGCGTAACCCCCAGGCAGCCATGAAGACCAGCGTCGCGAGGGCAAGCCAGCCAAAGGAGGCTCCGACGATCCGGTCAATGTCCAGGCCGGGGGCGAATAACGAGCGATAGAGCAACAGGCCCAGTAAAAACGCGATACCCGGCAGAACAGGGCCAAAGCACAACGGCGGCACTAACACTTCGATCCAGCTGAAGCGGTGCCTGGACGCGTGCTCCCGCGCCCAGGCTTGCTCCTGGGCGAGCATCGGTGCCTGTTCGCGTGGGGCAATGCCAGGGGCGGGTGTCTGAAAGCGCATGGACAGTGTGTAGGGGTCATCTCTCATGGATCAAATCATGCTCTTGAAGTAATCGCTCTTCGGATACTTGAGTCATTCCTGCAACTCAGATCCAGTGATGTCCGACGCAGAATAAGGCGTAAGAATGAAATGCATGCCTTCGAGTGACCGCTTTGGGCCGAAAGCGGTCATTCAATGCAGGTAACAAAGCGAGTTTCAATTTCAGGACATGCAGGTGGAAGCGCGTTGACCAGCATCACAGCATCGTCACCCTGGTTCAGAAAAACCAGGTAATTGCCGGACTCGAAAGTGATTCTGAACCCGACCTGCCGAGAAGCCTGATCGTAGAGGGAGTCCAGAACGCCTTCTACTTCGCAAACCGTGTCGCCTTCAAAGTGGGATATTGACAGGGCTGCCAGAAGATTTTCCCTCTTCCAACAGCAGGTCGCGCCGGGCTTGAGATCGAAAGGCGGGGGTGTCGTTATGGGCAACAGATCAGCCCCTGCGCTTTCACCGTCACTCAACAGGTACATGGCAATTGTGGGGTGGCCGTCACTATGCCACTCAATGGAGCCTACATCTCCCAGACACTTCTCTTCGTTGAAGTAGTACTGGTCATGTGTAAGCCCGATCAGTCGTCTACCCACCAGTAGGCGTGCGGTGTGAAGATCCTGAATCGCCCTGTCAGAGGTAAAGGTGTATCGGCTAGCCATATCAGGTCTCGGTGAGTCAGGCGGGTATCGGATTCTTCACGAGCAGAACAGCGTCTGCCCCGGCTAAAAACAGCCAAAGCGGGCATTCGTGTGAATCAACGCCTAATCGCTGGCGCAGCGATCAGTTTGTTGTCAGATACCGAAAATGCGTGCGTCTGAAGGGAGTCGCAAAGTTCTGACAGAAGCGCCAGAAAGACATTGAAGGATGAGTCGGACCAACACGTTCCGAACCGGAGTGATAAATGGATGGACGTCACCGGTTTTCCTGAAAGGCTTCCTTCAACCGTGAACGATTCATCCTTGGCGAATACCTCTTGAATACACCCCGGCAACACATGCGCCAGAGACCTGAGGACCGATGCTTCATCCCCGATTTCCAGCACGTCATCGACGTTTGCCAAATCATCAGTGCCAGGCCCCATCGGCTTTAAGATGATGATGTCGTAGCTCATGCGTTTCCTGTCCTCCATCCCGTGCGTGTGACTCATCATACCTTCGAGAAGGAGTATGCGGATGTTGTCGATTAGCGATTGGCTTGCTGGTCCTCGTGTCAGGGCGAGAGCAGTCGCGAGTGGCAACTATCGACCCAAACCAGCCGATCGTGGCGTCTACAAAATTTTTGCGATTCAGGGTGTGCATGTAGATGTTTAGAGAAGCTAAACATTTATGTTTACACTTTTACGAGGTTTAGGCATTCTTTTGGCTCGATCCACGCGCAACAGGTATCAGCATGACTAAGAAGACTCCACTAGCCCAACCTGATCCACTAGAGCAGGTGATGGCGACCGTCATCCAAGGCTTCCAGATGACCACAGCTTCGATTCAAGAGCTTCGCGATCAGCAAGCGAGCCTGGAGCAGAGGCTCCAGCAACAAGCCCGTGCCGCGTACCATGGAATGACAGGAAGCGGCAAATCAAGGTACACCTCCGAGCTGGTAAAGATCGAGAGCGAGCACAACCCGCGAGGCGCACAAGCGCGTGTTGCCGAAACGCTCGGCGTTTCACCTGGCCGTATCACCCAGCTACTTAATTCAGATAAAAACCGAAAAAACGGCAAATAGTCGCACCACCCAAAAGTGTAGGTCAGGTGAAAAGACTTAAATATTCAGTCAAGCGGTCGCACCTAAGCGCGCCGCTTACTTCAGACGTTAGCCATAATGACTAGCAACTTCTCATATCTCGCTTGGCGAAACTATGAAGCAGACTCTAAGCGTGGCTCGGGTAACGAACGCGTTGTATGTGTGCTGCTCACCGAACCTGTTGATGTTCTGTCAAAGACCAATAACGTAGTGTTGGCTGGTCTTAAGACTGCGGGAGTCTCTTCAGCAGTAGGGCTGTACTTCTATCGTTTCAAGAACGATACGCGACCGTTCATCAAAATTGGTGAGTGCACAAGACAGGATGGAATTCACGTCCGGTTCAAGCGCGGGTGGCATGGCACCGAAAAATACTCCGACACATACTTGATGAAGCGCGGGAAGGACAAAAGCTACACCGACAGCGAGTTCGCACTGCAAATTCAGAAAATCTCCCCAGAAAACCCGGCCTACTTCGTCTTCTATGAACACTACAAGCTCTGCTCACATCCAAAAATCGATGAGATGTTCGCCTACCGGATGCATCTGAGACTATTCAAGCAGGGAACGGCAAGTCCAGAACGGATGAATGGCAATCCTTTGCTAGCCCGCCGCTTGGTATGGCACAAGAAGGCGTTCTCTGAGGTCGTTCGGTGTAAATTTCCAGACGGTACTCCCTATCCAGTAGGCAATGATGGGCCAACTCTTCGTTCCAGCAGGCTGCCGCAGGCAGCCGACGAACTCAAACGTTAACCCTTGTCCGTTCAGCATTCAGCGGATGTCTGATCTGCCTTTTCAGACAACTTGGCAACTATACCCTTTAACAGATGGGAGTATCCTTTTCAAAGCTGATGAGAAAGTCCAAAAATTTTCCCTGCTTTAGGGATAACAAAAAATCATCCGCAGAGTACCGTTCTCCATGCAGAGTTACAAGAGTTTCACCTCGTGGGTCACTAGCTTGAAAAGATGAGATCGCTTCCTCAAGCTCTGACAGCGTTTCCGATAACTTTTGGCTTGAGAGCTGGTAGTTAACGGTGGTCGCGTATTTAAAGTCTCTCACCGTTACTTCTTGATTGCGTTTAAACTGGCGTCTGTGTATCCAGGTTATCAAAGAGCATTCTTGAACAGGCTTGTCCAATCCCATCTCGGAGCTACCGGTGTGAAGGAGAAGAGCCCCATTAGGCGTGGGGACGTGCCTCTTCATTCCTTTGTCACCATAACCGCCAGCCCTGCCAGCAAGCTCACTCCCAGACCCCTCAAGCCAAGTCACAGCAGGCAGTATCTCCTCAATGGCACCGTTAATACTTTCCAGACCAAGCCGCTGAACGAGGCGCTCCAAACAATGTTTTTTGATCACGCCAACGGAATGAGATGAGAAAAGATCTTTCTTATTATTTCCTCTGGTCGTAAATATTTGTAATATCAATTCAGTGGTTACTGGCTTAGATCCATCTTTGACGACAAAAATATAAGTGCTTTTGTTGCTCAGCCTGTACAAGTGCTGAGACATCAGTCGATTGGTCTCGGTGATTTTCTTTTTTTTAGACTTTGAAAAGCTTATGTCATCCTCGTTTTTAGTATAATGCCCAATAGCAAAGTCATGGCTTAATCCAATCTTTATTTTTTTAGCATATATCCTTGGCTTGTGTCTGCCAAGGAACTTCCCAATAAATTGCTCTCTTTTTTCAATAGTGTTAACGCCGTGTGCAGCGCAGTACATCTCACTGACCATTTTTTTAAAATCATCCAGTGTGCCGATCCAGCTTTCGAGGCCACATCTTACAATTCTTTTGGCTTCAGCCTCATCTATAGTTTTCATTGCGGGTTGTTCTATCCTTTCTCTCAGCCTCCCAATACACGGCTCAATTCCCTGAGGCCTCAGTTCTAGCTTGGGAGCGATTACAGTGATTGGAGGTTTAGCCATCAGGGCAAGTCCTATGTATCCTACGTGTGATGCAACATTATCATCTATAGGTGGGGGAGCGGTGACTGTCTGAACTACTTACCGCCACCGTCAGTTTTGGGTCGGAAGCGTTCATCCATGAACGGCCGCTTCTGGCCGATAACTGCCTGTCGTGAAGGGCTGCATCCGACCCAAAACGGTCATTCGTGACGGCAGAAAACGGCCAAAATCTTCCCGTCACAACAGACCGGAAATGGCCTAAAGCGCTCATCGTAAATCCACAAGAGGAGGGCATGGTTTTCACTGTTTTCAGCGTCGCGCAGACAGCTGTTGCGGCGCCAAAAATGCATCGTGGAAATAGTTACGAAACGCCTGCATCGCCGGGCTGAATTCGCGCTCGCGATGCCACGCCAGTCCGACACTCATCGGCGTCACCTTGTCGGTGACTGTCAGGGTTTCGATGCGTTTTCCTTCCAGTGACCAGGGGCGGTGCACCAAGTCCGAGAGGATTGCCACGCCGCTGCCATTGGCGACCATGCTGCGCACCGCTTCGACTGAACTGGTGCGAACCCGCACGTTTGGCTGCTGTCGCGCGTGTTCCCAGTAGCGCATGGCACTTTGTTCGGCTTCGTCGACGGTCAGCAGAATGTAAGGTTCCTTCGCAACGTCGGCGAGGCTGACTGCCGAACGCTCGCACAGGGGATGGCGGCTGGGCAGCCATAATCGGCGCTCGGAGTTGAAGAGAATCTCCGAGACGATATCCGGGTGGGTGAGGTTCGCGGTGAGCACCACTGCCATGTCGAATCGACCTTCCAGCAGACCCTGCTCGATGGCCGTCCGTTCTTGTTCGTGGACTTCGATGGCCACGTCCGGATGCCAGTGTTCAAGCCGTTGCAGGTGATGCGGCAGGAAGTAACCGATCACCGTGTAACTCGCCGCTAAACGCAATACACCACTGGCGCGGATGTCCGGCAACGGGCTGTTCAACGCGTCATCGACGCTGCGCAAAATCACGTAGGCCCTATTCAAAAAGTGCCGCCCGGCGTCGGTCAGGCTCATACCCTGGGCCGAACGCTGGAACAACAGCGTGCCGAGGATGCTTTCCAGTTCCTTGATCGCCATGGTCACCGCCGACTGGGAAATATTCAAATGAATCGCGGCTTGAGAGATTTGCCCGATCTCGGCGGTGGCGACGAAATAACGGACTTGGCGCAGGGTCAGGGACATGAGCACTCCGGGCGACGAGGTATCTGTTTTACAGAAGATACCCCATCTGATAATAGATCTTCCCAAGGGGTTAACAGGAATCTAACTTGGCCTGCATGAAGTCACAAGCGTCGGGAGCAAGTGTCATGCAGGCAGTAGATTTCAACTCGGACATGGGCGAAGGCTTTGGTCCCTGGACCATCGGCGATGGCGTCGACAATGAGCTGATGGGCTTTATCAGTTCGGCCAACATCGCCACCGGTTTTCATGCCGGCGACCCCAGCACCATGCGTCGCACCGTCGAACAGGCCAAGTGCCTGGGCGTGGCCATCGGCGCGCATCCGGGGTTTCGCGACTTGGTTGGTTTTGGCCGTCGGCACATTAATGCGCCGGCCCAGGAACTGGTCGACGACATGCTCTATCAGTTGGGCGCCTTGCGTGAACTCGCCCGGGTTCAAGGCGTGGCCCTGCAACACATCAAACCCCACGGCGCGCTCTACATGCACCTGGCCCGAGACGAAGAGGCCGCCCGTTTGCTGGTGGAGAACCTCCAACGTCTGGAACCGGAGTTGCTTCTGTATTGCATGCCCGATTCGGTGATCTGGCGGGTTGCCACGGAACTTGGCCAACCGGTGATCCGCGAGTTCTACGCCGACCGAGAGTACGACCTCACCGGCTCCATCGTCTTTACCCGCAACGTGCGGGCTTACGACCCGGTCCACGTCGCCGAGCGAGTGCTGCGTGCTTGCCAACAAGGCGTGGTGCGCACCGTCGAGGGCGAAGACCTGGCGATTGAATTCGATTCCATCTGTTTGCACAGCGACACGCCGGGTGCCCTGGCGTTGGTCGAAGCCACGCGTTATGCACTTGATGGCGCGGGCATAGAGGTCCGACCACCGCGCTGAGAAACGAAAGCACCTGGCACAGAGACGCCAGGGTTTGCCCACCGATTCACTTTTTGCCTGCCTTTCTACAACTATTCCAAGAGGAACAGACATGGCCGAACACACTGTAATCACCCCGTTGCCGGGGACCTTCTACCGCAAAGCCACCCCGGAATCGGCGAACTTCGTAGAGGTCGGCGCGGGGGTCAGCGCCGACACGGTAATTGGCCTGATCGAGGTCATGAAGCAATTCTCCGAACTGACCGCCGGGACGGCCGGTCGCCTCAGTGCCTTTTTGGTAGAAGACGGTGATCCGGTGGAGCCGGGTCAAGTCGTCGCAACACTCGACGACGAGTGAGGGTGCGATCATGACCCAAGCCATTCATAAACTGCTGGTCGCCAACCGTGGCGAGATCGCCGTGCGGATTATCCGCGCCGCCAAAGAACTGGGCATTCCCACCGTTGCTGCGTGCAGCGAGGCGGACGTCGATTCCCAGGCCGCGCGCATGGCCGATGAGGTGCACATTCTTGGCCCGGCCCGTGCCGACAAAAGTTACCTGAACGTCGAGGCCTTGCTCGGCGCCTTGAAAGCCACGGGCGCCAACGCGGTGCATCCCGGTTACGGCTTTCTGTCTGAGAACGCCGATTTCGCCGAAGCGGTGGTGGCTGCCGGCGCCATTTTCGTCGGCCCGAGCGCGGAGACGATCCGGCGCATGGGCGATAAAGCCGAGGCACGGCGTACCGCACAAGCCGCTGGCGTGCCGGTGGTGCCGGGTTCGCCGGGTGAACTGTTCGACGTCGAGTCGGCGCTCAAGGCTGCTGAATCCGTTGGCTTCCCGTTGTTGATCAAAGCTTCGGCCGGGGGCGGCGGGCGCGGTATTCGGCTGGCGGAAAACGCCGAGCAACTGAGCGAAGAATTCCCCCGTTCCCAGCGCGAAGCCCAAGCAGCATTTGGCAATGGCGCGGTGTACCTGGAGCGGTTTATCAGCCGGGCCCGGCATATTGAAGTGCAGGTGCTGGGCGACGGTCAGCACGCCGTGCATTTGTTTGAGCGCGAGTGTTCGCTGCAACGGCGCCGGCAGAAAATCTTCGAAGAAGCGCCGTCGCCAGTCCTTAGCCAGCAGCAACGGGAAACGCTGTGCGCCAGCGCCGTGCGCCTGACCGAATCCCTGGGCTACAAGGGCGCCGGCACCCTGGAATACCTGTATGACGATGCTACCGGTGAGTTCTTCTTTATCGAGATGAATACGCGGATTCAGGTAGAGCACCCAGTCAGCGAACTGATCACGGGCATCGACCTAGTCCAAGCCATGTTGCGCATCGCTGGCGGCGAGCCGCTGGGCTTCAAGCAAAGCGACATCCGACTCAACGGCGCCGCCCTGCAAATGCGCCTGAACGCTGAAGACCCGGCGCGGGATTTCTTCCCGAGTCCAGGCCTGGTCGAGGAACTGATCTGGCCGAACGGCGAGGGCATTCGCGTTGATACGCATCTGTATCAAGGCTACCGCGTGCCGCCGTACTATGACTCGCTGCTAGCCAAACTGATTGTTCACGGTGCGGATCGCGCCGAAGCCCTGGCCCTAGCGCGAATGGCGGTGGCGCACACCACGCTCACCGGCATGGCCAACACCTTGGCGTTGCACGGTGAATTGCTGGAACAACCGTGGCTGCACAGCGCCGACTTTCACACCGGCACCCTGGAAACCTGGCTGGCCGAACGCCGCAGCGGAGGTGAAGCATGAGTACTCCCATCCGCTACAGCTTTGGCGCCGATGAGCATTTGTTTGCCGAAGTCAGCGACAGCATGTCCCTGGACGCGTTCTTCAAAGGCCTGGCCGTCACCCGCGCCGTGGAACGGCTGGCGCTGGATGGCGTGCTCGATATCTGCCTGGCCAACGCGTCATTCCAGATTCGTTTCGACCCGGATCGCATCGCCCCTCATACCTTGCTCGAAGCGGTAAAAATCGCCGAAGCCGGGGCCGTCGCCGAGCGCACGTTGCACACGCGGATCATCGAGATTCCCGTGCTCTACAACGACCCCTGGACTCACGAAACCCTGATGCGTTTTCGCGACCGCCATCAAGACCCGAGCGCCACGGACCTGGAATACGCCGCACGAATCAACGGTCTGGCCGACGTCGATGCATTCATCGCGGCTCACAGTGGCGCGCCGTGGTTTGTCTCGATGGTCGGCTTCGTTGCCGGGTTGCCATTCATGTTCCAGATGGTCGAGCGCGAGCGTCAGTTGCAGGTGCCAAAATACCTGCGTCCGCGCACCGACACACCGAAATTGACCCTCGGTCACGGCGGTTGCTTTGGTTGCATTTACTCAGTGCGCGGCGCCGGCGGCTATCAGATGTTTGGCGTCACGCCTGCGCCGATCTACGACCCGCAACAGAACCTTGCGTACCTGAAAGAACACATGGTGTTTTTCCGTCCAGGCGACATCGTGCAGTTCAAACCGATGGACCGTGAAGCCTACGACCGCGCGGTGGCCGAAGTGGAAGCCGGTTGCTTTGATCTGCGGATTCGGCCGGTGGAGTTTTCGCTGGACGCGTTCCTTGCCGATCCCGTTGGCTATCCCAAGTCGTTGCAGGAGGTATTGGCATGATCAAGGTCCTCAAACCCGGCCTCGCCACTTCGGTACAAGACCTGGGCCGCGAAGGGTATTACCACTTGGGCATTCCGCCGTCCGGCGCGCTTGATCAATACGCTTTGAGCGCGGCCAATCAATTGGTCGGCAACCCAGCAGGTTTGGCGGCGCTGGAATGCACGCTGCTCGGGCCTGAGTTGGAGTTTCAGCAGGATGCATTGGTGGCGGTCAGCGGCGCGCACATGACGCCACGGGTCGATGGCGTGGAAATGCACCACGACACCGCGTTCACCGTGAAGGCCGGGCAAGTGCTGCGCTTTGACTTTCCCAAGGCTGGTGCCCGCGCTTATGTGGCGGTGGCCGGCGGCATTGATGTGCCGGTGGTGCTCGGCAGTCGCTCCACCTATGCGCTGGGCGCGCTCGGCGGTTTTCAGGGGCGACGCCTGATTGCAGGCGACGAATTGCCGGTGGGCATCGCCAGTGGCAAGAGCCGCGCCGGGGCCAGTTTGCCCATGGCGTTACGGCAATCATTGGGTGGCGAAATCACCCTGCGGGTGGTGCCCGGTTTGTACTACCACCGCTTGACCGAATCGGCTGCGAAGAGCTTTTTCGCCGAGCCGTGGACGGTCGGTTCGGAAGCCGACCGCATCGGCTATCGCTTCAAGGGCGGCAGCGCGCTGAGCTTTCAGCCCCGGGAGCAGCCGTTCGGCGCCGGTTCCGATCCGTCGAACATCGTCGACAGTTGCTACCCGATCGGCTCGATCCAGGTGCCCGCCGGGCTCGAACCCATCGTGCTGCACCGTGATGCGGTGTCCGGTGGCGGCTACGCGATGATTGGCACGGTGATCAGCGCCGACCTCGATTTGATCGGCCAGATGCAACCCAACCAGAAGGCCCGCTTTGTCGCGGTAACCCTCGAAGAGGCGCTGGAAGCGCGACGTTCCTATAAGAAAAAACTCAGCTGCCTGAGCAAGCTGTTCCCTTCCTGATTCTGCCCGCCGTCTAGCGCGGGCCATGCCAAACGGTACGCCAACGCCGCACTTCGATGCGGTGACGGCTGCCCGCGCTTCAACCTTTGACTGGTTTTGGAGTTCACGCATATGGCTGCTTTATCGCAATCGAGTCAAACCGGGCAAGACCCGGCGCATCATCCTGTTCCCACCGAAGCGCGCATGGGTCGACTGTCCCTGACCATGGCCTGGTGGGCCGTGTGCAGTGCGATGTTTTACATCGTGGTGGGTGCTTCATTGGCGTTGTCGTTCGGTGCGCGCAATGCGCTGATCGGCATGGTCCTGTCGGTGATCAGCTATGGACTGGTCAACAGCGTGCTCAGCCGCTTTGCGATTCGCAGCGGTTTGTCGGTGGCGTTGTTTTCACGGCTGTTGTTCGGCAGCACCGGGGCGTGCCTGGCGACGTTGATTTTCTTCTCGACCGCAATCTATTACGCGGTGTTCGAAGGTTCGGTGATCGCCGTCGCGCTCAATCACCTGTACCCGGAACTGGTCTATCCGCTGGCGGCATTGGCGGTGGTGCTCTACAGCGTGCCGATGATCCTGGGCAGCGTGCAGCACTGGCTGGACAAGCTCAACGGCGTGTTGCTGCCGGTGTACCTCGGTGGTTTGCTGGTGGCGGTGGGGCTATCGATCAGCCGTTATGGCTACCAGCCGCAATGGCTGGATTTCGGCCCGGCAACGCCTAGTGCATTCGGCTGGTGGGATTGTTTTGTCGCCTACATGGGGGTCTGGGTGTTGATGCTGTTCACCTTCGACTATGCGCGTTTCGGCAAGCCTGAAGACGCCGAGTACCACGGTCGCTGGAACTTCGGCATGCCGTTCTACGCGGTGACGTTTCTGCTCAACGGCGCGGCGGGTATTTACCTGGTCAGCAGCATTCCCCACGAAGGCGCGCTGAACGAAGTCTCGGTGGTGATGGCGATTTTGCAGTTGATGGGCCTGTGGGGATTGCTGTTTGTCTGGGCCACGCAAACCCGGATCAACACCGCCAACTATTACTTGGCGACCCTGAACATGCAGGCGTTCTTTGGTCGATTTGGCCTTCGCGGTTCGTACCTGATGTGGGCAGTGGCGGTGGGGGTGATCGTCTACGGCTTGATGCTCGCGGACGTGTTTGCCTACATCCTCAAGGCGTTGGCCTATCAGGGAATTTTCGTGGTGGCCTGGGTGGGTGTGGCGTTGGCGCAGATTGTCTACGGACGTAGTGACGTCGCAGCGCTCGAACGGGTAGTCGCGTTTAACCCTGTGGGCTTGACGGCCTGGTTTGGCGCCACCGCGTTAGGTCTTGCGTTGATGTTTTCCGGCGGCGGACTGAGCAGCTTTTCCGCGCCATCTACCGTGATAGTTGCATTTGCCTTGCAAGCAGGCTTATCCCATCGAAGCCGGTTGCGGTTAAGGTTGGCAGAGTAGAGTTTTGCAGTCACTCATCCCGTACCCGCCTGCTCTAACAAGGTAGAGCGGGCAATGGGAAGCTCATTACGAATTCGCTGATGGGTTTCCAGTGACTGCTTCTGGCCGATTTCTGCCTGCCGCGAAGTACCGTAAACGGCCTGAAGCAGCCGGCGAGTACCAACAAGCGTCGGAGATCAGTGGGGCGTTCGGTTGCGTCTACTAAGCCAAGGGCTATTCAATGCTACGCTTCCTGTGATTCGTACTCGAACCTCATCCAGGGCCAAAAAATGACAGCACTGAGGTTCTTTTTCGTGAAGTACAGATATCGCCTCAAGTCGTCGCTCGATAGCGAGTCCTGGTCCGAAGACACAAGGCCGATACGGGCGGATAGCCAAGAAAATGCCAATGACAGTGCTAGGCAAATGCTCCCGCAGGAGATGCCAGATCATGTGGTTGAAATTTTAGACCTCAGAAACGAACCATAGGCCGCATACATGTCAACCGAACACCATCACGCAACATCTGTGTCGCTTCCTCCGGAGTCGGCGATTGCTAAAGCCTACGCATCGATGAATCTCGCCGACGCTTACTCGATCGAGCTTCCCACCGGAGCGTCAACCAATCCCGAATTGTTGGCGAGGTTCATCTTCGCTCACCAAGCGCCTTGGGTCAGCAGCCTCTTGACGGTTCGAGACGCGCTCGTAGCCGGTTTCGGCCTCAAGACAGCTAAGCATCTCGCATCACTGGATGCGGAGAGCGGAGCGGGCCGACTCGGCATCTTTAAGGTCTACAGCACAAGTCCAACTGAAGTCGTTCTTGGAGAAGACGACAAGCACCTGGACTTCAGGCTCTCTGTTCTATGTTCCGGTCAGTCGTCGCCGGGAGCTAAACGTCACTTGACTCTGTCGACCGTTGTTCATTGCCACAATCGCTTAGGTCGTCTCTATATTTTTCTCATTGCCCCGTTTCATCGCTTAGTCGTTCAGTCCAATCTTCGTAGTGCGGCACGGATCGGCTGGCCGTCGGCGACGGAGGCGTAAGCCAAAGTCCAAATCATCATGCGCGGCCAACTGAGGTCTAACCCTTCCCTCAACCCGGACCGCAACCGAAGACTGCCGCTGCGCGGCATAGGTTGCGGCCTGTTAGCTCGGCGTTGAACGACAGCTTCCGGGAAGCATGACCGACGGCAAAGGGTCGTCCTCTGCCGGTGCTGTTTACTGAGCGTTGAAGTCCGATGCAAACGCTGGGTTAGTTAAATGCGAACGGGTGGTCAAGTCAGTGCAATTGATCATTAAGCGATGGCCTCAAGAAGGCGTGTTGCTGGACGCTTACAATATTCATGACTGCCTAACGTTTAGGTTAAGGAGCCGCGGTACGCGGTCCCAGAGAGCGAAGCGAACGGCTTGAAGCTTTTGTTATACGTTAACCCTGTAACTCAAGGTTGCCTCATCGCCTGTGATCCCTCGGAATCCCCAGCAATGACTTGGCTGCTCAAATATTGTGATTTCAACGTCAACCGGATTTATAGCCAAGTCTCGCTCAAAGGCTGTAAATATTTGCTTTATGAGCTTCTTTTTAGTTTCTTCCGTTCGCCCAGAAATCATGCTTATTTCGATTACTGTGTATTTTTCAGATCTACCGCCGGGGTAATAAAAATTAGTTTTATCTAGCGGGACGAAACGGTGAGCACGCTTGTCTTCGGGTAACCCAAGAACAGTAGTCATGCAATTATGTAGCACATCGGACATCTGTGCTTTTTTGGCATTTAAATTGTAGTCAATTCCATAGACGGTGATCATTGCGATTCCTTGCAAGCGTATAACTACTATTAGGTGACATGGATGAGGGCAAGCCCTGCTGCCCTCTAGATTCGAAAACAGCATCCGTGACACTACTCATTTGCCATCACCGTGTCTACCGTCCACTTTTGGCCGTTTTCTGCCCGTCGCGAGAGGCAGAAAACGACCCAATGCTGCCTGTCAGATCCCGTGGATGTTGGACAAATAGCCCAAGCGCCTACGGCATTTCCAGGATGGTGCTTGTAAGGGTAGCCTGAGCACCTTCACATCTGTGTAGTACCGATATGGACATCAATCTACTAACCGAATCCATGCTTGGCCACTGGCGTACTCCCTCGGGTTTCTGGCAATGCGAGTTCCAGTTCGGCAGCCGTTTGATTTACGTCGAACACTACGATGACGAGCCACCTCGCGCCAGGCTTGCCGCCGTGCAACGCGTGGTCAAGGCAGCGTGGGATGACTTGCCCCAGGCACTGAAGTTTGCCGAACAGCACTGTAAAGCACAGATGCCCGAACTGATGCGGCTATGCGAAACCCACATGCCGTGGGAGTCCCCGTTGTTCGTGTACTCGATCCACTTCGATCTCGACCAACCTTATCCTAGCTACGCCATTTCCAAGAACCCTGACTTCGATTGGGATCGCACCCAGATCGACGAAGATGAACTGTGCCAGGACCATAGCGTTTGCATGGAGCAGTATGAGCCAAGGCATGACTTCTGGATTTATGTCAGGCGTGTGGATTTTCAGCAATTTCAGCTTGGGGATTAGCTTGGCAACTATCTTCCCTCAGCAGGTGCAAAGCGTTGGCTGATAGGGGAGGGTGTTGTAGGAGCTCGCCTGCGACCCGTGACCGCATTCAAGGCAAAATCCGCTGCGGCATAATGACGACTGTTATTGATTTCGGGGTTCGCCGATGTTGCTCGTCGTCTTCAAGATTCTGCTGACCATCCCCGTGGCCTGCGCGCCGTATTCATTTATTGCCGCGACCTTCAGCGTTCGCTGACATTGGTCAACCCTCCATCCAGGGTGGCATCGCCTCGAAGTGTATGGCTGATGTTTCTGCTGCCTTACAACTTCATTGAAGACTTTTTCATTGTCGTTCACGTGGCCCGATCGCTACGGCGTGAAGCCAGGCATAACAAAGCGCTGGGCTCGTTCAAAAGCTTTGGCCTGTTCTCAGGGTTGGGGTGGTGTACCGCGCAGATTGTTTCGTTGCTGCCCAACGAACTTGGTTCGCTGGGGGGAGCTTTGATCGTCCACTGGCGGTTGGTGAGGCGGGTAAACAGGCTGATGGCGCTTGCTTGAGCGGTGGCGGATCTAAAAAATGAAAATGGGGCAGACTTATTTATCTGTCATCAGCCTCGACGCATTCTGTCCCCTTTTCATTGATTTGCTCATTTCGCGCCGAATAGCATCGTCCAATAGATGCCGTTGTCGCTACGCGAGTTCGCGGAATAGGCCGCGCCAACCTGGGTAAACATCGGGTTCATCAGGATGGCGCAATGCCCGGGGCTGGCCAGCCAGCCTTCCATAGCCTTGTCCGGTGAACGCTGCCCGGCGGCGATGTTCTCTCCGATCTGCCGGCCACCGTAGCCGGCGGCCTTCGCTCGGTCCCACGGCATATCACCGTTGGGGTCCTGGTGCGCGAAGTAATTGTCGTTGGCCATCGCCCGGCTGTGCCCCTGCGCCGCTGTCCCCAGGGCGGCATTCCAGGTCAGCGGCGGTGCAGCGGCGAAGCGCTGACGACCACACAGGCGCGGTTTCGCCCGTGCCGCGTTGACTTCTGCCAGCAACGTCTTGCCCGCCGCTCGCGGGTCGTCCAGATGCCTATCGAGCAAGGGCCGCGCCAGCACCACCTGCCATTCGCTCTCGTCGCGATACACGCCAATATCGGTGAACTGGGTATCGAGCAGGGCCCCACAGTAGCGGCTCTCGAGCATGTCAAAGGCCTCCTCGGCATCTTCTGCGTCGACCAGACGGATAGTCCGCACAGACACCGCCTGATAGCCGGAATCCTTCAACGTCTCCCGCGTAACGCCGCCATAGCCGATCGGCAAGGCCAGGTTCGACTTCAGCGCCAGCGGCGTCAAGGCTCGGACCGTGCGCCCCGCGCAGCGCTGCGGTTGGGCGCGGTAGTCGTTGATGTCCTCCACCAGTTGCCTTTCCCCGCCGGCATGGGCGGGACTGGCGAACAGGGGGAGCAAAGGAATAAGGCAGAGCGAGAAAATGCAGGAGGAGCGAACGGTCTGGCGCATGAGGCGGGCAGCTCTGATGGGATGACGACGGTAATGGCGATAGTGGGCAGAGGAATGACCGCAGAGCGTTTTGCTGTATTGGCTTGCAGATGGATTCCAAGGCTGGGCTAAGACTGTGGGCCTCAACACAAGTTTCACGAGCAACGGGGGGAATTTATTGTTGGAGTCGTGCGTTGGTTCCTGGCCGTTAACTGCCCGCTGAGAACTGCCATAAGCGCCCCATTCATGGCTTGAAGGTCGCCTGTTGCTCACGTCCCCAGGACCTGATCCGCGCTTTTTCGCCTCACCTGCCACTTTCGCCACAATCGGCGTGGATCTAAAGTCAGGGGCGCACCTTCAGGGGACTTCCAGTCATGTACAGCTCGCTTGCCATACCGAGCACCGCTCGCCAATTGCATGACCGGATCTATGCTGGCGAGATCATTCGCTTCACTGACCTGCAGCCCATGACGGCGCTGGTGGAATATACGCGTGCGCTCCTCGAAGACGCGCTGCATCCCTGGTCGCCGCAACTGATCCATCGCCATTTGAGCCACCCTGAGCAGATTGAGCGCTTTGCGAAAATTCAGAACGACTTCGCAGGCTCGGCTGAGGTCCAGCAGCGCTGGCAGGACGTCGTGCAAAGCCTTGGCATCGCCCCCGATACCCTGGCGTGCGATCGCCTGCATTTGCGTTTTCAGCCGCATTGCGAGCCAGAACAGTCGACGCCGCGTGCCCGCACGACGGCCACCATCGCGTTTCACCGCGATACCTGGGGGTCGAATATCTATGCACAAACCAATTGGTGGGCGCCCATCTATCCCATCGCGGCAGGGCGTACCGTCGCCTTGTATCCAGGTCTCTGGCAGCGACCGCTGGGTAATTCGAGCGCAGATTTCGATATGCGCGCCATTTTGCAGCGATCCCATCGAGACGGCCGCAATGCCGTGGATGCCGACGAAGCCATTCCGCATCTGCTGGAAGCGATCGACCCGCAGGAGGGGATTGCCGTCGAAATCGCTCCGGGGAGCCTGATCGCTTTTTCCGGGGCTCATGCCCATGCGGGCGTCGGCAATAGCACCGGGCTGACACGCATCTCTTTCGAGACCCGATCAATACTGATCGCCGACCTGTTGGCGGGATTGGGAGCGCCCAATGTCGATGGTCACGCGCCGTGGAAGACTATTGGACTGTTTCGCCGAATGAACGATGCGCAACGCCTGAACGAGATCCTTGGCTGCGGCTTTATCGAGCCCTATCTGCGGCCAGCAGAGCCCTAACAGCAAGGTTGCAGTACTGCTTTCACTGCTTCCACCGAGCGTTCGACGTCCCTTGTTGTCATGGCATTGAACATCGGCAGCGAAACGATCAGACGGCCAACCCGTTCTGCAATCGGGAACATGCCTTCCTTGAAGCCGCGCGCGCGGTACAAGCTCAATAAGTGGATCGAGGGGTAGTGACAGCCGATGCCGACCCCGTGCTTTTGCATCTGCTCCATAAACGTGGCCCGGGCCGGCTTACCGTCCTGACGCTCTGGCAGCACTAGCTGAAACATGTGCCAGTTGCTGTTATCGAAATCGGCGACCGGTAGTTGAGCACCGTATTTCGCTTCGAAATCACTGCCAAGGCACTCGAAGTAGTATTTAGCCAACTCTCGACGATGGGCAGTGATCGCCTCGATATGTGCGAACTGGCCCAGGCCGATGGTCGCGGCAATGTCGGTCATATTGTATTTGCCGCCCAGGACATCCACATCCAGACCATCGAAGCCGCTGCGAGTGACACCCTGCAACCGGTGTTTCTCGGCAAGACGTGCCTCTTCGAGATTATTCAGCACCAAGCAACCGCCTTCGGATGAGGTGATGTTCTTGTTGGCTTGGAAGCTGAAGGACACAAAATCACCAAAAGCCCCGATGCGCTCGCCTTTCCAGGACGAGCCCAGCGCTTGGGCAGCATCCTCCACCACCCGCAGGTTGTGTTTTTTCGCCAGCGCATACAAACGATCCATATCCAGCGGAAGACCCGACAGATAGACCGGAATGATCGCCTTGGTCCGTGGTGTGATTGCCGCTTCGACTTGAGCCAGATCGATATTGCGAGTGACTGGATCAACGTCGACAAACACAGGGGTCGCACCCACTTCAATGATCACATTGGCCGTTGCAACCCACGAGATCGGAGTGGTGATGACTTCGTCACCAGCACCGATTCCCGCGATGCGCAAGGCGATCTCCATGGTGCAGGTTCCGGAATTGAACGTCCGTACCGGGCGTCCGCCGAAATAGTCCGAGAGCTGCGCTTCGAATAACTGGACCTTGGGCCCACTGGTAATCCAGCCGGAGCGCAAGACGTCGCCGACGGCTGCGATCGTGGCTTCGTCGATAGCGGGTTTGGTAAACGGCAGGAAGTCTGGATAGTTCATGGTGGTTGTGAAGTCCTTATATATTTGTTGGAGTAATCGACAGTCGGTGAATCAGGAGTTGGCGGGAACACGTAGACGCTTTCGGTCGCAGTCACGTAGCCGAAGCACTGCAATGTCGGCCATCAGCATCCCGCTAGTAACTCAACAGATTGGTAGCGGGTGCGCCCGGTCGTCCGGGCGCCTTGCCGCGCGCCCGGTTTTTCACCCAACGATGACATCAGCCTGGCGGCGATAGCTCGGGGTAAAAGAATCAACGATAGACAGGATGACGGCGGCAGAGCTCCACCACCTGTTCGCGCACGTGGTGCCCGACCGTCTCGCTGTGGCCGTTTTCCAGGGCGTCCAGTACGTCGCACAACCAGCCCGCCAGTTGTTCGCATTCGAACACGCCGAAACCTCGGGTGGTGATGGCTGGGGTACCGATGCGCAACCCAGAGGTCACGAACGGTGAGCGCGGGTCGTTGGGCACCGAGTTTTTGTTGGCGGTGATGTAGGCGTTGCTCAGGGCCGCATCAGCTTCCTTGCCGGTGTAAGGCCTGTCGGACAGGTCGATTAGCATCATGTGGTTATCGGTGCCACCGGAGACGATCTTGTAACCCCGCCGTTGCAGCACGGCCGCCATGGCCCGGGCGTTGATCACCACTTGCGTCTGATAGGTTTTGAACTCGGGTGCCAGTGCTTCCTTGAAGGCGACGGCCTTGGCGGCGATCTGGTGCATCAGTGGCCCGCCCTGGACACCCGGGAATACCGCAGAGTCGAGCTTTTTGTAGAACGCTTCGTCTTGCCCCTTGGACAAAATCAAGCCACCCCGTGGGCCCCGCAGGGTCTTGTGAGTGGTGCTTGTAACCACATGGGCGTGCGGCAATGGGTCCGGGTATTCGCCGGCAGCGACCAGACCTGCGACGTGGGCCATGTCGACCCAGAAAATAGCCCCGACCTTGTCGGCAATGGCCCGCATGCGCGCCCAGTCTTTGTACCGGGAGTAGGCAGAAAAACCACCGATCAGCATCTTCGGTCGAGTTTCCAGGGCGATGCGATCCATCTCGTCGTAGTCGAGAAAGCCCGTCTTTGGGTCAAGGCCATAAGGAACGATCTTGTAATGACGGCCCGAGAAGTTTGAAGGGTTGCCGTGGGTCAGGTGGCCACCTTGGGCCAGGTTCATGCCCATCACTGTGTCACCAGGATTGATCAATGCCAGGAATACCGCCGCGTTCGCCTGGGCACCCGCATGCGGCTGCACGTTGGCGTAGTCGCAGTTGAACAGGGTCTTTACCCGCTCGATGGCCAGGCGCTCGGCCACATCGACATACTCGCAGCCGCTGTAGTAGCGCTTGCCTGGGTAGCCTTCGGCGTATTTGTTGGTGAGCACGGTGCTCTGGATTTTCATGACCAGAGGGCTGGCGTAGTTTTCGGAAGCGATCAGTTCTACGTGGTCTTCCTGACGATGTTCTTCGTTATGAATCGCCTCACACAGCTCGGCGTCGAATGCTTTAAGGGTCAGCGTTGAGTCGTACATGATGAAGGGGGTCCTTGGTTGAGAAAGTAAGCCGGTTTATGACAAGAGCCGAGAGACACGCGCTGCGATGTCGTCGATCTGCGAGTCCTCGCAGATCAACGGTGGCAGCAGTCGGAGGGTGGTGCCGCGAGTCACCGTTATCAGCAGGCGTTGTTCGTCCAGCGCCCGGCCGACCAGTTCGGCACACTGACGGTTCAGTTCGATGCCGACCATCAGGCCCAGGCCGCGAATGGAAACGACCTCGCTGTGATTGCCCAGCGCCTCCTGCAGCGCGGCCAGCAGCCGACGGCCAGATGTGGCTGCGCGCTGCGGGATGCGATCGCGCTCCATGATGTCGAGTACGGTGCATCCCACGCGGCAGGCGAGGGGGTTGCCGCCGAAAGTGGAGGCATGATGGCCCGGGGAAAACAGTTCGGCGGCCTTGCCTCGTGCCAGGCATGCGCCAACGGGAAAACCATTGCCCAGTGCCTTGGCCAGCGTGATGACATCCGGCACTATCCCCGCGTGTTGGTAGCCAAACCAGGTGCCGGTGCGGCCCATCCCGGTTTGCACTTCATCGACCATCATCAGCCAATCGTGTTCGTCGCACAGTTGCCGCAGGGCCTGTAGATAACCGGCGGACGCCGCATGCACACCGCCTTCACCCTGCACGGGCTCGACCAATACCGCGACGATGTCGGGTGATTGCGCCGCCACCTTGCGAATCTCCTCGATGTTGTCGTAAGGCACCCGTAGAAAGCCTGGCATCAAGGGCTCAAATCCGCGCTGTACGGCCGGGTTGCCAGTAGCCGCGAGAGTGGCCAGGGTGCGGCCGTGAAAGCTGTTTTCCATCACCAGCACTTGTGGCTGTGCCACGTGCCTGGCGTTGGCGTGCAGTCGGGCCAACTTGAGCGCCGCTTCGTTGGCTTCAGCCCCCGAGTTGCAAAAAAAGGCGCGCTGCATGCCCGATAAGGCGCACAAGCGCTCACTCAATTGCTCCTGCCATTCGATGTGAAACATGTTGGAGGTGTGCAGTAACTGGCCCGCTTGCTCGGCAATGGCGGCGGCAATCTCGGGGTTGGCATGCCCAAGGCTGGTCACCGCCACACCGGCGATTGCATCCAGGTATTCGACCCCGTGCTTGTCCCACAGAGATGCCCCTTGGCCTCGACTGAAGGAGACCGGCTGGCGGGCATAGTTGTGCATGAGGTACGAGGGGGCAGAGGACATCGAAGGGCTTCCTGTAAAGGGTGAATCAAGATGTTAGGTGTTGTCAGCGGCGACTAATCATCACTTCCCGGACGGACATCCGCGGTCGGCCAGTAGTAGGCGTCAGGCATGGCTCGTGCGCCGAAGATGGCCTGACCGACACGCACCACGGTCGCCCCCTCTTCAATGGCGACTTCGAAATCGCCGGACATGCCCATGGACAGTTCCTCTAGCCCGACGCCCGCCGGGGCGTGCTGGCGCAGGCGCTCGCGCAGTTCGCGCAACCGTACAAAGCAAGGGCGGACACGGGCAACGTCGGCCGAAAACAGCGCCAGCGTCATCAGCCCGCGCACCCGTAACGCCGAGAACGCCGGCAGGGCGTACAAGAAGTCCGCGACGGCTTCGGGCGCCAGGCCGTATTTGCTGACTTCGCCGGAGGTATTGACCTGGACGAACACATCCAGTTGGCGCCCCTCGATTTGCAGGCGACGATCCAGAGCCTCGGCCACTCGCAGGCTGTCCAACGCCTGAAATTCACTGGCAAAACGCGCCACCTGCTTGGCCTTGTTGGTTTGCAGGTGGCCGATGACCGACCATTGCAGGTCGGCCAGATCGGTCATGGCCTGCCATTTGCGCTGCGCTTCCTGCACCTTGTTCTCACCCAGTAGCCGGCAGCCGGCGGCGTAGGCCAGACGCAGATGAGCTTCGTCAAAGGTTTTGCTGACCGGCAGCAGGCGCACACTCGCCGGATCACGTCCGACCCGCTGACAGGCGTTGGCGATACGCTGCTGCACGGCTGCCAGGTTGCGACGAAAGTCCTCGACGCTGGTGGCCTGTGGGTAACGGCCATGGCGCTCGTGCAGGGTGGTGGTTTCTTCCAGTTGATCGAACATCAGTGGGTGGCTCCTTTGGTCGGCACAACATCGTCGGCCGCCGGAATGACCACCGCCTCGCGACGCGGCAAGCGGCCATTGAGTAAGGCGTAGGCCGCCAGACCGATCAGCAACCCCCAGAACGCCCCACCGATTCCCAGCAAGGTGATGTTCGCGGCGGACGCCAGAAAGGTGATCAGCGAGGCTTCGCGGGATTTGACGTCAGCCATGGCGCTGGCCAGGCTGGCGCCGATAGTGCCGAGCAGGGCCAGCCCGGCCAGCGTCGTAATGAAGGTGGCCGGGAGGGCCATGAACACTGCGGCGAGGGTCACCCCGAAAATCCCGACGAGGATGTAGAACACGCCCGCGGCAACCCCGGCGATCCAACGCTTGGACGGATCCTCCGAGGCTTCCTTGCCGGTGCAGATGGCCGCCGTGATGGCGGCGACATTGAAGGCGTGAGAACCGAAGGGTGCCATCAGCAAGGAGCCCAGCCCTGTGACAGTCAGGATAGGGTTGGCGCTGGTGCTGAAGCCATCGTTGCGCAGCACCAGCATGCCCGGCATGTACTGGCCGGTGAGTGTGATCAGAAATAGCGGCAGCGCCACGCTGAGCAACGCATTGATCGAGAATTCGGGCCGGGTAAATACCGGTGCCGCGAATTGCAGCGCCAGCCCGGAAAGATCCACACGGCCCTGCGTTAGAAGAAACGCCAGCCCCAGCACCAGAATGCCCACCACCGCGTAGCGTGCGGTAAAGCGCTTGAACACAACGTAAGCGGCAGTCAGCAACCCGACCAACACTGGATCAATACTCATGCCACCAAACGCGCCGATACCGAACTGCAGCAGGATACCGGCCAGCAGGCCCGCAGCCACGCCCGGCGGAATCAGGCGGATGACTTTTTCGAAGCAGCCGGACAAACCCAGCAGCACGAAGGCGGCGGCCGAAATGATGTACGCACCCACTGCCTCGACATAGGGCGTGGTGGACAGCGCGACGACCAGAAAGGCTGCGGCGGGTGTCGACCAGGCGGTAATGATCGGCTCACGGCTCACCCAACTAAGAAACAGCCCGGTAATACCCACGCCAATCGACACCGACCATACCCACGATGCCGTCAGCTCGGGGCTGAGCCCGGCGACTTTGGCGGCCTGAAAGACCAGGATGAACGTGCCGCCATAGTTGACGATGACTGAAATCAGCCCGGCGACAATCGGATGTATAAGGTCGCCTGGACGTAGGGCCGTCGGGGATGCTGAAGAAGACATGATTGCTTTGCTCCTTGCAAAACGAGGTGTTTGGCCTCGGGTGAGGGGGGATTTATAACGCTGAAATGGCATGTTTTGCCCCTGCACTTTTTCGTGGAGGACCAGACCACTTACCGGGCCGCCTGCTGTGACTGAAGCGATCCCTGCCTCAGCCGTGCACGCGGACAAAACCCTTCATGAAGTCGGTCAATGCCTCGACTGCCTCTAGCGTGACCGCGTTGTAGAGGCTGGCTCGTATCCCGCCGGCCGAGGCGTGGCCCTTTAGCCCGTTGAGCCCGGCCTGTTCGGCCAGTTGCACAAAAGTCTTTTCCAGCGCCGCATTGGCGAGCACGAACGGCACGTTATTGATCGAACGAAACGGCGCTCGCACGCTGTTGCGGTAAAACCCATCACTGTCGTCGATGGTGCGATACAGCAACTCGGCCTTGGTCTGGTTAAGCCGGTGAAGGGCTTCGAGGCCGCCGCGGCGCTTAATCCATTTGAGCGTCAGGCCGGTGAGGTACCAAGGAAAGGTCGCCGGGGTGTTGAGCATCGACTGAGCGTCGGTGATGCGCGCGTAATTGAGGATGTCGGGGGTGAACGCCTGCGCGCCATCCAGCAACGCCGGGTCAACGATGACCACTGTCAGCCCGGCCACTCCCATGTTCTTTTGCGCTGCGGCATACACAAGGCCATGTTTGGCCACGTCAATCGGCTTGGAAAGCAGACTTGAACAGGCATCGCACACCAAAGGCGCCAAGCCATCAGGCGCGTCGACGAATTGCACGCCGTGTACGGTTTCGTTCTCGGTGTAGTGCAGGTAGGCGGCGTTCGGGTTGAGCTTCCAGTCCGAGACGTCGGGGATACGATCAAAGCCAGACTCTTTGCCGCTGGCGACGATGCTAACGTCGCAGTAGCGCCGGGCGGCTTCAATGGCTTTGCCTGACCAGAGGCCGGTATGCAGATAATCGGCCGTGCGTTTATTGCCCAACAGGTTCATCGGCACCTGGGCAAACTGCAGCGAGGCGCCTCCTTGCAGGAAGAGCACCTTGTACTCGCTGGGTACCTGCAGGATGTCCCGCAGGTCGCGTTCGGTCTGGTAGGCAACCTCCATGAATACTTCGCAGCGATGGCTGATCTCCATCACGGACATGCCCGTGCCTGCGAAGTCAAAAAACTCCTCGTGCGCCTGGGTAAGTACTTCCATCGGCAACGCCGTCGGGCCTGCGCTGAAGTTGTGTGACCTGGCCATAGCTGAGTAATCCCTGTGCAAAATCGCTCGAAACACGCGTGCTCACCACGCACAAAGGCAGTGGTGAGGAGTGAATTCTACGGATAGACTGGCCTGCCTTTGCAGGCCAATTTATTCAAGTAAGGCAGACCACATGGCGAAAGCGTTCGAGCTGGAAACGCTGAAAATGCGCCTCAACGATGCTGAGTTTCAGTTGCTGGATCTGCACCAACGGATTCAGCGCGCACTGCGTGAGCTGATCCTCAATGGCGCTCTTGACCCCGGTTTGAAGCTGCCTGCGACTCGGGTGTTGGCCAAGTCACTCGGGATTGCCCGTGACACCGTGGAGAACGCCTATGTGCAACTGCACCGGGACGGTTTTATCGTGCGGCGCGGGGGGGCCGGCAGTTATGTCTGCGAAACGGTGGGCACCGAATTGCGAGGCGCGGCACGCCGCCGCATCAAGGCGCAAGAGGTCAAAAGCAGCCAGGCGGTACCAGGGGCGGGCTTGAGCCAGCGCGGGCGGATGATCTTCGACAGTGGTGGTGTAAACGATCAGCAGGTGATCAAGGCATTTGCGACCGGCCTGCCGGAAACCCGCACTTTCCCCACCGATGTCTGGGAGCGCCTGCAACGCCAGGTCATGAAGGACTATCGCGCCAATGTGCTGTTGCATGGCGACCCGCAAGGAGCCGAGCCGCTGCGCAAAGCGATTGCCACCTACTTGAACCTCGAGCGCGGGGCCAAATGCTCCCCTGACCAGATCATGGTGTTGAGCAGCACTCGCCAGGCCCTTTTTCTGTGTGCGCAGTTGTTAGTGGATGTCGGCAAACCGATCCTGCTGGAAAACCCGGGTTACTATGGCGCCAAGAAGGCCTTTGAAACCGCCGAGACCAAGGTTCTGCCCATCGATGTCGATGAACTGGGCATACGCACCGACCTGCTGTACGCCGACCGCAGCGGCGCCAATTGCGTCTATGTCACGCCGTCTCATCAATACCCCACCGGCGCGACCTTGCCGCTGGAGCGTCGTCTTGAGTTGATCAACTGGGCAGCGCAGAAGGGCAAGTGGGTCATCGAAGATGACTACGACAGCGAGTTTCACTACGACGGGCAGCCGACTGCCTGTGTACAGGGCCTGGACAAGTACCAGCGTACGCTCTACATCGGCACCTTCAGCAAGACCCTCTACCCTGGGTTGCGAATGGGCTATATGGTACTGCCCCACGAGTTGATCAAAGCCTTCACCTACGCGCGCAGCATGATGGACGGCCACACGCCACAAATCCTGCAACTGACCCTGGCGCGCTTCATGGAGGACGGCCATTACAACGCCCATGTCCGGGCCATGCGCAAGCTGTATGCCGGGCGTCGTTGCGTCATGCTTGACGCAATCGGCAAGCATTTGGACGGTATCGTTACCGCCTTGCGCCCTCCCGGCGGACTACAAATTCCCTGCCTGCTGCACGATGGCTGGTCTGAGGAAAAAACCATCCGCCAAGCGGCCAGCGCGGGCGTACAGCTTTCCGGCCTGAGCCGGTTGTACGCCGGCGAGGAGAAGAAACAAGGCTGGCTATTGGGTTATTCGTCGTTGACCGCTTATGAAATCGAAGCGGCCATGCTGCGCCTGGCCAATGCACTGAAAACCCGGTAGTGATGACGTGGGCGAACGGCACCGGCGACGGATAGGCGCCACCGGCAACCAGGCCGGCCAGATGATTCTCAGATTTATTTTTTATTGCTATCGAGGACAGTGTGTCTAGTCCTGAAATAGGTTTACACCTGTTTCACTTCAACGCCCGATGCACCGCATCGGGCGTTTTGTATTTCAA
>NZ_JBXAMS010000018.1:163509-163943 GCF_058800905.1 Pseudomonas sp. GW822-FHT04C11 | reverse complement strand
GTGATCTGGCCACCTTCGGTAATGGTGTTGTCGGCAGTGAGCGTCAGCCCGGTGTTATCGATCGAATCGGTGATCGTGGTGACCGCCGGGGTGGTGCTCGGGGTCAGCTGTTCGAAATTGCCGCCGCTGGTGCTTTCGATGGTGGTGCTGACGGTGCTGCCGTTTTTGTAAACGTCATTGGCCGGGGTATCGACCACCACCGAGCCGGTGGTTTTACCAGCTTCGATGTTGATCACGGCGCCATTGCTGAGCGTGACAGTCATCGGCGTGCCGGCCGGGTTGCTCAGCGTCGCGGTGTAGGTGATCTGGCCGCCTTCGGTAATGGTGTTGTCGGCGGTGAGCGTCAGCCCGGTGTTGTCGATCGAATCGGTGATCGTCGTAACGGCCGGGGTGGTGCTTGGGGTCAACTGCTCGAAATTGCCACCCGTGGTGCT
>NZ_JBXAMS010000018.1:0-163413 GCF_058800905.1 Pseudomonas sp. GW822-FHT04C11 | reverse complement strand
TACGTCGTTGGCCGGGGTGTCGACCACCACGGAACCAGTGGTTTTGCCGGCTTCGATGTTGATCACCGCGCCGTTCGACAGAGTCACGCTCATCGCGGTGCCGGCTGGATTGCTCAGCGTCGCGGTGTAAGTGATCTGGCCACCTTCGGTAATGGTGCTGTCGGCAGTGAGCGTCAGTCCGGTGTTATCGATCGAATCGGTGATCGTCGTAACGGCCGGGGTGGTGCTTGGGGTCAACTGCTCGAAATTGCCACCCGTGGTGCTCTCGATGGTGGTGCTGACGGTGCTGCCGTTTTTGTAGACGTCGTTGGCCGGGGTGTCGACCACCACGGAACCAGTGGTTTTGCCGGCTTCGATGTTGATCACCGCGCCGTTCGACAGCGTGACGGTCATCGGCGTGCCGGCCGGATTGCTCAGCGTCGCGGTGTAGGTGATCTGTCCGCCTTCGGTAATGGTGTTGTCGGCAGTGAGCGTCAGCCCGGTGTTGTCGATCGAGTCGGTGATGGTGGTGACCGCCGGCGTCGTGCTCGGGGTCAGCTGCTCGAAGTTGCCGCCCGTGGTGCTCTCGATGGTGGTGCTGACGGTGCTGCCGTTTTTGTAAACGTCATTCGCCGGGGTATCGACCACCACGCTGCCGGTGGTTTTGCCGGCCTCGATGTTGATCACCGCGCCGTTCGACAGCGTGACAGTCATCGGCGTGCCGGCCGGGTTGGTCAGGGTGGCGGTGTAGGTGATCTGGCCGCCTTCAACCACCGAACCGGTCGCCGTCAGGCTCAGGCCGGTATTGTCGATCGAGTCGGTGATCGTCGTCACGGCTGGGGTGGTGCTTGGGGTCAACTGTTCGAAGTTGCCGCCCGTGGTGCTTTCGATGGTGGTGCTGACGGTGCTGCCGTTTTTGTAAACGTCATTGGCTGGGGTATCAACCACCACCGAACCGCTGGTTTTACCGGCTTCGATGTTGATCACCGCGCCGTTCGACAGGGTCACGCTCATCGGCGTGCCGGCCGGATTGCTCAGGGTCGCGGTGTAGGTGATCTGGCCGCCTTCGGTGACCGAACCGGTCGCCGTCAGGCTCAGCCCGGTGTTGTCGATCGAATCGGTGATCGTGGTAACGGCTGGCGTGGTGCTTGGCACCAGGTTTTCAAAGTTGCCGCCGGTAGCCCCGGTGATGGTGGTGCTGACCGTGCTGCCGTTTTTGTAAACATCGTTCGCCGGGGTGTCGACGTTCACCGTACCGGTGGTTTTGCCGGCTTCGATGGTGATGGTCGAGCCGTTGGACAGGGTCACGGTGACCGGCGTTTGCGCCGGGTTGGTCAAGGTTGCGGTGTAGGTGATCTGACCGCCTTCGGTGATGGTCGAGCCTGCCGTCAGGGTGACGGTGGTGGTATCAATCGTGTCAGTGACCTGTGTGACGGCGGGCGTCGGATCGACGGTCAGCACCAGGCCGCCACCACCGGTGGTGCCGGTGACATTGACGGTGATCTGGTGCGGGTCGTTGTAGACACTGTCATTCGGTGCCAGCGGAACATTGACGCTACCACTGACCTGGCCGGCCGGGATGACGATGACCGAGCCATTGGACAGGGTGATGCTCAGGTCAGTCAGCGGCGCCCGGGTGACGTTTGCGGTGTAAACCAGCACACCACCGGCTTCGGTGATGGTCGATGTAGCACTGAGGCTCAGGGTCGAGCCAACCAGCACGTTGGTGCCGTTATTGGTGTTCTGGCCACCGGTAGTGACGTCGACGGCGGAAGTGGTTGCGCCAATGCCTGCGGTCGGAAAACCAATGGTCGGGGCTACGCGGGCAGCTGTTTCGTCCAGTGCCACGAAGCTGTGGCCTCCGCCGGCAGCACCCGTGCCTGTTGCAGTCGGGCCTGCGGCGGCGGCTTCTATATCAGTGGTCGGGTCGACGCCCGCGAGGATGGCTTGTTGCAGTTCTGCTACCGAAGGCGCGGCTTGCGCAGTGGCTTGTGCCAAGTCAGTGCTGGAGTCCGGAGCGCTGCCGCTCCACTGGGTATCACGGCCCAGGTCCAACGTGCGACCGTCGGCCAGTTCAAGCGTCACCGCGCCCGTCGGACCGGTATCGAGCTGGTCACCCGTGAACAGTCGGTCACCCTCAATCAGCACACGTCTGATGCCTTCCGGGGACACCGCGAAAACTTGACCAACAATGCTTTTGACGATGGCAACAACACTGCTCATTGAGGACTCTCCAAGTGTTCCGTTCAGTAGGCTTCCATAGACCTGAAGAGGCCGTCTGCCAATTCAGTCTGGACGTACTTTCAAAGTGGGGCGCATTAATTTGACGCTACCGCGTCAATAATTTGGCTGGTTTTTTTCGCGATTAACTTTGTGCCAAACTATTGACCTTCTGGGTGCCATCCTAAACAATCGCCCCGGTAATGTCACATTGATATTTGTGTGACGACCTGCCGGCAGCGTGTGACCCAGTTCTGATTTTTAACTTTCCGACATACGGTCATTTCGGTTGCCATTTTCCGTCGCAGCACTGCGATCTGCTGTGATTTGAGACAAGAAGTCCAGGGAAATTCTTATATGCGCTCACACCTGTTCAAGGCTCTACCATTTGTTCTTGCTGCCAGTTTTGTACAAGCTCAAACCCTGCCTCAAGCCATGCAACAAGCACTGGATGTCCACCCGGAAATCCAGGCTGGCGTGAACAGTCGCCTTTCCGCGGACTATCAGCTCAGAGCCGCCCAGGGTGGCTACTTGCCAAAGGTCGATCTGCTAGGGGGGTATGGTCGTGAAGGCACTGACAACCCGACCACTCGTGCTGGCGCCGGCAACAATCATTGGGAAACCTTGAACCGCGGCGAGTCGAGCGTGCGTTTGCAGCAGATGGTTTTTGACGGTTTTGCGACATCCAGCGAAGTCGGGCGTCAACAAGCCACCGTCAACTCCCGCGCCTATTCATTGCTGGGGACTTCCGAGCGCACGGCACTGACTGTGGCCCAAGTTTACCTCGACGTGCTGACCCGTCGCGAGTTCGTGCGCTTGGCCGAAGAGAACCTGAAGAGCCACGAACGGATTTTTGACCAGATCAAACTGCGCACCTCACGTGGCGTGGGCAGCGGTGCCGACCTCGATCAGGCCGAAGCGCGTATGGCCCAGGCCCGCAACAACCTGATCACTGAGCAGACCAATCTTGCGGACGCCGAGACCAACTTCCTCAGCGCCGTGGGTCAGATGCCCGATCAACTGGAGCGTCCGGCACCCTTCCTTGCGTTGCTGCCGGCGAACCTGAATGAAGCCCGCCAGCAAATGCTCGAAAACAGCCCGGTACTGCGTTCCGCCGAGTCCGATATTGCCGCGGCCGAGAAGCAGTACGATGCTGCCAAGTCGACGTTCTACCCACGTTTCGATGCCGAACTGGGCCGCACCGCCGACAATAATCTGGATGGTGCGGTTGGTCATAACAATGAATGGCAGGCCATGCTGCGCATGCGCTTCAACCTGTATTCCGGCGGCAGCAACAAAGCTGATCTGGAATCCAAGTCCTATCTGTCGAACCAGGCGCTGGATATCCGCAACAACGCCTTGCGCGTGTTGAACGAAGAGTTGGGCCTGGCATGGAATGCCCTGAACAACGCCAACGCCCAAGTGCCGATCGCTCAGCAATATGTTGATCGCAGCAGTGCCGTGCGCACCGCGTATCAGCAACAGTTCAGTTTGGGTCAACGTACTTTGCTCGACTTGCTCGACAGCGAGAACGAACTGTTTACCGCTTCCCGTCGTCTGGCGGATATCAAAAACATTCAGTTATTTACTCAATATCGAATCAAGGCGACCATGGGCGAATTGCTCAAAAGTCAGGGTGTAGTTGCACCCATGGCTTCCGTCGTGTCGAACGATGTGAAGACCAAGGTCCAACTGCCCGGTATGAATTGAGCAGATCCTTCTAGTTAGTTAGCCAAGAGTGCCAAGCGTGGAATCAGAAGCCAGTCGAGTTCATCTCCGTCATGATCCACGCGCGTTGCACGACGATCCGTTACTGGACGGCCTGCTAGCCCTCTGCACGCTGCACCAGAAACCGGCGAGCGCGGCGATGCTGACCACCGGTCTGCCATTGCCCAAGCAGCGCCTGAGTGTCGAGTTGCTCCCGCGTGCGGCGGCCCGCGCCGGCCTGCAAGGGCGGGTGCTGCAACGCAAGCTGGCGCAAATTCCGGCGATTGCCATGCCGGCACTGTTGCTGCTCAAGGATGGTCGCAGTGCCGTGCTGCTGGGCTGGCTCGGCGATGACCAGGCGCGTCTGCTGCTCAGTGAAAGCGATGGCGGTGAAGTTCACGTCAGCCGCGAACTGCTGGCTGACGATTACACCGGGCAAGCATTTTTCGCCCAGCCTCAACATAAATTCGATGTGAACCACGGCACGCTGATCCCGCGTGCGCGCTCCTGGTTCCGCGATACCCTCAAGCGCTCGCGCTGGCTGTATGCCGACGCCATCGCCGCGAGTTTCCTGATCAACATCATCGCCATGGCCGCGCCGCTGTTCGTGATGAACGTCTACGACCGCGTGGTACCGAACCAGGCCGAAGCGACCCTGTGGGTGCTGGCTCTCGGCATCACCGGGGCTTACCTGTTCGACTTGGTCCTTAAAAGCCTGCGTAGTCTGTGCCTGGACCTGGCCGGCAAAAAAACCGACCTGATCATTTCCGCGACGCTGTTCGAGCGGATCGTCGGCATGGCCATGAAGTACCGTCCGGCGCGGGTCGGCAGCTTCGCCCAGAACATCCACGAGTTTCAGAGCCTGCGCGACTTCCTCGCCTCGCTGACCCTGACCAGCTTGATCGACCTGCCGTTCACCTTGCTGATTTTCCTGGTGATCGCCCTGCTGGGCGGGCACCTGGTGTGGATTCCGGTGCTGGCGTTCCCGATTGCCCTGCTGATCGGCTACGCCTTGCAGAAGCCGCTGGTGGCGACCATGGAGCGAACCATGGCGCTGGGGGCCGAGCGTCAGTCGAGCCTGATTGAAACCCTCGCCGGGCTTGATGCGGTGAAGGTCAACAACGCTGAAAGCGAACGTCAGTACCAGTGGGAGCAGACTATCGGCACCCTCAGCCGCCTTGAGCTGCGGGTGAAGATGCTTTCCGGCCTGGCGATGAACATCACCCTGCTGATCCAGCAACTGGCCGGGGTGATCATGATCGTCTTCGGGGTTTATCAGATCATTGCCGGCAACCTCAGCATGGGCGGCCTGATCGCCTGCTACATGCTCAGTGGTCGGGCCCTCAGCCCGCTGGCGTCGTTGTCCGGTCTGCTGACCCGTTATCAGCAGGCGCGGGTCACCATGACCTCGGTCGACCAGATGATGGAACTGCCGCAAGAGCGCAACTTCGAAGAGCGCCCGCTGAGCCGCAAAGTCCTGCAGGGTGGCATCGAGTGTCGTCAGTTGAACTTCACCTACCCGGGTCAGCAGAATCCGGCGCTGAAGAACATCAACCTGATCATCAAGCCGGGTGAAAAGATCGGCATCATCGGCCGCAGCGGCTCGGGCAAGAGCTCGCTGGCCAAACTGCTGGTCGGCCTGTATCAGCCGGACGATGGTGCGTTGCTGGTGGATGGCGTGGATATCCGGCAGATCGATGTCAGCGAATTGCGCCACAACATCGGCTATGTACCGCAGGACATCCAATTACTCGCCGGTACGTTGCGCGACAACCTGGTGTCCGGCGCCCGCTACATGGAAGACGAACTTGTTCTGCAGGCCGCTGAACTGGCCGGCGTGCATGAGTTCGCCCGTTTGCACCCGCAAGGTTACGAGTTGCAAGTCGGCGAACGCGGGCAAAACCTTTCCGGCGGTCAGCGTCAGAACGTGGCCCTGGCTCGTGCTCTGCTGCTCAATCCGCCGATCCTGCTGCTCGACGAACCGACCAGCGCCATGGATAACACCGGTGAAGAACGCTTGAAACAACGCCTGCAAGCCGTTGTAGAGAACAAGACCGTGGTGCTGGTGACGCACCGGGCTTCGTTGTTGTCGTTGGTCGATCGGTTGCTGGTGATCGATCGCGGGCAAATATTGGCTGATGGTCCAAAAGCCTCGGTGATGGAAGCGTTGAAGAAGGGGCAGATCAGTGTTGCTTAAGTCCGGAATGCGCGACTCGATCCGCCGCTACTTCAAAGGCTCAGAATCGCTGCAAGGCCAACCCTTGCCCGAGGTGAACAAGGCGCTGATCGAAGACGCCCCGCGGGTGGTCCGCTTGACCATCTGGGCCATCATCGGCTTCTTTCTGTTCCTGCTGCTGTGGGCCAACTTTGCGGTGATCGATGAGGTCACCAAAGGCGATGGCAAGGCGATTCCATCCTCCAAACTTCAGAAAATCCAGAACCTGGAGGGCGGTATCGTCGCAGAACTCTTCGTTCGCGAAGGGCAAATCGTCGAAGCCGGTGCGCCGTTGATTCGTCTGGATGACACGCGCTTTCAGTCCAACGTCGGCGAAACCGAAGCCGACCGTTTGTCGATGTTGCTGCGTGTAGAACGCTTGAGCGCGGAAGTCGACGACCGCCCGCTGAGCTTTCCTGACGACGCAATGAAAGCTGTGCCCGGTCAGGCCGCCAGCGAAAAATCACTCTATGAGAGCCGTCGCCAGCAACTGCACGATGAAGTCGGCGGCCTGCAGGAGCAACTAATCCAGAAACAACAGGAGCTGCGCGAATTCACCTCCAAGCAGGCGCAGTACCGCAGCGGTCTGGCGTTGCAACGTCAGGAAATCAACATGTCGGAGCCGCTGGTGGCTCAGGGCGCGGTGTCGCCGGTGGAAGTGCTGCGACTCAAGCGTGCCGAAGTCGAAACCCGTGGCCAACTGGACGCTACCACCCTGGCGATCCCGCGTGCCGAGTCGGCAATCAAGGAAGTGCAGCGCAAGATCGACGAGACCCGTGGCAAGTTCCGCAGTGAGGCGCTGACCCAGCTCAACGAGGCCCGTACCGACCTGAACAAGGCGAAGGCGACCGGCAAGGCGCTGGAAGACCGCGTCAGCCGGACGCTGGTGACCTCGCCGGTGCGCGGTATCGTCAAGCAGCTGCTGGTCAACACCATCGGTGGCGTGATCCAGCCCGGCAGTGACATGGTCGAAATCGTGCCGCTGGACGACACCCTGCTGGTGGAAGCGAAGATCCGTCCGCAAGACATCGCGTTTTTGCACCCGGGCCAGGAAGCCATCGTCAAGTTCACGGCCTATGACTACACCATCTATGGCGGGCTGAAAGCCAAGCTGGAGCAGATCGGCGCCGACACCATCACCGATGAAGACAAGAAAACCACCTACTACATGATCAAGCTGCGCACCGAGCGCAGCCACCTGGGCACCGACGAAAAACCCTTGCTGATCATTCCGGGCATGGTCGCCTCGGTGGACATCATCACCGGCAAGAAGACCATTCTCAGCTACCTGCTCAAGCCGATCATCAAGGCGCGGGCAGAGGCGCTACACGAGCGCTAGTCTCTGGTGGGCCGATGGCCCCATCGCGGGCAAGCCTTGCTCCTACAGAGGATCTGCACCGAACCACAATTACGTGGTCGATACAGAGTATTTGTAGGAGCAAGGCTTGCCCGCGATGACGGCCTGAGCAGCGACGCATTTCAAAAGCCATATCGTTATTCGTTAACGGTATTTAAATACTCGTTCTTATATCTATAAAGTCAAACCCCTGCGTACCCACCGACTAATCGGCGTGCCGCACGAAATGAACCCACACGGGACCTCCGTGAGTTTCTGATCGACGCGCACGCCATTGGGCGTGCTCTGCGTGGGAGAGATGTATGCCTGTACTGTCCGCTTCGCCCAGCGCCGCGACCCTCGCGCCGCAATTGTTCGAGATCCGCCCGTTCAGTGGGGCTGTCGGTGCCGAAATCATCGGCCTGAACCTCGCCTTGCCCATCAACGATCAGGACTTCGCACGCATCCACCGCGCGCACCTGGATCACCATGTCGTGGTGTTCCGAAACCAGCGCATCAGCCCCGAACAACAGATCGCCTTCAGCCGCCGTTTTGGCGTGTTGCAGATCCATGTGCTCAAGCAATTTCTGCTGGCCCATCACCCGGAAATCCTCATCGTTTCCAACATCATCGAAAACGGCCAGGCTATCGGCCTCGGTGACGCCGGCAAGTTCTGGCACTCCGACCTGTCCTATAAAGAACTGCCGAGCCTGGGCTCGATGCTCCATGCCCAGGAGCTGCCATCCGAAGGTGGCGACACACTGTTCGCCGACCAGCACAAAGCCTGGGACACCCTGCCCGATGCGTTGCGCAAGGCGGTTGAAGGACGCTCTGCCGCGCACTCCTATACCGCGCGTTACAGCGAGAACAAATTCGAAGGCAACTGGCGCCCGACCCTGACCCCGGAGCAACTCGCTCAGGTCAACGAAGTGGTGCATCCGGTGGTTCGCACTCACCCGGAAAACGGTCGCAAGGCACTGTTCGTCAGCGAGGGTTTCACCACCCGCATTGTCGGTTTACCGGAAGACGAAAGCCGGCAACTGCTGGCCGAGCTCTACGCCCACAGCGTGTTGCCGGAAAACATCTACCGCCATCAGTGGCAGCCTCACGACCTGGTGTTCTGGGATAACCGCTCGCTGATTCACCTGGCCGCCGGTTGCCCGAGCCATCTGCGCCGCAAGCTCTACCGCACCACCATTCAGGGCGACGCGCCTTTCTGATCGGCTGCATTTCGGAGATACCTGCCATGTCCAAACGTATTCCATTCGCGCCGCTGGCCGCCGCCATCGGTCTGGGTTTCAGCCTGCTCGCCGGCAGTCTGGTCGCACCGACTGTGGCGCACGCCGAAGGCGAAATTCGCATCGCCGAGCAGTTCGGCATCGTTTACCTGCTGCTCAACGTGGTCCGCGACCAGCACCTGATCGAGAAGCACGGCAAGGAAGAGGGCATCGACATCAAGGTCGACTGGACCCAGCTCTCCGGCGGCGCGGCCGTCAACGATGCGTTGCTCTCAGGGTCCATCGACATTGCCGGTGCTGGCGTTGGCCCGTTGCTGACCATCTGGGACCGCACTCACGGCAAGCAGAACGTCAAAGCGGTCGCCTCGCTCGGCAACTTCCCGTATTACCTGGTGAGCAACAATCCGAAGGTCAAAACCATCGCCGACTTCACCGAGCAGGACCGTATCGCGGTGCCGGCGGTCGGGGTTTCCGTACAGTCGCGATTCCTCCAGTACGCGGCGGCCAAGCAGTGGGGTGACAAGGAGTTCAATCGCCTCGACAAGTACACCATCGCTGTCCCGCACCCGGACGCCACGGCTGCGTTGATCGCTGGCGGCACTGAACTGACCGGGCACTTCTCCAATCCGCCGTTCCAGGATCAGGCACTGGAAAACCCCAACGTCCATGTCGTGCTCAATACCTACGACTTGCTGGGCCCGAATTCGCCGACCGTGTTGTTCACCACTGAGAAGTTTCGCAACGAGAACCCGAAAACCTACAAGGCCTTCATCGAAGCCCTGACCGAAGCTGCTGAATTTGCCCAGAACGACAAGGGCGCAGCGGCGGACACTTACCTGAGGGTGACCAAAGCTAAAATCGACCGCGCCGCGCTGCTGAAAATCATCGACAACCCGCAGTTCGAATTCAGCGTCACGCCGAAAAATACATATCCGCTGGCTGAGTTCCTCTACCGCGTCGGCGCGATCAAGAACAAACCGGACTCGTGGAAGGACTACTTCTTCCAGGACGCCAAACCGCTGCAAGGGAGCTGATTGCCATGAACGCTCGCTTGCAAGGCCACGCGGCCAGCAGCTCGACCGCCAGCACCCAGGCGTTGCTCGCGGTCGATCACGTCAGCCTCGAATACCGCACGCCGCAACGGGTGGTGCGGGCAACACATCAGGTCAGTTTCGAGGTCGATCCCGCCGATCGTTTTGTGTTGCTCGGCCCCTCCGGCTGCGGCAAGTCGACCTTGCTCAAGGCCGTCGCGGGGTTCATCCAGCCCTGTGAAGGGCAAATCCGCCTGCAAGGTCAGGCTGTCAGTGCGCCGGGGCCTGACCGGATTGTGGTGTTTCAGGAGTTCGATCAACTGCCACCGTGGAAAACCGTCAAACAGAACGTAATGTTCCCGCTGCTGGCCTCGCAAACCCTCAAGCGTCGCGAGGCTGAAGAACGGGCGTTGCACTACCTCGACAAGGTCGGGCTGGCGGCGTTTGCCGATGCCTATCCACATACCTTGTCCGGTGGCATGAAGGCGCGGGTGGCGATTGCCCGGGCCTTGGCCATGCAGCCGAAAATCCTGCTGATGGATGAACCATTCGCCGCGCTCGACGCGCTGACCCGACGCAAGATGCAGGAGGAATTATTGCTGCTCTGGGAGGAGGTGCGTTTCACCCTGTTGTTCGTCACCCACTCCATCGAAGAGGCGCTGGTGGTGGGTAACCGGATCCTGTTGCTGTCGCCTCATCCCGGTCGGGTGCGGGCGGAAATCCACAGTCATCAATACGATTTGCAGAGCCTTGGCGGCGTGGCGTTTCAGCAGTCGGCACGACGCATTCATCGGTTGCTGTTCGATGAAGGCCAGTCTGCCGAGAGCGATCACGAACTGGATTTCAACGATATCCGCATCGCTTATTGAGCGGCTGGAGGAGTGCCCGATGAGCCATTCATCACCTGCGCGACAAGAATATGAAGTTGAGTTGCAACCCTTGTTAAGCGTTGCGCTGGAGCGCGAATTGCCCCTTGGCCAGCGCCTCTGGCAGCAGGGCTGGTTGCGTAAAGGCCTGATCCTGATTCTGCTGGCGGTGCTCTGGGAGGCCATCGCCCGCTATCAAGACAATGACCTGTTGCTGCCGAGCTTCCTGCAAACTGGCCATGCGCTGTACGACGGGTTGCTCAGCGGAGAGTTGCTGGGCAAGGTCGGGATTTCGCTGGTGGTGCTGCTCAAGGGGTATCTGGTCGGTATCGTCCTGGCGTTTGCCCTGACCACGCTGGCCGTGTCGACCCAGTTCGGCCGCGACCTGCTGAGCACCCTGACCTCGATGTTCAACCCATTGCCGGCGATTGCCTTGTTGCCGTTGGCACTGCTGTGGTTCGGGTTGGGGCAGAACAGCCTGATTTTCGTGCTGGTGCATTCGGTGCTCTGGGCACTGGCCCTGAACACTTATGCGGGATTTCTCGGGGTCTCGGAAACCTTGCGCATGGCCGGCCGAAACTACGGCTTGAGGGGGATCCGGTTTGTGCTGTTCATCCTGATTCCCGCCGCGCTGCCGTCGATCCTTGCCGGGCTGAAAATCGGCTGGGCCTTCGCCTGGCGCACGCTGATCGCCGCCGAGCTGGTGTTCGGCGCCACCAGCGGCAAGGGTGGCCTGGGCTGGTACATCTTCCAGAACCGCAACGAGTTGTACACCGACAAGGTGTTCGCCGGGTTGGCGGTGGTGATCCTCATCGGTTTGCTGGTGGAGAACCTGGTGTTCGACACTCTGGAGCGAATCACGGTGAAGCGCTGGGGAATGCAGCGCTAGGCTTCTGGTTCTGTGGTGATAGGGATGTTTGCTAGGATTGCGCCTGAATCAATTCTGATCAGCGATGAGTGCTCAGCATGCAACTCCCGGACATGAACCTGTTGGTCGCCCTCGACGCCTTGCTCGACGAGGGCAGTGTGGTAGGCGCGGCGCGGCGGATGAACCTCAGCCCGGCGGCGATGAGCAGGACCCTGACCCGCGTTCGCGAAGCGCTCGGTGATCCGATTCTGGTACGTGCCGGTCGCGGGTTGGTGCCGACGCCCAAGGCGCTGGAGTTGCGCAGCCAGGTACGCGATGTAGTGGAACAGGCGGCGTTGCTCTTTCGTTCGGCGGACAAGGTGGATTTGCGCACCCTACGCCGACGTTTCAACGTGCGCGCCAACGACTTTTTCATCGGGGTCTACGGCGGCCGGTTGATCGACACGCTGAACCGTCAGGCACCGCATTGCGAGTTGCGCTTTGTGCCGCTGGGCGATGGTGACGATGAGGCGCTGCGCGAAGGGCGGATTGATCTGATGGTCAGCAACACGCGCCCGCGAACGCCGGAAGTTAAGGTCCAGAATCTGTTTGCCACGCATTTTGTCGGTCTGGTACGTGAAGGTCACCCACTGCTTGAAGGCGAAATCACTGCAGAGCGTTTCGCCGGGTTTTCGCACATTTCCATGTCTCGTCGCGGTATTGCCCGAGGGCCGATCGATACGGCGCTCAACGGTTTGGGGCTGGAGCGTCGCGTGGCCTTGATCGCTCCCAGCTTTCACGCGGCGATGTTCGTGCTGCCAGACTCCGATCTGATTCTGCCGGTTCCCAAAGAGGCATTGCTCAGCGTGGCCCGACTTGGGTTGCGGCTGAGCTCCTTTACTTTGCCGATCCCGCTGCCAACCTTGATGCTGACACAGGCCTGGCACCCGCGTTACGACAAGGACCCGGCCCACCGCTGGCTGCGCGAAACCTTGAAAACCAGTTGTGATGAGACATGGCTGGTGGCGCAGCCGTCCTGACAGCAGCAGACTACTTTTGTGGCGAGGGAGCCTCGCGATTCGTGTGTCTGGCGCACTTATAACCTGTCGATAAGTCAGTTTTCGTCAGCTGTCTGCGTTCATAAACTGCCCCGGTATTCCTGTAATCCGGAGCTGTACTGAACATGACCTCCCTCGCTGTCCCCGCAACACTCGAAGCGGCCAGCAAATCTTCCGTCGGTACTCCACCGATCTTCGGTCCACGCATCATCATCGGTCTGGTCGGTGTGTTGTTGGCGGTGCTGGTGTCGGGCCTGAACGACATGGTAACCAAGCTCGCCCTGGCTGACATTCGCGGTGCCTTGGCCATTGGTTACGACGAAGGCACCTGGCTCGTCGCCAGCTACACCGCGACCTCCGTGGCGGCGATGGCGTTTGCGCCCTGGTGTTCGGTGACCTTTTCACTGCGGCGTTTCACCCTGTGCGCTATCAGCCTGTTCACTGTACTCGGTGTGCTGAGTCCCTTCGCGCCGAACTATGAAAGCCTGCTGCTGATGCGCACCTTGCAAGGCCTGGCGGGTGGGGCGTTGCCGCCGATGTTGATGACCGTCGCCCTGCGGTTTTTGCCGGCCAACCTGAAACTCTATGGGCTGGCCGGCTATGCCCTGACGGCGACGTTCGGCCCCGGACTGGGCACGCCGCTGGCGGGTTTGTGGACGGAGTACCTGAGTTGGCGCTGGACCTTCTGGCAAATCATTGCGCCGAGCCTGCTGGCGATGGTCGCAGTGGCGTATGGATTGCCACAGGATCCGCTGCGTCTGGAGCGCCTGAAACAGTTCAACTGGCGTGGCCTGCTGCTGGGTTTCCCGGCCATCTGCATGCTGGTGATCGGGATCTTGCAGGGCAATCGCCTGGACTGGTTCGAGTCGAGCCTGATCGGTTGGCTGCTCGGTGGCGGGCTGTTGTTGCTGGTGCTGTTTCTGGTCAACGAATGGTCGCAACCGGTGCCGTTCTTCAAATTGCAGATGCTCGGCATCCGCAACCTGTCATTCGCCCTGTTGACGTTGGCCGGGGTGCTGGTGGTGTTGCTGGCGGTGATCATCATCCCGTCGAGTTACCTGGCGCAGGTTCAAGGCTATCGGCCGATTCAGACCGCCCCGGTAATGCTGCTGATGGCCGTCCCGCAACTGATTGCGCTGCCGCTGGTGGCGGCGCTGTGCAACGTGCGCTGGGTCGATTGCCGTTGGGTACTGGGCATCGGTTTGAGCCTGTTGGCGCTGTCCTGCATCGGCGGTTCGCAGCTGACGTCGGCGTGGATTCGCGATGACTTCTACGGGCTGCAATTGCTGCAGATTTTCGGCCAGCCGATGGCGGTGCTGCCGTTGTTGATGCTCGCGACCGGCAGCATCAGTCCGCAGGAGGGGCCGTTTGCGTCGGCTTGGTTCAACACCGTAAAAGGCCTCGCGGCGGTGATCGCCACTGGTGTGCTGGATGCGCTGACCACGGTTCGCCTGCATTTCCACTCAACGGTGCTGGTCGACAACCTCGGCAACTCACCGCTGGCCGACAGCGACAGCGCGGGTCTCGCGCATCGGTTGCACCAGCAAGCGGTGGTGCTGACCTCGTCAGACTTGTACCTGTGTATGGCCGGGATCGCGCTGGCGCTGATCCTGCTGATTTTCTGGCTGCCGACGCGGATCTATCCGCCGCGCGCGCCGACGTGAACGCTTACTGAAACAGAAGGTTTTTATGACGATCCCTATGAAATCCAAATTCACCGGTGCAGCCGTGGCGGTGTTGGCGGCTGGCGTGCTGGTTTACCTGTTGGCGCCGGGCGTGTTCGGCAACAAACCTCAACAGACCACCAACGACGCGTTTATCGCTGCCGACTTCACGCTGGTCGCGCCGCGCGTGGCCGGGTTTATCAAGGAAGTGCTGGTCGAAGACAACCAGCAGGTCAAGGCCGGGCAGTTGCTGGCGCTGATCGATGACCGGGATCTGCGCGCCGCAGCGCAAGCCGCGGATGCCGAAACCCTGGTGGCCAAGGCACAGCTGCAAAATGCTCGGGCAACCCTCGAACGCCAGGCGTCGGTGATCGCTCAGGCGCAGGCCACGGTGGTGGCCGCGAAAGCAGAAATGGCTTTCGCCGAACATGAACTGAACCGCTACAACCACCTTGCCGGAGTCGGCGCCGGCACGGTGCAAAACGCCCAGCAAGCGCGCACCCGCATCGACCAGGCTGGCGCACGACTGGCCAATGCCACCGCAGTGCTGGCGGCAGAACGCAAGCAGGTGGAAATCCTCACGGCCCAGCGTGATGCGGCCGAAGGAGGGTTGAAGCGCGCCCATGCAGCGCTGGAAATGGCCAGTTTCGAGCTGTCCTATACGCGCATCGTGGCGCCGGTGGATGGCATGGTCGGCGAGCGTGCGGTACGGGTCGGCGCCTATGTCACGCCGGGCAGCAAGATTCTCGCCGTGGTGCCGCTGGCGCGAGCGTATGTGGTCGGTAACTTCCAGGAAACCCAACTCTCTGACGTACAGTCTGGGCAAAACGTGGAAGTGCGCGTCGATAGCCTCGGTGGTGAAACCTTGACCGGTCGGGTCGAGAGTGTCGCACCAGCTACCGGCGTGACCTTCGCTGCCGTGAAACCTGACAACGCCACCGGTAACTTCACCAAAGTCGTGCAGCGAATTCCGGTGAAGATCGTCCTCGATCCCGGCCAACCGCTGGCAGAGCGTTTGCGGGTGGGGATGTCGGTGGAAGCGAGTATCGACACCGTCGGACCAAAGGCCAGTGCGCGTGAGGTAACCCAGCGATGAGCACTGGTAAACACCTATTTCTGTGGCGAGGAGGCTTGCTCCCGTTGGGCCGCGAAGCGTCCCCAAAACCTGCCGCCGCGTTTCCTTTGGTACACCGCGACAGCTTTTTTGCGAGCACTACGCACTCGGGCGGGAGCAAGCTCGCTCGCCACAAAGGCCTTGGCCAGTCAGTGATTGTTGTGCTGGGTTTGTTTTCGCTGGCGGCCTGCACCGTCGGCCCGGACTTTGTGCGACCGCAAGCACCGCAGATCGAAGAATGGTCAAAACCACAAAAAGCCGCTGCCAGCCAAGCGGTGACGGCCGAAATGAACGAACGCTGGTGGGAGGTCTTTCATGACCCGCAGCTGTCGGCGCTCAGCCGCCGTGCATTGACCGGTAATCTCGACCTGCAACTTGCCAGCAGCCGCTTGCAGCAAAGCCGCGCGGCTCGCCAGGTGATCACCGCCGAGCAGTATCCCACCACCGCCGCAACCGGCAGCTACGGACACAAACGCAACAGCGCGCAAGGCTTGATGGACCCGTCCGGCAACAACGGCCGCTCGGCGTTCAACCTCTGGGATGGCGGATTCTCAGCCTCCTGGGAGCTGGATTTCTGGGGGCGTGTGCGGCGCGAAGCCGAAGCCGCCGACGCGACTCTGGAAGTGGCAGAGAATGATCGCCGGGGTGTGCTGCTCTCAGTGTTGGCGGAAACCGCACAGGACTACATTCAACTACGCGGCGTGCAAAGCACCCGGGTTGTCACCGAGCAAAACCTCGAGGTCGCGCGGCACAGCCTGAAGTTGTCGCAGTTGCGTCTGGCCGATGGTGTGGCCACCGATCTGGATGTCGCCGAAGCCGCCGCTCAGGTGGCAAGCATCGAAGCGCGCCTGCCCGCGCTTGAGCAGCGTCAGGTGCAGTTGATCAACGCCTTGAGCCTGTTGATGGGAGAACGGCCGCAAGCGCTGCAAGCCGAGTTGTCGAAGGACGCCCCGGTGCCGCAAACCCCGCGTCAAGTCGCGATCGGCCTGCCGTCGCAACTGGCTGAGCGGCGCCCGGACATTCGCCAGGCCGAGGCTCGACTGCATGCCACCACCGCCAGCATCGGTGTGGCCAAGGGCGATTTTTATCCGCGCATCACACTGTCTGGAAACCTCGGTTCGCAGGCCATGCAATTGAGTGATTTTGGTTCCTGGGGTTCGCGTCAATTCGGCATCGGCCCGCAGTTCAACCTGCCGCTGTTCGATGGTGGTCGCTTGCGCGGTATGCTCAATTTGCGCGAGGCGCAGCAACAGGACGCGGCGCTGGCCTACCAGAAAACCGTGCTGCGGGCCTGGCATGAAATCGACGATCAGTTGACGAGCTTCAACGCCAGCCAGCTACGCCGCGACAGCCTTGCCGAAGCCGTGCGCCAAAACCAGATCGCCCTGCATACCGCGCAACAGCAATACGTCGAAGGCGTGGTCGATTTCGTCAACGTCCTGACCGTACAGGGCGCGCTGCTGGCGACCCAGGAACAACTTGTGGAAAGCTCGATCGGCGTGTCGCTGGCGATGGTGGGGTTGTACAAGGCGCTGGGAGGTGGGTGGGAGTCGGTGTATCCGTTGGCGATGACTGCGCAACGGTGAAACCGTTATTGGCTTACAGGCAGGGATTTTGGTTTGAGTGTCATGAAGGTTAAATCGTCCTCAGGTATGTGATCCTCCAGTTTGCCCTCGATGATGGCTGCCATCTGGGCGTGAGGGCCAAGACCTGCCCAAAAGCCGTCAGTGGCGAGCACCCAAATAGTCTCGGGTTCCATGGCGAATGTCTGAATGGAGGGATCATGAGCCCGGCGATGACTCAGGCACTTGAAGAGTCTCTTGCGTGCAGGGTTCGCGGCGATCTGCTCGTGAGTCAAATCACCTCGCCAGTTGGCATGACAGTGCGGCTCAGTCAGCCATTGCAGAGTCTGCCCATGTAGAACCCCGACACAACAGTCACCCTCGTGAATGGACAGGACGTTGTCACCGGACACGAGCAGAACGAGGTAGCTGACCGAGCTGACGGGATAATCCGGGCAAAGCCGTTTTTTGGCCTGGCCAAGCATGTTCAGCATCGTTTGTTCGGCGTCTTTGATTGAGTGCAGTCTGGAAGCGTCCAGGTTGCGAAAACCGGTTTCCAGAAAATCAATCAGCGCTCTGGCCAGTTCACCGCTAGCGGGTTTGGCCGTACCGTCGACAATTGCATACATGGAGGTGTCTGCATTCGTTGAATAGCCGGTGGCGTCTCGATTCTCGCTTCTGCCCACACCTTGGCGGGTGATGATCGTGTGAGGTCTCAAGTCGACAACACCGGGGTTGTCAGCGTTTGTAGCCGCTGGTAGATCAAATTCTCGCGATCTGGGTCCTGTGCCGTGCTTTGAACGACTGACTGGAAGTCACGATTGCTCATCAGAGCCGTCAATCGCTGCGCGACAAATTGTTGGAGGTCGTTTGGCGCCTGCTTCAGTTCCTGAGCCAGTTCTTCGCGACCATCGAGCAACGCGACAATATCTTCAATGTCGTTAGACATCAGGATGTTTTTGTTTCCGCGGCCCTCGAAAGCCTCAAGTTTCGCCGCAAGAAACCAGGGGGCTGCGAACACCTTGATTCGAGTACCGCTCGGCAGTTCATGATAGAACGCGCTTTTCAGTCCGCCGACAAACCAGGTGTTTGAGAACCCCAGTACCTCTTCTGCAGTGGGCATGAAATCGACTTTCAGAGCGCCGAGCCGAAGTCGACACGTTACATTGTCTTGGCCTGTATTTTTGAACCCGCGAGTTTTGAGCTGCTCTTCAAGGCGGTACCACTCTGGTGTACCGCTCAGATGAATAACAAGATCGACGTCATCTGTGCCTCTTACCGATTCGAGCGTGTATTCGTCAGTGATCAGCAGCACTGTCGTGCAGCCACCAACAAATGCAACCTGCTCTCTGAAGGTATCTCCCAGCGCGTTGGCGACGGCCTCAAGCATGTCTAGCATTACGTCCTTGTTCGACATCAGAGGATCCATTCCCGCAGCATGGAATCAGCGACCTTCGCTTCTCGAGGACCGCCGATTCGAATGGCATCGACCAGTGCCAGGAAGTGATACAGAAGCTCGTCTTTTTTTACGGCTCCCGGCACAGTCTTGAACAACGGCAGGACCTCCTGCCCCTTTTTCTTGCCGTAGGCATCAGGCCAGACAGGAATGAGGTCGCCACCACTGATTACTTTTCCTTCCATGATGGGGGCCGCGAAGGCAGTAGGGATTCCTCGGACGATCGGACCAAGCTTCGCGGGGAAAATGTAACGGATGCTATATTTCACCAGGTCCAGAAATGCTTCTTTCTTTACGACAGGCAGTCCACTTTCCCGATTCGTATGGACCAGTCCGATGTCCTTGCAGCGGTTTAGAGAGTTGGATATTTCGCTTTTCCCCAATCCCAACGCTGCGGCCAAAGCTCTTACGGAGTAACTTTCGGCATTGACGTTTTGTAGCTCCTCGTTGGCATCTTCCCAGCCTTCCCACTCGCGTGTGTTCGAGAGTTCAATCGTCTCAATGGCACCCTGGACGATCTCCCAAAGTTGGCCTGGCTCCAGGGGTTTGCTGAACAGGGAATCTTCCAGCTCGCGTTTGACAATGAATTCGCGCTTTCTGGTCCGTTCGCCTTCAGATCGAAGTTCAAGGCTGATAAGTTTGAAGATCAATACGATATCTTGACTTTTCATAGGGCTTCTTTGCGAGCTGTCCACTGTCCACGAACGGTGGACTATGTTTTGCACGCTTGGATGCCAGGCGTCAAGCGAAGATTGAATATTATAAAGGCTTCTTCGCCTGCTACCGATTCTGCAAAAACACCACATACCCGCGAAACCACTCGTTGTCCTTCAAATACCCCGGCTCCTCCCATTCGCCGCCCTGAATCAGCCCGACCTTGAACGGCAGGCCGAGCCTGTTCAGCCTTGGCAGGTAGGCGGCGTAGTTGGGGATGCTGTGGCGGCCCTGGTAGGTTTGTACTACCACTTCGTCGACCACGCCTTTGAGTTGGCCGATCACCTGCGGATCGGCGTGGCTGCTCCAGTCCATCAGGCCGGTGATGCTCAGGCGATACTGGGCGGGCAGGCGTTGGCGCAGGTCTTTGAGGAAGCTGACGTATTCGTCGAGGTAACGGGTGCGGGCATCGAAGTCGATCTGGATGCCGACCACCGGGTTACCCGCTTGCTGCCAGCGCTGCACCTGCCCCAGCAATTGCTGATAGACCGGCTCCGGCCAGCGTAGCGTGTGGGCGCGGTAGGTCACCCAGACTTCGCCCTGGGTCAGGCGCGGGATAGCGATGCCTTGGGCGATGAAGCGCACGCCGCGTTGTGGCGTGCGGCGTGATTCGCTGATCTGCCCTTGCAGGACGTACAGGGTTTTCGCCTGGGCCAGCACCGGTTGCGTGCTGACCCCGCTCCACAGCCAAAAGGCGTCGTACTCGCCAGCGTCGACGGCCGCAAGGGCCGGGGCGCTGACCAGCAGTGCGAGCAGCGCCAGGCCTTTGAGGAAATCTCTCATGGCTTACCAGTAATACTGCAGCGACTTGCCCCATTGAGTATCGGCAAAACCGCTTTTCAGCTGGCGGAACCAGGCCTTGCGCACAGCGGGTTCGACATCCTTGCCGCCACAGCTGTTATTGCCCGAGGGCGCATAGCAGTTGATGGCGCGGAACAGAGCGTAAGCGCGGTCTTCCTTCGGCGCTTTGGCGTTGTCGATGACCTGGCGATAACCTTCGTGCCGGGCGTAGATCTCGTCTTTGAACGCCGATCCTGTGGCACCGAGTTCGGACTTGTTGGGTTTGGCTTCCAGCGGTGAACTGTCGAGGCCATTGCGCAGGATGAACTCACCCAGGCAGTTCAGGCCTTTGGGGTTCTTGCCGTCCGCCTGAAGGGCCGCGGCAACCTCGGCGATGCTCGGGCAGTGGTAACCCGATTCAGCCTTGTCGCCCTGCCAGCGGAACATCGTCAGCGGTTGGCCGGTGCTGTAGAAATAGCCAATGCTCACACCGAGTTTGTCCGTCGACGGCTCGGCCGGCAGTCGTTTGAAGTCTTCGGCAAACTCGGCGTACTGACTGCGCAGCAACTCTTTGTAGAGCAGCACGAACAGCGCGCTGTTGCGCTCGGTGGCGTCCGCGCCCTGGCTGAATTGCTGACGCAGCAGTGGGGCGTCGGCCACTAGCCGTTGCAGGCGATAACGCACGGCAGGTGTCTTGATCGGTGAGTCGGCGGCGAACACTTTGCCGAGCCGCTGGCTGAGTTCGTAGTTGAAGGCCAGCGCCAGTTCGACCTGCTCGCGCTGCAACGGCTGTTTGACCTTGCCCAGCAACTCCAGCCACAGCGCTTCGGCTTCCGGCCATTTGTGCTGCTCATGCAGGGCAATGCCACGCAGCATCTGTTGGCTGAAGGCCAGGTAATCGAGTTTGTCCGGGACGCTGCCCGGGAGGACGTTCAGTGCCTGCTCGGGATTTTTCTCGAGGTACACCAGCACCGCAGCTTGCAGGTAGTCGTAGAGTGCTGGTTGCTGGGCAAACGAGGCTTTCTGCGCTTGCAGCGTCTTGAGGTTGAAAGGCGTCTGGTAGGTGCCGATGCTCAGCAAGTCTTTGACCGCCAGCAGCAGCGGCGCCTGAATACCGTTATCCGGCTGGGTCAGCAGTTTGCTGTCGACCTCTTCCACCAGTTCCGGCAGGGTTTTGTTGCGCTGGGCGTCAGTGGCCTGGGTGAGTTGCCAGGCGTAGTCATCGGCGAGTTTCTGATCTTCGCCGGCCAGCCAGTGCACGCGGCGGATCAGGCCTTTGGCCGACGCGCTGTACTCGCCCTGTGGATAAGTTTTCAGATAGTTGTCGAAGCCGGTTTCGGCCAATTGCAGGTTCGCGTTATCCACATGTTCGAGCGTCGGCAGGCCCATCTCGTCGAAAGCGTTTTGCTGGGCCGCGTTGAGCGCAATGCGCGCGGCCATGTACAGCGCGGTTTCCTTGAGCCAAGGCTGTTCGCTGTTGTTCAGGCTGGCGAAGGTTTGCGTGGCCTCGGCGAACTGGCCGCCATAGAACTGCGCTGCGCCGCGCAGGTACGTGAGGAAGGCTTTACCCGGTTCCGAGGTGATTGAGGCGGGCAGCAGGCTGTTCAGTTGATCGGCTTCCCAACTGCATGCGGCGAGCATCTGGAGGCGGCTTTGCGCCAGGCTTTGGCGTTCTTCGGCGGGCAATTGAGTGGTTTTCAGCAGTTGCGCGAGGAACGCGGCGGCGCTCTCTTCACTGTTGCTGCGGCAGCGACTGCCTTCGCCTTCGATGAACTGATTGCCGGCAATGGTCGAGGCTTCGTGGCTGATGCCGAGTTGGCGCAGGGGCTCATCGAGCACTGAAACCGGGGCTGATTCAGGGGGAGGTGTAGGTGCAGGAGCTGACGGTGAGTCGAGACGTCCGAGGTCGAACGGCACCGGGCCGTAGCCGGCCTCGCGGTCAAAATCACTCAATGGCGCCGGGTTCAGCGCTAGCGCGCCTTGATCGGAGAGCAGCAAGCGCAAATTGGCGCGGCTGTCGTTGCCAGGGTTGAGGAAAGCCACATTGTTGCAGCGTCCGTCACCGCCGAGCGACAGTTCAGGCGTACAGGCGTCCTGATCGTAGCTGGCGTGGGCCGGGAGTGCGCAGGTTGTGGCAAGTGTCAGAGCGAGGGGCGACAGAAGACCGATACGCATGAATTGTCCTTAATCCGCAAACGCTGAAATCGAGGCCGTGATCATACCGCGCGCTGATCTCGAATTTGCAGTGCCGAGCCGCAATTTCGGGCAGTGATGGCTAATTGCTTGACGCTGGTCGAAGCTGTCTTAGACTCCGACCATCTGTCAGGGAGACATGGCTATGCGGCGTTTTCGTGGTTTGGCGTTAGGTTTGATCGGGCTGGCAGGCGTATCACAGGCGCAAACGCCCGTGCCAGACGATCCGCTCCTGGAAAGCACCAGCACAGGCAGTCATGCCACAACCAGCAGCGAAGCCCGCGGTGTGTTGCGTGCTCGCGATCAAGCGGTGCTTGCCAGTGAACTGCCCGGCAGAATTGTCGAGTTGCCGTTCAGTGAAGGCGAGTCCTTTAAGAAGGGTGACACCCTGGCGCGTTTCGATTGCTCGGCCTTTCAGGCGCAGCTCAACGCCGCACAGGCCGCCAGCCGGGGTGCCGGCGAAGAGTTGGCGCACAACAAACAACTCGCTTCGTTGAACTCGGTTGGGCGTTTTGAAGTGGCGCGAGCCGAAGCCAAACTCAGCGAAACCCAGGCGCAATCTCAGGTGTATCAGGTTCAGGTCAAACGCTGCAGCGTCGTCGCGCCGTTTGACGGCCAGGTCGTCGCACGCAAGGTTCAGCGTTATGAAAGCGTCGCCGCCGGTGCGCCGCTGTTGGACATCGTCGACAACCGTAGCCTGGAAATCCACCTGCTGGTGCCCTCGCGCTGGATGGGCAAACTCAAGCCCGGACAGACCTTCAGCTTCGTTCCCGATGAAACCGGCCAGCCCATCGCCGCCACGGTCAAACGCCTCGGCGCGCGAATCGACGAAGGCAGCCAGACCTTGCTGCTGGTCGCAACGGTGCCCAACGCCAGTGGCTTACTGGCCGGGATGAGCGGCACGGCGCGCTTCGCGGAGCTCAAATGAACGCGCCCGTCACGGGTGGCGCCGAGCAGGTCTTCGCGCGCTTTCTGGAGCTGGAGCGCCAGACTCGCGCCGCGCGCACTGCCGACCAACTGGCTTACAGCCTGGCCAATGACGGTCAATCCTTGTTCGGCTTTCGTCACGCGGCGCTGTTGATCGCCGGCAAGGTGCGGGCGATCACCGGTGTCAGTGCCGTGGAACCGAATGCGCCGTTTGTAGCGTTCGTCGAGCAAGCGGTGGCGCAGTTGTTCAAGCTCGAGCTGGTGAAGCAGGCGCGGGTTATACCGGCCTCTGCGTTAAGCGGCCCGATTCAGGCCGACTGGCAAAGTCTTTCTGCCGCTCAGGTGTTCTGGCTGCCGCTGATTGATCGCCAGGGCCAGGTATTCGGCGGTGTGTGGCTGGCTCGCGATGTACCGTGGAATCCGTCCGAGCAAGTGCTGTTGTCGCAACTCGGTGACACCTACAGTCACGCCTGGCTGGCGCTGCAACCGCGTCAACCGTGGCGCTTGCGCTGGACCCGCAAACGTCAGGTCGCCTTGGCGGCGGTGCTGGTGCTGGGCTTGTTGATTCCGGTACGCCAGTCGGTGCTGGCGCCGGCCGAAGTCGTGCCGCTCGGCGGTCGGGTGGTGGCGGCACCGTTGGATGGGGTAATCGCCGAGTTCCTGGTCAAACCCAACCAAAGCGTGAAGACCGGCGACCTGTTGCTGCGTTTCGAAGGCACCACACTCAAAGCCCAGGCGGATGTCGCCGATCGGGCCTTGGGTGTGGCAGAAGCCGAGCTCAAGGCCAACGCCCAGCGCGCCTTTACCGACGCCGAGTCGAGTTCGAAAATTGATTTGCTGGCCGCACGGGTCGAGCAGAAGCGTGCCGAACGCGATTACGCCCATGAACTGCTCAAACGCAGCGAAGTGCGTGCCGAGCGCGATGGCATTGCGGTGTTCGCCGACGCCGAACGCTGGACCGGCAAACCGGTGCAGACCGGCGAGCGGCTGATGGAAATCGCCGACCCGAGCCAGGCGGAGTTGCGCATCGAACTGGCGGTGGGTGATGCGATTGCACTGGAGTCGGGCGCGCAGGTGGCGCTGTTTCTCGACAGCGATCCGTTGCAACGGCATTCGGCCAGACTCGAACGCTCGGCCTATGAAGCGCAACCGACGGCCGGTGGCCAGTTGGCGTATCGGCTCGATGCCAGTTTCGAGGCCGCGCCGCCGCGTATCGGCTTGCGCGGTACGGCGAAAATCTTCGGCGATCGCGCGCCGCTGGCGCTGTACCTGTTGCGCAAGCCGCTGGCCGGCTTGCGCCAAAGTGTAGGTCTCTAGATGACATTGCCCAGCCTGCGTGCCGATTTACAGTTGCAGATGGCCGCCCCGGCGCTGGACGGATCACCGCGCTGGACCTTGGCCGACCCGCTGCGTGGGCGCTACTTCAAGCTCGGTGCCGCGGCCATGCGCTTGCTGCGTCATTGGTCTTTGGGCGATCCCGAGCAAGTGCTGCGCGCCGCCAATCGCGAACCGGGCTTGCCTCTGGACGTTGCTGAGCTTGAGCAGTTGCTGAGTTTTCTGCGCGCCCACGACCTGATTTCCGCCCTTGACCCGCAACAGCGCGACAGTTATGGCCTCAAGGCCGCGGCACAACGTCAGAGTGTCTGGCAGATCTTGCTGCACCAATACCTGTTCTTCCGGATTCCACTGTGGCGCCCCGACGCTTTCCTCAATCGTGCCTGGCCATGGCTCGCGCGTTTTGGTCCTGGAGCACTGCGTTATGGTTTGCCGCTGACCCTGGGTCTGGGGGTATTTCTGGTATCGCGGGACTGGCAGCGCTTTATCGCGACCTTCCCGCACTTGTTCAGTCTTGGCGGTGCGTTGGCGTTCGGGGTGGCGTTGTTCTTTGCCAAGCTCTGTCATGAGTTCGGCCACGCCTTCATGGCCAAGCGCGCCGGTTGTCGGGTGCAGAGCATGGGGGTGGCGTTCATGGTGCTGCTGCCGATGTTTTACACCGACGTCAGTGACGCCTGGCGGGTCAATGATCGGCGCGCGCGGTTGCTGATCGGCGCGGGCGGGGTGCTCGCCGAGTTGCTGCTGGCGTGTGTCGCCTTGCTCGCCTGGTCGCTGTTGCCGGACGGGCCGGCGCGGACGGCGGCGTTCATGCTCGCCAGCGCGACCTGGCTCACTACGCTTGCGGTCAACCTGAACCCGTTCATGCGCTTCGATGGTTATTTTTTGCTCAGCGACTTCTGGGAAGTGGACAACCTTCAGGGCCGGGCATTTGCCTTGTGTCGTTGGCGATTGCGCGAGGCGCTGTTCGGTTACGGCGCGCCGGCCCCGGAGCCTTGGTCGCCGTCGATGCAGCGGCGTTTGCTGTGGTGGGGATACGGCTCGTGGCTGTGGCGCGCGGTGCTGTTTTTCGGGATTGCGCTGGCGGTGTATCACCTGTTCTTCAAATTGTTGGGGATCTTCCTGATGATGGTCGAGTTGGTGTGGTTCATCTTCCTGCCAATTGCGCGTGAATGGCGCGAATGGTGGAGCCGCCGCGAACAGGCCCATGCACCGCGGGCGTTGCTCAGTGGTTTGGGATTGCTGGCGGTGATTGCCGTGCTGGTGCTGCCATGGCGCAGCGCGGTGGAATTGCCGAGCATGCTCGAGGCTGGCCGGGTCAGTGCCTTGCATGCGCCGGTGGCGGCTCGGGTCAAACAGTTGAATGTCCACGACGGGCAGATCGTCGCCCAGGGCGATGTGTTGATCGAGCTGGAGTCGCCGGACCTGGACTCGCGTCAGGCCATCGCGCGCCGGGAAATCGAGATCCAGCAATTGCAGATGCGCCGTCAGGCCGGACGCAGCGAAACCGCCGCCGATGCCGGTATCGTCGAACAGCGGCTGGCAGAGGCGGTGGCCGAATATCGCGGTTTGGCGGCGCAGCGCGAGCGCCTGCTGCTGCGGGCGCCCCAGGCCGGTCAGGTGCGCGATCTGCTGCCGCAACTGGCTGTTGGCCGCTGGTTGTCACCCAAGGAGACGCTGGCCCGGGTTGTCGAAGAGGGCGCGCGGCTACGCGGTTATCTGGCCGAAGCCGAGCTGTGGCGGGTTGCACCCGGTGCGACGGGACGGTTTATCGCCGAGGACCCGATGCACCCGGCGGTGGCGGTCGAGTTGACTGAAATCGACACCAACGGCGCGGCGGTTGTCGATCAGGAAGCGCTGACCTCCGACCACCACGGGCCGATTGCCGTGCGCCGCGATCAGAGCCAGCGCGCCGAGCCTGTGCAAGCACAATACGCGGTGCGGCTCAAGGTGCTCGACGGCATTGTCACCCCGGTGCAGCCATTGCGCGGCGTGGTGGTGTTGCAGGGTCGCAGTGAATCATTGCTGGGCACCGCCTGGCGCCGATTGGCGGCGTTGGGCGTGAGGGAGAGTGGTTTTTAGCGCAAGGAGCATCACGATGCTGAACAACAATGCGAATGCCGCAGACGGTCTGGTGGTGCGCCCTTCACGGGCAACCGATGGGCCGTTTCTGGAAAGCCTCTATCATGCGGCGCGCCCCGATCTGCAATGGATCGACGGCGAACGCGAGCTGGTCGAGGAAGTCATCGCCCAGCAGTTTCGGGTGCAGGAGCAGGGCACCGGGGAGCGCTTCCCCAACGCGATGCATTATGTGGTCGAGAAACTCGACACCCCGATTGGCGCCTTGAGCGCCGAGTTTGGCAGCAACGAAATTCGTGTCCTGTACCTGGCGTTCATTCCGTCGGCCCGCGGCAAGGGCTATGGCCGTACGGTGCTGCAAGGCGTGCAAAAAGCCGCCGAACAGGTGCGCTGCCCGGTGAGCACGGTGGTCTGGGCCAGTAACCCCCATGCGCGCCAGCATTATCTGGCGCTGGGGTTTCAGGTCGAGGAGCAAAGTGTCGCGGCTGAACGCCTGGTCTGGTATCCCGGCCAGCCGCAGATTCTGGTCAGTTGAAGGTGATGTAGAAATACGCCCGGCTTGCGTCGCGCCCCAGGGCCAGGGTGCGCGATACGAATATGCCTTCGATGCGGCCCAGCCCAGGCAAGTCGATCGCACAGAGTCCATCGACGAACGAAGTGAGGTCCGGGCTGCTCAAGGTCACGCCAAAAGGCATTCGGCTGCCCTCTGACAAGCGTGCCTTTGGTACGTCTTCTACCAATTCGATGATCACCGACAGTTCGCTGCCATCCTCCAGGTACAGCCTGGTGGGTGTTTCCAATAGCTGTCGAAAATGATCGCTGTTGACCTGTTGCTGCATGGCCTGGCTCCAGAAAAGTAAAGAGCCGGGGCCTTGGGCCCCGGCGGCATGTTCAGTTGCGAGACGGGAAAAGACCGTTGAGGCACATGCTGAAGTTCAGCACCAGGAACGGGTTCATCGTGTCCATGGGCACGCCACCGCCGATGGGCGCTACGGAGACGGCGACGTTGACGGTGCCGCCAACGGAGGTGCTGACACCTTGCAGCGGCACGGGCGCAGTGCCCTGTGCGGTGGAGTAAATATTGGCCGTGCCCGGGCCGCCGCTGGAGGCACCGATAAAGGCATTGGTCGTTGAGGGCACGCTCGCGGGGGTGGCAGCGACACTGGCCAGGTTGACGGTGGTGCTGGCCGTCAGGTTAGGAGTGCCGACGGCGGTCGCCGTGGGTGTGTGAATGGGCAGGTTGCTCACCGTGGCAGAGGTTTTTTCGGCGCCGGAGGCGGTGCCGATCACCCGTGGAGTGAGGTTCAAGCCCAACCCCTGACACAAAGGCAGGCGACCGCGCAGGTCCGGCAGCATGAAGTTTGTCGTGCCGTTGCCGCCGTAATTGGTGCCGAGCAAGGCGAACAGCGCCTGGAACTGGCCGACTTGCATGGTCTGCCCGTTGCACAACGCCCAGCCGCTGGGAGGATAGTTGAAAGCGAAGGTCTGGATGGTTCCGGTAAACACTTCCATGGTTGTTATCCCTGTGTTTTTTGGAGGAGGCCGGCGTGTCTGCCGACCACCGATCAGCGTAGCCGCAAAGACGAATGCCGCTACATTGCGTGCGTGCAGGGAATGGGGCAGCATCCACACCCAATTCGAGGTCCAAGCCTTATAGGGCCTTATCAATCACCCAGGGGGACAGATGGAATACCGAAGAGAAACAGAGCTTGCCGGCAAGCCTGATGCGTGTGCTGCGCGCACTCGGCTGGCGGCCTCGGCGCGTCTGTTTCAATGGCTGACCGATTACGGGATCTGGCCAATTTTGCTGTTGGCGGCGTTCGTGCGGTTTTACGACCTGACAGCCGCGGCGATTTGGGGCGATGAAGGCTCCAGCCTGCTGATGAGCCAGTACGATCTGGCCGGGATCTGGTTCCACGCGGCCCGTGATGTGCATCCACCGCTCTACTTCATGGTGTTGCATGGCTGGATCGAACTGTTTGGCGACAGCATGCTCTCGATTCGCGGCTTGAGTGCGCTGCCGGGGATCGCCACGGTGGCTATGGGCGTCTGGCTGGTACGGTTGATCGCCAACCCGCGGGCGGCGTTGCTGGCCGGGTTGTTGCTGGCGCTATTCCCCTCGGCGGTGCGTTACAGCCAGGAAGTGCGGATGTATTCGCTGCTGGGCGTGTTGCTGCTCGGCGCGACCATTGCACTGGTGTATTGGGTCAAACAGCCCCAGCGTGCACGGTATCTGGTGATCTATGCAGTGCTGATGGCCGCCGGGTTTTACACCCACTACTTCACGGCCCTGTGCGTGATTGCCCATTGGTTGTACCTGCTGGTGCTGCGGGTGCAGCCAGGCGAGCGGTTGCGGCACATCAACCGCCCGGGCTGGTGGCTGACCAATGCGGCGATCGTGCTGCTGTTTCTACCGTGGTTCCCGCAGTTGCTGAGCCTGGTTCAGCATATGCCGGAACTCAAGGCCAGCGGCGATGTGGGCTGGGAAGATCCGGTCACTCTTAGCTCTTTGCCGTCCATGGTCTGGACCTTCATGATCCAGAGCGATGATGACTTCCTGCCCAGGTCGGTGTTTTTCGCACTGCCGGTGCTGTTGCTGGGTGTGATCGTGCTGACGGTACTGCGTGATCGTAGCGTCTACCGTTGGAGCGCCTTGCTGGCGATTTACGCGGTGGTGCCGCTGGTGCTGGTTTTCCTGGTGTCGTTCATTTCGCCGGTGTTTATCGAGCGCTACGTGACGGCCTACGCGCTGGGGCTGCCATTGATCATGGCCCTGAGCGTCGATGGCCTGAAAAAAGGAGCTCGGGTGCTGGCCCTGGCATTTCTCGTGCTGTTTATCGGTATTGAAGGGGTGGGCCTGAAAAACAACGCGACGGTCGATCCAAATGACCAGCTCAATGTGACAGTGGAGTTCATCAATCAGCATTACGAGCCGGGTGATCAGGTCGTCATCAGCGATCTGCTCTGGTACATGCCGTACGTCTACTACGATCGCACCGTCGTCCAGCCGCGGCTCTTTACTCCGCCCCTGGCCAATGGCACGTCCAGTCGCCCGAATGCCTACGGTTTCGGTACGCTGGTAGAGGAAGCCGCCGACAAGATTTACCTCGATCGGCTCACCGATCTGCCGCCCGAAACGCACCGTGTGTGGTTGTTCAGCACCGCTGACCAACCTGATGAGTTCGCACCGTTGCCCGCCGACTGGCAGAAGATCAGCGAAAAAGTCGCCGGCAATGCGCGGGCGCGGTTGTTTGTCATCAACAGCCCCAAAAAATAACCTGTAAATCCGTAGGAGCAAGGCTTGCCCGCGATGAACGATGACGCGGTATGTCTTAAGTATCGCGGCGCACCCATCGCGGGCAAGAGCTAGGCGCCCCCCCGCTCCTACAGAAGCGCGTTACAGCTGAAGACCGTACTTGATCAGCTTAAACGTTTCACTCTGTCCGATTTCGTTACAGCCACACCTTCTACAAGGTTTTTGCTCCGATTTGATATCAAAAGCCCACTAGTCGGATCCAAAATCGTAGGCTACGCTTTGTCCTACAAAGGACTGACGACTACGGTGAAGGGATTGCAGAAATTCCACTTTATCTCCGGCTTGCCGCGCTCGGGCTCGACCCTGCTTTCTGCAATTCTGTTGCAGAACCCGCGTTTCCATGCCGGCATGACCAGCCCCGTCGGCTCGCTGTTCACCAGCGTCCTGGAGCAATGCAGTGCCGGCAGCGAATTTGGCGCGGTGATCGACACTCCGCTACGCCGTCGTCTATTGCGCGGTCTGTTCGACTCCTTCTATGCCGATCAGGCAGATACTCCCGTTATCTTCGATACCAATCGCCAATGGTGCTCGCGTCAGCCTGCGCTACGGGAACTGTTTCCCGAGGCCAAAACCATTGCCTGTGTGCGCAATGTCGCCTGGGTGATGGACAGCCTTGAGCGTCTGTACCGCGCCAATCCGTTCGAGAACACCAAGCTGTTCAATGACGAAATCGAGCGCCATACCGTTTACAGTCGTTGTGAAACCCTGGCCCAGCGCAATCGTCTGGTGGGCTTTGCCTGGACCGCGCTGAAAGAGGCTTATTACGGCGAAAACGCCGACTCGCTTCTGATCGTCGATTACGACCTGCTGAGCCAGGCGCCTGACCGGGTCATGCGGTTGATCTACGATTTCATTGGCGAACCCTGGTTCGAGCACGATTTCAACAACCTCGCCTACGATGCGCCGGAATTCGACCAGGCACTCGGGGTATCGGGGCTGCACAAGGTCAAGCGCTCGGTCGCACTGGAGCCTCGGCGCACGATCCTGCCGCCGGACCTGTTCGACAAATACGCAGAATTGTCCTTTTGGCACGATGGCTCAGCCAGCGCCGCCAACGTTATTCGCATGAAAGCCGACGCCGCTATCAGTTGATTGCGGCGTTTTTATTTGCGCGGTAATAAAAGTTCGAATCCGGGTGAGCAGCATGTGGTGGAGCAAAGGCAAGTCGCAAACATTCCAAGGCGCACGCGTTCTGGCATCGCCAATGATCATGCCCCTGGAACCGCGAATGCTGTTCGACGGCGCAGTGGCGGCCACGGTTGCCGATACTGCCGCCCAAGCTGACAGCCACGCCACGGCGGACGCTGCCAAGGCACCGGTTGCCGACCACCCGGTGGCCAGCAAGGACACCCACGGCCAAGCGGACAACTCGTCAGCGGCTACGCCCGCGCCCGCTGCGACGCCCACCGCGGTGCCCGGTCAGAGCGTGGTGTTCGTCGATTCGCGCATCAAGGACGCCGATAGCCTGCTCAAAGGTGTGGCGCCTGGCACCCAGGTGGTCCAGCTCGACGCGACCAAGGACGGCTTGCAACAAATCGCCGATTATCTGGATACCCACCACGGCGTGAGTACCGTGGAAATCATCGCCCACGGCAATAGCGGCGACTTGTGGCTGGGCGACACTTACCTGTCGGCCGATAACGTGGCGGCTCGCAGCGCGGTGCTGGCGCGCATCGGCAATGACATGAACGTCGGCGGCGACATTTTGATCTACGCCTGTAACACCGCTGCAGGCGACAAGGGTATCAGCTTTGTCGACTCGCTGGCGCAACTTACCGGGCGTGATATCGCCGCGTCGAACAACCGTACCGGTGTGAGCGGTGACTGGGATCTGGAAATCGCCACCGGCAGCATCGAGAGCCATAACGTGCTGTCGGCCCAGTCCATGGCTGCGTATCAGTACAGCCTGGCGACCCTGACGGTCACCAACAACGGTGACAGTGGGGTCGGCTCATTGCGCCAGGCGCTGAGCGATTCGGTGGTGGGTGACACGGTGACGTTCAGCACCACCATGACGGTCAATCTGAATTCGCAACTGACCATTACCAAGAACGTCACGCTGGAAGGTGACCTGAACCACGACGGCATTGCCGATGTGACCCTCAATGGTCAGTACAAGACCCGGGTGCTTCAGGTCGCTTCCGGGGTCACTGCGACCCTCGACGGGTTGATCATCAAACAAGGCCTGGTGGCCGGCAATGGTGCTGCCGCCGGTACGGACGGCACGGCGTCCATGGGCGGTGGTATTTTCAACGCCGGCAACCTGACTCTCAAGAACGTCACCGTGACCAGCAACGCTGCTTCGGGCGGCGGTGGCGGTGGCGGGGTCACCTCACCTTACGTCGGTGGCGCGGTCGGCGGCGGTGGCGGCGGTGGCGGTGCGTTGGGCGGGCAAAGCGGCGGTCATGGTGGCACCTCCGGTTTCGGCACGGGTGTGTACGGCGGTACGAGTGGTAGTGCCAACACGGGCGGTAACGGTGGCGGCTACAACCCCAACTACATGGGCGGTCGCGGCGGTAGCAGCAGCGGTGGCGCGGGCGGCGTAGGGGCTGCCAACTACAGCAGCGGTGGCGCGGGCGGTACGGCGAACAACGGCACGATTTCCATCGGCGGTGGCGGTGGCGGCTCCGGTTGGGACAAGCCCGGCAGGGCCGGGGCGTCGGCTGCCGGTGGTATTTACAACGCCAGTAGCGGCACCCTGACGGTTATTGGCACCTCGGTGATTTCCGGCAACATCGCCGCCGGTGGTGGCGGTGGCGGCGGTGGTGGCCTGGGCGGTTCCGCCGACTCCGGTGGTGCAGCCGGTAAAGGCGTCGGTGCGATCTGGAACAAAGGTACGGTACTGATGACCGCCGCCAACTTCGCGGCGCTGTCCGCTAACGTCGGCGGCAGTGGCTCCGGCGGTCCGGCGCTGGGCGGCGGTAGTACCGGTGCCAGCGTGGCGGCCGTGAACAATATCTTCAACGACGGCGGCACCGTGAACACCGCCTATGCACCGACACCGAGCGCTACCATCGCGGTGGCAAACAGCGCCCTGCACATCGGCCAGACCTCGCTGGTGACCATTACCTTCACTGAGGCGGTGACCGGTTTCACCAACGCCGACCTGACGATTGCCAACGGCACGCTGAGCGCGGTCAGTAGCAGTGACGGCGGTATTACCTGGACGGCGACGCTCACCCCGACCAACGCCATTACTGACACCACTAACCTGATCACCCTGGATAACACCGGTGTCCAGAGCGTGTCGCTGGGCACAGCCGGGGTTGGCACCAGCACGTCCAACAATTACACCATCGACACCGTGCGGCCAACGGCGACCATTGTAGTCGCCGACAGCACCCTCATGGCCGGTGAAACGTCGCTGGTAACCATCACCTTCTCCGAGGCGGTAAGCGGTTTCACCAACGCCGACCTGACGATTGCCAACGGCACGCTGAGCGCGGTCAGTAGCAGTGACGGCGGGGTCACCTGGACCGGGACCTTCACCCCGACCGCGAGCATCACCGACACCACCAACCTGATCACCCTGGACAACACCGGGATCGCCGATCTGGCCGGCAACGCCGGCAGCGGCAGCACCGATTCGAACAACTATGCCGTCGACACCGTGCGCCCGACCGCGACCATCGTAGTCGCCGACAGCGCACTTAAAGTGGGCGATACATCACTGGTGACCATCACCTTCTCCGAGGCGGTGACCGGCTTCACCAACGCTGACCTGACGATTGCCAACGGCACGCTGAGCGCGGTCAGCAGCGGCGATGGCGGTGTGACCTGGACCGCGACCTTTACCCCGAGTGCCAGCACTACCGATGCGACTAACCTGATCATCCTGGACAATACCGGTGTGCAGGGCGGTTCCGGCAACGCCGGCAGCGGCATCACCGACTCGAACAACTACGCTATCGACACCGTACGCCCGACCGCAACGGTCGTGGTGGCGGATAATGCCTTGAAAGTCGGTGACACCTCGCTGGTAACCATCACCTTCAGCGAGGCGGTGACCGGCTTCACCAACGCCGACCTGACGATTGCCAATGGCACACTGACCGCGGTGAGCAGCAGTGACGGCGGTATCACCTGGACGGCGACCTTTACCCCGAGCGCCAGCACTACCGACGCCACTAACCTGATTACTCTGGACAACACCGGGATCGCCGATTTGGCCGGCAACGCTGGCAGCGGCAGCACCGACTCAAACAACTTCGCCATCGACACCCAGCGTCCGACCGCCACCATCGTGGTCGCCGACAGCACCCTGATGGCCGGTGAAACGTCGCTGGTAACCATTACCTTCTCCGAGGCGGTGACCGGTTTCACCAATGCCGACCTGACGATCCCCAACGGCACGCTGACCGCGGTCAGTAGCAGTGATGGGGGTATCACCTGGACGGCCACGTTCACCCCGACTGCGGGCATCAACGATACGACCAACCTGATCACCCTGGCCAACGCTGGCGTGGCCGACCTGGCCGGCAACGCCGGTAGCGGAACTACCAATTCCGGCAACTTCACCATCGACACCGTGCGCCCGACCGCGACCATCGTGGTCGCCGACAATGCACTTAAAGTGGGCGATACATCACTGGTGACCATCACCTTCTCCGAGGCGGTGACCGGCTTCACCAACGCTGACCTGACGATTGCCAACGGCACGCTGAGCGCGGTCAGCAGCGGCGATGGCGGTGTGACCTGGACCGCGACCTTTACCCCGAGTGCCAGCACTACCGATGCGACTAACCTGATCATCCTGGACAATACCGGTGTGCAGGGCGGTTCCGGCAACGCCGGCAGCGGCATCACCGACTCGAACAACTACGCTATCGACACCGTGCGCCCGACGGCGACTATCGTGGTCGCGGACAACGCCCTGAAAATCGGTGATACCTCGCTGGTGACCATCACCTTCAGCGAGGCGGTGAGCGGTTTCACCAACGCCGACCTGACGATTACCAACGGTACACTGACCGCCGTCAGCAGCAGTGATGGCGGCATCACCTGGACCGCGACCTTTACGCCGAGCGCCAGCACCACTGACGCGACCAACCTGATCACCCTGGACAACACCGGGATCGCCGATCTGGCCGGTAATGCGGGCAGCGGGACTACCGATTCGAACAACTATGCCATCGACACCGTACGCCCGACGGCGACCATCGTAGTCGCGGACAGCGCGTTGAAAATCGGCGACACCTCGCTGGTGACCATCACCTTCAGCGAGGCGGTGACTGGTTTCACCAACGCCGACCTGACGATTACCAACGGTACACTGACCGCTGTCAGCAGCAGTGATGGCGGGATCACCTGGACCGCGAACTTTACGCCGAGCGCCAGCACCACTGACGCGACCAACCTGATCACCCTGGCCAATACTGGAATCGCCGATCTGTCGGGTAATGCGGGCACAGGTACGACAGATTCGAACAACTATGCCATCGACACCGCACGCCCGACGGCGACCATCGTGGTGGCCGACAACGCGCTGAAGATTGGCGACACCTCACTGGTGACCATCACCTTCAGCGAGGCGGTGACTGGATTCACCAACGCTGACCTGACCATTATCAACGGCACGCTGACCGCCGTGAGCAGCAGCGATGGTGGTATCACCTGGACGGCGACCTTTACCCCGAACGCCAGCACCACCGACGCGACCAACCTGATCAGTCTGGACAACACCGGGATCGCCGACCTGGCCGGTAATGCGGGTAGCGGCACCACCGACTCGAACAACTACGCTATCGACACCCAACGTCCGACGGCAACCATCGTGGTGACAGACACCGCGCTGGGAATCGGTCAAACCTCGTTGGTGACCATCACCTTCTCCGAAGCGGTGACCGGTTTTACCAACGCCGACCTGACAATCGACAACGGTACGCTGAGCGCGGTGAGCAGCAGCGATGGCGGCGTGACCTGGACCGCCACCCTGACGCCGGTGAACGGCATCACCCACAGCGGCAATGTGATCACCCTGGACAACACCGGGATTGCCGACCTGGCCGGCAACGCCGGTACCGCGACCACCGATTCCAATACTTACGCTATCGATAGTCAGCGCCCGACCGCGACCATTGTGCTGGCCGACCCGACGCTAGCCGCCGGTGAAACCTCGCTGGTGACCATCACCTTCTCCGAGGCGGTGACCGGCTTCACCAACGCCGACCTGACGATCCCCAACGGCACACTGACCGCAGTCAGCAGCAGCGATGGCGGGATCACCTGGACCGCCACCTTCACCCCGACAGCGGGCATAAAAGACACCACCAACCTGATCACCCTGGCCAACACCGGCGTGGCCGACCTGGCCGGTAACGCCGGCAGCGGCACCACCGACTCCGGAAACTTCACCATCGACACCGTGCGGCCGACCGCGACCATCGTAGTCGCCGACAACGCACTTAAAGTGGGCGATACATCACTGGTGACCATCACCTTCTCCGAGGCGGTGACCGGCTTCACCAACGCCGACCTGACGATTGCCAACGGCACGCTGACCGCGGTCAGCAGCAGCGATGGCGGTGTGACCTGGACGGCGACCTTCACCCCGACCAGCGCCATTACCGACGCCACCAACCTGATCACCCTGGACAACACCGGCGTGCAGAACGGTTCCGGCAACGTCGGCGCGGGCACCACCGATTCCAACAACTACGCCATCGACACCCAGCGTCCGACGGCGACCATCGTGGTGACGGACACCGCGCTGGGGATCGGCCAGACTTCGTTGGTGACCATCACCTTCAGTGAAGCGGTGACCGGTTTTACCAACGCCGACCTGACAATCGACAACGGTACGTTGAGTGCGGTGAGCAGCAGCGATGGCGGTGTGACCTGGACCGCCACACTGACGCCGGTGAACGGCATCACCCACAGCGGCAACGTAATCACCTTGGACAATACCGGGATTGCCGACCTGGCCGGTAATGCCGGTGTCGCAACCACCGATTCCAATACTTACGCTATCGATAGTCAGCGCCCGACCGCCACCATTGTGTTTGCCGACCCGACGCTGGCCGCCGGTGAAACCTCTTTGGTGACCTTCACCTTCAGCGAGGCGGTGGCCGGCTTCACCAACGCCGACCTGACGATCCCCAACGGCACACTGAGCGCGGTCAGCAGCAGCGATGGCGGGATCACCTGGACGGCCACCTTCACCCCGACTGCGGGCATAAAAGACACCACCAACCTGATCACCCTGGCCAACACTGGCGTCGCCGATCTGGCCGGCAACGCGGGTAGCGGCACCACCGATTCCGCCAACTTCACCATCGACACCGTGCGTCCAACGGCAACCATCGTGGTGGCCGACAACGCCTTGAAAATCGGTGACACCTCGCTGGTGACCATCACCTTCAGCGAGGCGGTGACCGACTTCACCAACGCCGACCTGACGATTGCCAACGGCACGCTGACCGCGGTCAGCAGCAGCGATGGCGGGATCACCTGGACGGCGACTTTTACCCCGACCAGCGCCATCACTGACACCACCAACCTGATCACCCTGGACAATACCGGCGTGCAGAATGGTTCTGGTAACGTTGGCAGCGGCACCACCGATTCCAACAACTACGCGATCGATACCCAGCGTCCAACGGCGACCATCGTGGTCGCGGACAACGCCTTGAAAATCGGTGAAACCTCACTGGTGACCATCACCTTCAGCGAGGCGGTGACCGGTTTCACCAACGCCGACCTGACGATCGCCAACGGCACCCTCAGCGCCGTGAGCAGCAGCGACGGCGGGATCACCTGGACGGCGACCTTTACCCCGAGCGCCAGCATCACCGATGCGACCAACCTGATCACCCTGGACAACACCGGCGTGGCCGATCTGGCTGGCAACGCCGGTAGCGGGACCTCCGACTCGAACAACTATGCGATCGACACCGCGCGTCCGACCGCGACCATTGTTGTAGCTGACGGTACCCTCACGGTCGGTGAAACGTCGTTGGTGACCATCACCTTCAGCGAAGCGGTGACTGGATTCGATAACAGTGACCTGAGCGTGCCCAACGGCACCCTGACCAGCGTCAGCAGCAGCGATGGAGGCATCACCTGGACGGCCACCTTCACCCCGACTGCCGGCATAAAAGACACCACCAACCTGATCACCCTGGCCAACACCGGAGTGGCCGACCTGGCCGGTAACGCCGGTAGCGGCACCACCGATTCCGCCAACTTCACCATCGACACCGTGCGTCCAACGGCGACTATCGTGGTGGCCGACAACGCAATCAAGGTGGGCGAAACCTCATTGGTGACCATCACCTTCTCCGAGGCGGTCAGCGGGTTCACCAACGCCGACTTGACCATCGCCAACGGTACGTTGAGCGCGGTCAGTTCAAGCGATGGCGGTATTACCTGGACCGCGACCTTCACCCCGGCCGCGAATATTACCGACACCACCAACCTGATCACCCTGGACAACACGGGGGTGCACAACGCCTCTGGCAACGTTGGTGTGGGCACCACAGATTCGAACAACTACGCCATCGACACGCAACGTCCAACGGCAAGCATTGTGGTGGCCAAACCGCTGCTGGGCATCGGTCAGACCTCGGGGGTGACCATCACCTTCAGCGAAGCGGTAAGCGGTTTTGACCTGTCCGATCTGAGCGTGACCAACGGCACGTTGTCCAACCTGGCCAGCAGTGATGGCGGTAAGACCTGGACCGCGACGTTCACGCCGACGGCGAACGTGACCGACCCCAGCAACCTGATTGTGCTCGACAACAGCAATGTCAACGACGCCGCAGGTAATGCCGGGACGGGGCTGGCCATCTCCAACAACTACGCTCTGGACAGTGATCGCCCCACCGCGACCATCGTCGTCGCCAACCCGAACCTGGGCGTTGGGCAGACCTCGCAGGTGACCTTCAGCTTCAGCGAGGCGGTGAAGCATTTCGATTTGTCCGACATCAGCGTGGCCAATGGCACCCTCACCAACCTGAGCAGCAGCAACGGCGGCAAGACCTGGACTGCCACCCTGACCCCGGCGGCCAACATCAGCGATGCGACCAACTTCATCGGGCTGGACTCCAGCAACGTGACCGACCGCGCCGGGAACGCGGGTACTGGGGTCGCGATCTCCAACAATTTCACAGTCAACACGGTGCCGGCCGTCGTGGTCTTGGTCAGCGACCCGACACCGCCGCAAAGTACTCCGAACATACCGTTGCAGCCGATTGTCTTCGCACCGCCGACCGGCAATCTCGGCTCACCGCTGACTTTTGCGCCGTTGTTCGAACAGCGGGTATTGGGCGATGGCATCCGCCCACTGGGGGATATTTTCATCAACCGCGGCGCACTGAGCCCCAGCTATATCGCTCAGGTGTTCACTAGCAGCGACAGCGGCGGGAATGGCTCCGCTCACGGCTTCCTGGGTTTTGGCGGGGGTGATGGCGGGGTGTTTGGCAGCAGCACGCTGTCGAGTCTGTTCAGTCATGAGTCGGGCAATGGCGACAGTTCGTTCAATGCGTTCGGCGACAAGTCGATCCAGCACGGCGGCGATGCCGCTCAAGGCCTGCACGGTGTCTATGGCGCACTGACCTTGGGCGAGCAACTTCAACAACTTGAAAACGCCGAGAAGCAGCAGATCCAGGCGTTGGCTGCAGCGTTGCAACAGGTTGGCATCAGCGAAATGCAGGCCTGACTAAAAACCTGAAATTGTGCGGTACCTAGGGGCGGTCCAAGGATGAAAAAAAGTCAGAAACTATTCGGCGCCAGCCTGCTGGCGCTTGCAATCAGCGGATGTGCGGTAACCAGTGAGCCGATTGAACGCAGTGTCAGCGAGCAGCGCGCCAGAAGCGATTTGGCGAGCATGTACAAGGATCAGGAGCCCCTTAGCGGCCCACTGACGCTGCATCAAGCCATGGCCCGCGCAGTGAAATACAACCTTGAGGGCCGGTTGAAAATCATGGAAGAGGCGTTGGCCAAGCGCCAACTCGACCTCGCCAGCTTCGACATGCTGCCGCGCATGGCCCTGGACGCCGGTTACGTGGGGCGAAACAACACCAGCGCCTCCAGCAGCCAGAGCGTGCGCACCGGCACCCAGTCCCTGGAACCTTCGACCTCACAGGACCGCGACCGCAGAGTCGCCGACCTGACCATGGTCTGGAACGTCCTCGACTTCGGCGTCAGCTACATCAACGCCAAGCAGCAGGGCGATCAACGGCTGATCGTTCAGGAACGCCGGCGCAAGGTCATCAATACCATCGTTCAGGACGTGCGCTCGGCGTATTGGCGGGCGGTGGCCGCTGAACGCCTGCTCAAGCAGATCGATAGCCTGATGGCGCGGGTCGATGCCGCGCGCGACAACAGCCAGAGCATGAGCGAGCAGCGTATTGGCGACCCGGTGCAGGCCTTGGGTTACCAACGTTCGCTGATCGAAGCCACGCGCCAGCTCGAAGAACAGCGGCGGGCACTGTCGCTGGCGAAAACCGAACTGGCGACCCTGATCAACCTGCCGATGGGCACCGAGTTGACGTTGGCGACGCCGGAGGATTACCCGATTCCGGAACTCAAGGTCGGCATGGCCAGCCTTGAGCAGGAAGCCCTGGCCAGCCGCCCGGAACTGCGCGAGCAGGATTATCAGACGCGCATCAGCACCGCCGAAACCCGCAAAGCCATGCTGCGGCTGCTGCCGGGGCTGGAACTCTCGGCTGGCGGGCATTACGACAGCAACTCGTTTCTGGTCAACGACAAGTGGGCCGACTACGGGGTAAAAATCACCTGGAACCTGTTCAACGTGATTTCCGCCCCGGCCGCCATCGACGTGGCCAAGGCCGGTGAAGAAGTGGCCAAGGCACGCCGTCAGGCAATGTCGATCGCGGTGCTGGCGCAGCTCTACGTGGCCAACGCCAACTACCGCGAAGCGCTGCGCCAGTTCGAGACCAACCAGCAGCTGTCGAACATCGACGGGCAGATTCTTGGCCAGTTGCGTAACCGTCATCAGGCCGCGGGCATCGGCGAACTGGAGCTGATCCAGGGCGAACTGAACACCCTGCAAGCCGACCTGCGCCGCGACCTGTCGTACGCGGATTTGCGCAACGCTTACGGGCAGATCTTCGCCAGTGCCGGGCTCGACCCACTGCCGGATCAGGTGCAGTCGACCCAAGTGCAGTCGATCGCCACGGAACTGGCCAGCCGCGAGGATGCGTGGGCCGCCGGCAACATCACGGTGCCGACAGCCCATGTCCAAAGCAAGTAATCTGCTGGCGCCCACGGCCAGCATCAGCCGGGCGCAACGCGAAGAGCGCCATGGCCATCGCGGAGCGGCGATCCTGCTGACCGGTTTACCGGCGGCAGGCAAGTCGACCCTGGCCCAGGCACTGCACGCCGCGTTGTTCGAACGCGGCCTACACAGCCTGGTGCTCGATGGCGATGGACTGCGGGTCGGGCTCAATCGCGACCTCGGGTTTGCCGACAAGGATCGTCAGGAAAATATCCGCCGCGCCAGCGAGGTCGCAGCGTTGCTGGTGGAGAATGGGCAAATCGTTATTTTGGCGATGATTGCGCCGTTGGTTGAACTGCGAGAAATCTTCGCCCGGCGTTTGGGTGAGGACTACCGCGAAGTCTGGTGCAGTGCTGCGCTCAACGTTTGCGAGCAGCGTGATCCGAAAGGTCATTACGCCCGTGCGCGCAGCGGTGAACTGCCGGGCTTTACCGGTATCTCCGCACCTTACGAGCCACCCGCGTCGGCGGCGTTGGTGCTCGACACCGGCGTGCTGTCGGTGGACGCCTGCCTCGATCGCTTACTGACCTGGCTCGGCGAATGCGCGGTGCTACCGCACCGATGACTCGACCGGCGTTTTCCCGCCTGCCGGTGACGGTGCCTCTGCCGTTACTGTTGCAGGCATTGGCGCAAATCAAGGACAGCGACTGGCATAGCCATTTCAACAGCCACTATTTCAGTGGCGACTGGAGCGGGGTGGCGCTGATCAGCGCGGCTGATGCGCTGACGGAGCTATCCCCTGGCCATGGAAAACCGGTGTTGCGAGCGCCGTGGCTGCTCGATGGTCGATGGCAGCGTGCATTGCAGGAATTACCGTTGGACATCGTCTCGGCAAGATTGCTGAAGCTGGGGCCCGGCAGTCGGATTCACGAGCACCGCGACTATGACCTTGAGGGGCCAGAGGCCGATCTGCGGCTGCATATTCCATTACTCAGCCCACCGAACGTCGACTTTCTGCTCGACGGTTTGCGGATGCCGATGGAGGCCGGCGAATGCTGGTTTCTCGACCTGTCGCGGCCTCACAGCGTCGACAATCGCGATAGCCGCGAGCGGGTGCATCTGGTGATCGATTGCAGGCCCGACCCTTGGTTGGAACAGGCGATTGTCGAGGGCGTTTCAACCACGCCGGCGCCTGGCGTCGGTCATGCAGCGCAAGCGCTGGCACAGTTTCGACGGCTGTTGGAAAACGATCCGCAGCTCTGCAAGAGCTTGCAGGGCGTGACCGACAACGAAACCTTTATCGCCACCACCCTGAAGCTGGCTGCCGAACATGGCCTGGCGTTCTCCCGTGAAGAGTTGCGTGCTGCGATGCGCAATGGCCGTCGCCAATGGAATGAACAATGCAGCGCCTGAACCTCGACGGCTGGTTGCCGATTCGCGTCTGGCAGCAGGCCGGGGAGTGGCGGGTCGATTGGTGCTGGTTTGGTGATCAGCCGTTGCGACAGCCGTTTTTCCGCGATGCGGTGGAGGAGGCGCTGCGCCTGCCGTTCAACCAGGCCTTCCGCCGTCAAACGCCGCTGAGAACGCTAAGTGATTGGCAGACGATCAGCCTTGGGCTGGTGCCGAGTGCGTTCATTTTTCACGCCTCGCGCTGTGGCTCGACGCTGATCAGCCAGATGCTGGCGCAACTCGACAACCACATCGTCATTTCCGAACCACCACCTCTGGATGCCTTGCTACGCAGCGAACTTCCGCCTGCAGAACGCAACGCGGCGATTCGCGGTTTGCTCTCGGCCTATGGCCAGCCGCGCCGAGGTGTGGAACAACGCTTGGTGATCAAGCTGGACGCCTGGAACATCGGTGAGCTGAAGCGGTTGCGTGAGTGTTTCCCTGATACGCCCTGGTTGTTTGTCTACCGCGATCCGCTGGAAATCGCCGTCTCACACCTGCGTCGTCCGGGCCTGCACATGGTGCCAGGGCTGATCGGCACCAGTGCATTGGACTATGGGGCAGCATTCGAGGGGCGAGAGGATTTCATCGCGCGGCGCTTGGGCAAACTGCTGCAATTAGGCGTTGAACGTTGCCACGAATTTGCCGGACTGGCGGTCAACTATCGTGAGTTGCCGGGCGCCATGGAGGGCCGTTTGGCGGCGTTTTTTGCGTTGAATGCCGAGCAGCGGACCTGCGTGTTCAGCGCCGTGAGTCAGCACGCCAAACAACCGGCCGAAACGTTTGTGGCCGACAGCGAAGGCAAACAACAAGAGGCTTCGGCTCAGCTCAGAGAACGCGTTGAGTGTTGGGCGCGCGGGCCATACGAAGCATTAGAGCAATGGCGAACCGCTTCTTGTGGCGAGGGAGCTTGCTCCCGCTGGGCCGCGGAGCGGCCCTGAACTGGCAACGGTATTTTGTCAGGCGCACCTCGTCTGCTGAATAACGACGGCTTCGCCCGAACGTGGATCGGCCGAGCGGGAGCAAGCTCCCTCGCCGCAGGTGAAACAACAGCTCAATTCTTCGACGACAATTCCGCCATGCCCTTGAGCAATTCGATCGGCAGCGGGAAGACAATAGTCGAACTCTTGTCGCCAGCAATCAAACTCAGGGTCTGCATGTAACGCAACTGCATGGCGCCGGGTTGGCGACCGAGCATTTCGGCGGCTTGCATGAGCTTTTCCGAGGCCTGCAATTCACCTTCGGCGTGGATCACTTTCGCCCGCCGTTCACGTTCGGCTTCGGCCTGTTTGGCGATCGCGCGGATCATCGATTCGTTGAGGTCGACGTGCTTGATCTCGACGTTGGCGACCTTGATTCCCCAGGCATCCGTCTGGGCGTCCAGCACTTGCTGGATGTCGAAATTCAAGCGCTCGCGTTCGGCCAGCAATTCGTCCAGTTCATGTTTACCGAGCACCGCCCGCAAGGTGGTTTGCGCCAGTTGGCTGGTGGCCATGAGGAAGTCTTCGACCTGGATGATCGCTTTCTGCGAGTCGAGCACACGGAAGTACAACACGGCGTTGACCTTCACCGAGACGTTGTCGCGGGTGATCACGTCTTGCGGCGGTACGTCGAGCACCACGGTCCGCAGATCGACCCGAACCATTTGCTGCACCACCGGAATCAACAGGATCAGCCCCGGGCCCTTGACCTGCCAGAAGCGTCCGAGCTGGAACACCACGCCGCGCTCGTATTCGCGCAGGATGCGGAAGGTCGATCCTGCCAGTGCAATCATCAGCACCAGCAGCGCGGCAAAACCCAGTTGCAGACCCATGATCATTCTCCTTGCGGCGCCGCGTCAGCCGCGGCCACTTCCAGCAGCGTTCCCTTGCGTGCCACCACTCGCACCCGTTGCCCGGAATGCAAGGGTGTCTTGCAGTGCACCTGCCAGCGTTCACCTTGCAAATGCACCCAGCCCTTGTGCGTGTTGTGACCCTGCAACGCGGTCACCTGCGTGACGCTGCCGAGCAGCCCGGCATCGCCACTGACAATGTGGCGCGGTCGGGTTTTCAGCGCGTGGAACAGCAGGGCGATCAACAGCAGGGCGCTGATCAGTCCAAGACCGATGATCAGTGGCGCAGGGACGTCGGCATTGCTCACCATCACCGCGCCGATCACGAACATCGTGATGCCGCCCAGCCCGACCACACCGTAATTGGGCAGCACCACCTCCGCCACGAGCAGCGCGATACCCACCATCATCAGCCAGACGCCAAGCGGGTTGGGGACGACCACCACAACCGTGTCTGTCGCGAAAGCCGATCCGCTCAAACCCAACAACAGCGCAACCACATACCACCAGCGAGTGTTCACTTGACCCTCCAGGAGAGTCATCCGTCCGCGAGCCACACGGTGGCCCTGCTTATAGTCTAGTTGAGCCTTTGGCTGGATGATTCTTGATCATTTTTTGCGAGTTTCCAGTGAGCAGATTTATCACCGGGTACCGGCAGCAGGCCTAGACTTTAGAGGAGACGCCAACCTGTTTAATCATCGTCCGCCCGCCTTGCGACGGACACCGAGGTGCATCATGCGTATGGCAAGAACCGTGCAGCGCAGCCTGGAAGAGGCGCACTGCGAATTCGACGTAGTCTCTCACCCACATTCGGCCAGCAGCCTGGAAACCGCCCGGGTCGCGGGCATTCCTGCTGAGCGCGTGGCGAAATCGGTGATCCTCGACGACCACCACGGCCACTACCTGATGGCCGTGTTGCCAGCCAGCCGACATCTGGACCTGACCAAAGTGCGTGGCAGCGGTGAATGGCAAGTCACCCGCGAAAGCACCCTGGCCCACCTGTTCAACGACTGTGAACGCGGCGCCGTTCCGGCCCTGGGCGAATCCTATGGCCTGGACATGGTCATCGACCCGATGCTGACCCGCCAGAAAGAGATCTACGTCGAAGCCGGCAACCACAACAACCTCGTACACTTGAGCATGGACCAGTACCTGAAAATGGTGCCTCATGCCGAGGTATGCGAGTTGAGTCAGTAGCCATTACATTATTGGCGGTGAAAGCACCGCCGCCATCGCGGGCAAGCCGCGCTCCCACAGGAAACCGCCGTGTGTGGGAGCGTGGCTTGCCCGCGATGGACTGCGAAGCAGTCCCCCCGACCTCTAAAAACGCAGGAGCCAATTTCCATGGAATCACCTACCCACAGCCTCCCCAACCTGTTCAAACAACTCGGCCTGCCCGACGACGCCGAAAGCATCGACAAATTCATCGCCACTCACTCACCACTCAAACCCGAGCTGCACCTGGCCGACGCGTTTTTCTGGACCAAGAGCCAGGCGGACTTCCTGCGCGAAGACATCCTCGACGATTCCGATTGGGCGGAGGTGGTGGATCAACTGGATGTGCTGCTGAGGAAGGGACGGGGGGTGTAAAAAAAGCTGAGAGAAAAGGGCGAAATGTAAAAAAATCTGAGGGAACACTGTGTTTGTCAGTTTTTTCTGGGGTTGTTTAACAGGGAGCGATAGACCAGATTAACGGTCTGAATAGAGGTCTTGATGATGCAACGTGTTCTGGCCGACAAGGCTGTCAGCGTTTCCGAATTGAAGAAGAACCCGTCTGCCGTACTCAGCGGTGCAAACGGTGGGTCGGTTGCCGTGCTCTATCGCAACCGGGTGATGGGCTACATGGTGCCCACCGAGGAGTTCGAGTCCATGGTGGAACGTTTGGACGATCTTGAGCTTACCGAGCTGGTTCGGGCTCGAATCCACGAAACCCCGGTCCCGGTAACGTTGGATGATCTTTAAACTCGTTTCGATGGGGCTGTCGACAAGCATGAGCTCAATGCCCGTGTACGAACGGGCTAAAAAACGATAGGAAAAGTCCGTAACGGTTTTGCTCGGTTGCGCCCCCCGACCCCCCCCTATAGTTGACCACTGCACACATCGGCGACAGGATTTGGCGATCCTAATTCTACGTAGAGGCTGTTCCTAAAACTATCTACGAGATATTCCCTATGCACCCATATCGTCCACTGACAACCAACCCAACCCCCGGCTGCGTTCTGGCCTACAACATCCTCGCACCGACCCATTTTCTCCACGAAACTGCCTGTAGCCGAATCCGCATCGGCACCGATCTGCTGGAAACCCTCACCTCGATCACCCTTCGCGATCTCAACGACTAAGACTTCTATCGCCTGATCTATGCCGCGTATGTCATTGCGCGATGGGCTGAATCTTATGGAAGAGCTGCAACACCTTTAAGCCCCCCCCCATTCGAGGTGAACACCAAACCTGTGGCGAGGGGGCTTGCCCCCGTTGGGGCGCGTAGCGGCCCTGAGCGATCACCATATTTCTTCAGCCATATACGACGGGCGCCGCCATTGCGACTGCTCCGCAGTCGAGCGGGGGCAAGCCCCCTCGCCACAGGTGTTGTGTTTTGCCCGCTAGGCTAATTTGTTTCAAAACTTGACTGAATTTCCCCTCCAGTGCGATATTGATAGTTAGCAAACTAACAGTGTGCGAATTCTCCTGTGTCCCAGACCCTCGACGCCCTTCAGATGAACATCAGCAGTGCCATGGTGGTGGCCGCGCGGCATTGGCGGAAAATCTGCCAGACCACGCTGGTCAACTACGGCATCTCCGAAGCCTGCGCGGTCCCGTTGCTGATGATCGGGCGGCTGGGCGAGGGCGTGCGGCAGGTGACGGTGGCGCAGGCGGCGGGGATGGAGAGTCCGTCGCTGGTGCGTTTGCTCGACCAGTTGTGCCAGTCCGGGTATGTCTGCCGCACTGAAGATCCCCTTGATCGTCGCGCCAAGTGCCTGAGCCTGACCGATGCTGGCCGTGAGTTGGTGCAAGCGGTGGAAGCCGAGTTGGTGCGCTTGCGCCGTGTGGTGCTTGAAGGCATCGATCCGGCGGATCTGGAGGCGGCGCTGCGGGTGATTCGCGCGTTCGAGACGGCAGAGCAGCAGTTACCGGTGACCCCCTCATGAACGGATTTTTTAGCGGCATACCGCCGGCCCGCGACTGGTTTTACGGCGTGCGTACCTTCGCCGCGTCGATGATCGCGCTGTACATCGCCATGCTCATGCAAATGCCGCGTCCGTATTGGGCGATGGCCACGGTGTACATCGTTTCCAGCCCGTTCGTCGGGCCGACCAGTTCCAAGGCCCTGTACCGTGCCATCGGCACCTTGACCGGGGCAGCAGCGGCGTTGCTGTTTGTGCCGATGTTCGTCCAGAGCCCGTATGTGCTGGTGCTGGTCATCGCGCTGTGGACCGGCACCCTGTTGTTTCTGTCGATGCATTTGCGCACCGCCAATAACTACGCGCTGATGCTCGCCGGTTACACCTTGCCGCTGATTTCCCTGCCGGTGGTGGATAACCCTTTGGCGATATGGGATGTGGCAGAGGCGCGGACTGAAGAGATCTTCCTCGGCATCGTCTGCGCAGCGGTGGTTGGCAGTCTGTTCTGGCCCCGACGGCTGGCGCCGGTGTTCGATGGTGCGGTGAGCAAGTGGTTCAGCGACGCGGTGACCTACAGCCAGCGCTTCCTGACCCGCAACGTGCAACCCGACGAAGTCAGCACCTTGCGCGCCTCGATGGTGGCCACGTTCAACTCCCTGGAATTGATGATCGGCCAGTTGCCCCACGAAGGTGCGCGGCCGCAAACCGTGCGCAACATCAAAGAACTGCGCGGGCGGATGATTCACCTGCTGCCGGTGGTGGATGCGCTGGACGATGCGCTGTACGCCTTGCAGCGGCGCACGCCCGAGCTTGTGGACAAGTTCGCGCCGCTGCTGGCCGCGACCGTTGAATGGCTTGACCGCACAGACGCTTCGGTCGAGCACTGGCAAGCCCTGCGCGCTCAACTTGAAGCCCTGCAACCGAGTGCCGAAGCGCTGGATGATCGCAAGCAATTGCTGTTTTCCAACGCGCTGTATCGCCTCGGTGAATGGATCGATTTGTGGCAGGACCTGCGCAGCCTGCAAGAGGCGATTCGCTGCGAAAGCCAGGACAACTGGCGTGCGGTCTACCGTCATTGGCGGCTGGGCCGGCTGACACCGTTTCTCGACCGTGGGCTGATGCTCTATTCGGCGGCATCGACGGTGCTGGCGATCATCGTCGCCTCGGTGCTGTGGATTCTGCTCGGCTGGACCGACGGTGGCAGCGCGGTGATTCTGGCGGCGGTGGCGTGTAGCTTTTTCGCCGCGATGGACGACCCGGCACCGCAGATTTACCGGTTCTTTTTCTGGACCGCGATGTCGGTGCTGTTTGCCAGCCTCTACCTGTTTTTGATCCTGCCGAACCTGCATGACTTTCCGATGCTGGTGCTGGCGTTTGCCGTGCCGTTTATCTGCGTCGGCACCCTGACCGTACAGCCGCGTTTCTACCTCGGCATGCTGCTGACCATCGTCAACACCTCGTCGTTTATCAGCATCCAGGGCGCCTACGACGCGGACTTTTTGAGCTTCGCGAACTCCAACCTGGCCGGGCCCATGGGCTTGTTGTTTGCCTTTATCTGGACTCTCGTAGCGCGGCCCTTCGGTTCGGAGCTGGCGGCCAAGCGTCTGACCCGTTTCAGCTGGCGCGACATCGTCGGCATGACCGAGCCGGCGAACCTCGCTGAACACCGTCACTTGGGTGTGCAGATGCTCGATCGGCTGATGCAGCATTTGCCGCGCCTGGCGATGACCGGTCAGGACACCGGCGTGGCGTTGCGCGAAGTGCGCGTGGCGCTGAACCTGCTGGACTTGCTGGCGTACGCGCCACGGGTGCAAGGGGGACCGAACGTCTTGCTGCGGCAGGTGGTGGCCGAGGTCGGCGAGTACTTCAAGGCCTGTCTCAAGGCTGGCGAACGCTTGCCAGCGCCAGCGCCGTTGCTGATGACCCTGGATCGCACCCGGCGCGCACTCAATGGCCAAGGCCTGCAGGGTGACGGCGAAACCCGTCTACACCTGCTGCATGCCCTCGCCGGTCTGCGTCTGGCGCTGTTGCCGGGCGTGGAGTTCATCGGTAACGAGATCGATGAACCGTTTCCCCAAGGTATCGATGGAGCGCCTTTATGATCGGTGATCTGGACATCAGCGGGGTGTTCCTGCCCACGTTGCTGGTGCTGATGGGTATTACGTATGTGCTGTACCTGGTGGTGCACGGGTTGCTGACGCGCCTGCACTTTTATCGTCTGGTCTGGCACCGGGCATTGTTCAACGTTGGTCTTTACGCCTTGCTGCTCGGCGCCGTGGACTCACTCAGTCGATACCTGATGACATGAAAAAACCTATTTTGACCCTTGGCCGTGTGGTGTTGACCCTGTTGGTGGTGACCTTTGCGGTCGTCGTGGTCTGGCGCATGGTGATGTATTACATGTTCGCTCCGTGGACCCGTGACGGGCACATTCGTGCGGATATCGTGCAGATCGCCCCGGACGTTTCCGGGTTGATCCAGCAAGTGGAAGTGCGTGATAACCAACCGGTGAAGCGCGGCCAGGTGCTGTTCAGCATCGACCAGGACCGTTTCAAACTGGCGCTGCGCCAGGCCAAGGCCACGGTCGCCGACCGCCAGGAAACCCTGGCCCAGGCGCAACGTGAAGCCAAGCGCAACCGTGGCCTGGGCAATCTGGTGCCGGGCGAGCAACTGGAAGAAAGCCAGTCCCGTGTGGCCCGCGCCGAGGTGGCGTTGTCCGAGGCCCAGGTGTCGGTGGACAGCGCCCAGCTCAACCTCGACCGCTCGGTAATCCGCAGTCCGGTGGACGGTTACGTCAACGACCGCGCACCGCGTACTCAGGAGTTCGTTACCGCCGGCCGTCCGGTGTTGTCGGTGGTGGACAGCAACTCCTTCCACATTGACGGCTATTTCGAAGAAACCAAACTCGACGGCATTCATGTCGGCCAAGGTGTCGATATCCGCGTGATCGGCGACCGTGCGCGATTGCGCGGGCATGTCGAAAGCATCGTCGCCGGTATCGAAGACCGTGATCGCAGCAGCGGTTCGAACCTGCTGCCCAACGTTAACCCGGCGTTCAGCTGGGTGCGGTTGGCGCAGCGGATTCCGGTGCGGATTGCCTTCGATGACGTGCCGGCAGATTTCCGCATGATTGCCGGGCGTACCGCGACCGTATCGATCATCGGCGACAAGCCTGAGCAGGAGCCGGAGCAATGAAAGCGGCCGCCTGTTTAGCGACGGCCGGTCTCGGCTTGCTGCTGTCGGCCTGTCAGGTGGTCGGCCCGGATTACCATTTGCCTGAAGAGGCAGCGGTGCACCGCGCAGACTTTCAGGGCGATCTGACCGCGCACGGTAAAAACGTGGTGTCGGCGCCGGTGCCGGGCGACTGGTGGCGGTTGTACCAGGACCCGAGTCTGGATGAGCTGGTGCGCCAGGCCATGGCCACCAATACCGATTTGCGAGTGGCAGCAGCCAACCTGTCGCGCGCTCGTGCCCGGGTCGAACAAGCCGAGTCGGCGGGCGGCTGGAGCGGTGGCGTGAAGGTCGGCGCCCAGCGTTTGCAGGAATCCGGCGAGGCGTTCTTACTGCCGGAAAAGATCCCGGTGACCAATGTCGGTGATATCGGCATCACCACGTCCTATCAGTTCGATCTGTTTGGCACCTTGCAGCGCGGCATCGAAGCGGCGAAAGCCAGCGCTGACGCAACGCAAGCTGCAGCCGATACGGCGCGAATTACCTTGGTCGCCGATGTGGTGCGCGCGTATACCCAGGTCTGCGCGGCCAACGAAGAGCGTGAAATCGCCGAGCACTCACTGGACCTGCAAGGCCAGAGCACCGCGCTGATTCAGCGCCTGCGCGATGCTGGGCGCGGTGACGAAACCCAGGTCACCCGTTCGCAAACCCAGTTCAAATCCTTGCGCGCCGATATGCCGCGCTATGAGGCCGCTCGTCAGGCCGGGCTGTTCCGTTTGTCGATGCTGTTGGCTAAACCGGTGGATCAATTACCCGCCGGGACCAGCAGTTGTCACGAACTGCCAAAAATTGCGCAATTGTTGCCGGTCGGTGACGGCGCCACGCTGCTTAAACGGCGGCCGGATGTGCGTCAGGCCGAACGTCAACTGGCGGCCGCGACGGCGGACATCGGGGTTGCTACCGGTGCGCTTTACCCGGACATCAGCATCGGCGCGACCGTCGGTACCGTGGGTATTCTCGATCACCTTGGCCAACCGCAAACCAATCGCTGGGGTTTCGGCCCGTTGTTGACCTGGACAGTGCCATCCAACGGCTCCCGGGCACGGGTGCGTGAGGCTGAAGCGGCGACCCAAGGCGCGTTGGCGCACTTTGACGGGGTGGTGTTGAACGCGATCCGCGAAACCCAGACCGGTCTGGCGCAGTATTCCGCGCTGTTGCAGCGTCGCGATGCCCTGGTGGATGCCGAGCAATCGGCGCAACAGGCGGCGGACCAGACGCACCGCTTCTTCCAGGCTGGCCGGGCGTCATTCCTCGCCGATTTGCAGGCGACCCGCACCTACACCGACGTGCGTGCGCAGGTGGCAGCTGCCAATACCCAGGTTGCCATGAGCCAGATCGATTTGTTCCTGGCGCTGGGCGGCGGTTGGGAAAGCGGACGAACGCAAGGTTCAGAGCCAACGAAACCCTGAGGCCGTTGCTATGCTTTTAGATGTCGGGTTCGCGCAGGCGGGTCCGGCAGTCAAAGCTCGCATTGGTCATGGGGATTCCAATAATGAAAAACCCTTATGCTCCCGGCTTCTGGTGCGCAATTGTCGCGCTGGTGCTGCTCTCGGCAACGTATTTTTATGGCGTGATGCTGACGCACCAGATTGATAAGGCTTTGATCTTTCTCGACAGTGCCAGTGCGTTGATCGGGGTGATGTCGATCGCAGTCGCCGCCTGGGCTTTGCTGCAAACCCGGCGGATCAAGAAAAAACAACTCGAGCAAGGCAAGACCCTGGTGCTGATCTGGGACACCAAGGTGGCGTTGCGCCGGGTTGAAACGGTATTCGACCGGTATTTCTGGGGCAGTTACTGGCAACCGGGGCGTACTTTTCAGGAAGTCATGGGCGAACTTACCGGCACCCCGCTGGAAAAAAGCCTCGAAGCGCTCAAAACCCAATGCCTGGCCCTCGACAAACAGGTCACCGATGAAGGCTGGCACTGGCTGAACAATGCCCGCGAACTGTCTGACGTGGCCAACGCCATGGCCCGCGAACGCTATCAACTGGATTTTTGCGACCCGCGCGCGGATTCACCGAATGGCGCGGTGATCAATCGGGATTTCGAAGTGCTGGTCTATACGTGGACGGCACGGCTGAAAAGCTTTGATCATCAGCTGGATGAGATCGAAGTGCAGTATTCCTGATCAGCCACCGATCGTTCCCACGCTCTGCGTGGGAATGCTTCTACGGACGCTCCGCGTTCGGCTCTGGATGTGACGCAGAGCGTCACGGGCAGCATTTCCACGCAGAGCGTGGGAAAGATCAACGCGGACTGTCCACAGGCTGCAACGCTCCATAGACATTCTTTCACCTTTAATCATTGGGCCGCTCCACGGCACAAATGCTAATCTCATCGCACTTTTAGCGGAGTCGAGCCGCAACCCGTCGAGGGTTCAGGGAAGACGACCACATTTTCAACAACGGACATTGATCGGGTCATTCATGAATAAATCAGCAGGCGTGCTTCTGGGAATCGTCGTTGCCATCGGTGCAATCAGCGCCGGCGGCGCCTGGTACACCGGTACGAAACTGGAAGGGGTGCTGCAAACCTCGATCGCTGATGCCAACAAAGAGCTGCAAACGGCGATGGTCGGCTCCAACGGCACCGCGACCCTGGAACTGGTGTCGCTGGATCGCCAGTTGTTCAGCAGTACCGCGCACTACCGCCTCAAGGGCCAGGGCGAAATGTTCGGCGAGAACCCTGAAGGCGTAGAGCTGCTGTTCGTTGACCACATCGAACACGGCCCGCTGCCATTCTCGCGCCTGGTGTCGCTGAAATGGCTGCCGGTCATGGCCACCAGTCACTACTCGCTGGAAAAGACCCCGACCACCGAGAAGTGGTTTGCCGCCACCAAGGATGCGTCTCCACTCAAGGGTGTGGTCAACATCGGCTATGACCGTGCTACCAGCGGCAACCTTGAACTGCTGCCCGTCGAAACGGCACTGGACGACAAGTCCACGTTGAAGTTTTCCGGTCTGAACATCGACGTGTCGGCCAGCGCCCAGGCACAGAAGGTCAAGGCTGACGGTTACATGGACAGCCTCACGCTGACCAGCGTTGCCGAAGACCAGTCCCCGGTGAAAGTCGAGTTGAATGGCCTGACCCTGGCCAGCAACCTCAGCAAAAGCAGCTATGGCTACTACCTGGGGGAAAACGTCGTCGAGCTGACCAGCACCAAGACGACCTTTGGCGACAAACAGTCGGTGATGACCTTCAAGAACACTGAAATGAAGAGTTCCACCACCGAGTCCGGGACCAACGCAGCCGGTCGTGCCGATTACAAGATTGGCGAAATCGCCCTCAACGACAAGGCCCTCGGCTCGGCGCAAATGGCCTGGAGCATGAAAAACCTCGATATTCCGTCGACGCTGTCGCTGGTACAGATCTACCAGAACAAACTGCAGCCGTACGAAGCGGCCGCCGCGGCTGCTGCCGCTGCGGGTGAACCGGCGCCCGAACTGAAGCTGACCGACGCCGAACAGGCACAAGTCAAGGCGGGTCTGGAGACGTTGCTGGCCGCCCAGCCACAAGTCGCGCTGGAGAACTTTTCGTTCTCCACCCCGAACGGTGAAAGCCGTGCCAGCCTGGTGATTGACCTGACCAAGCCGACATCGCTGGACCTGCCACCCGACCAGTTGGGCAAGCAATTGATTGCCCTGCTGGACTTCAATCTGAAGATCTCCAAGCCGATGATCACCGATCTGGTGACAGTGCAGGCGCAGATGGAAGGCCAGACCGACGTCAAAGCCGTTGCCGATCAAGCCGCTGCGACCAGTGACATGGTCAGCAGCATGGCTGTCGGTACGCAACTGGCGACGCTGGACGGCAACAACATCGTTTCCAAACTGCACTACGCCAATAATCAGGTGGACTTCAACGGCCAGAAGATGACCGTCGAACAGTTCGTCGGTTTCGTGATGAGCAAGCTCGGTACCACTGGCGCACCCCAGTAAACGACCCACCGCTTGACTTAAGCGAACGCTCTAAACCGCAGGTTACAAGCTAGCGCCCGGCCCTCCGAATTTGTGGATTGGCTGGGCGTTTTGCTGTCTGGTGCCCGCAAATCAAGGCTGTAGGGCGCACGGGGGTCAAGCCGTTGTACTGAATCTGAACAAATGTTGTGTTCCTGATAGTGGTCTAACCTTGCGTGAAATACTGCGTTTGTAAAACCTTGTCGGGTGATTGCCCGACTTCCCGTTTCGAACCAGGCAAGGGGGGTATGAGACTCCGGCTCGCCATGTAAGGATGCTGACGAATGCCACGTATTACTCGTCCTTTTATTGTTCTTGGCTTGCGCCCTCTGATTCGTGTGGCCTTGTGCAGCCAACTGCTTTGGCCGAGTCTGGCGTTCGCGGATACCGCCTACGACCAAATGATTCGCGATGCGCGTACTGGTAACTACGCACCGGTGTTGACGCTGTTACGCAACGTGCCCGCTAACCAGGTGACCACCGGCCAGGTCAGCGACCATTTGCAGATCGCCAGTTGGGCCGGTCTCGACGCCGAAGTGGTTCAGGTCTATGAAACCCAGGGGCGCAACCGGGTGCTGCCGATTCAGGCGCTGACCGCCACCGCTCGTGCCTACCGCAATCTCAAGCGCTGGGACTCTGCCACCGAGCTCTACCGTAAGGCACTGGCGCTCGAACCTGCGAATGCTGACCTGCAACTCGGCCTGGCCATGACCCAGGCTGATTCTGGAAACCCCGTCGAGGCCGTCAACCGTGCCAAGGCTCTCGTCGCGGCCAAACCTGACGATCCGGCCCGGCGCCTGGCGCTGGGCTATGCCTTGACCCGTTCCGGTGCGACCTATGACGCGTTGTTCGAATACGACCAGGCGTTCATCCGCGCCGGGAGCAAACCTGAAGTCGCCCGCGAATACGTTTTCGCCCTGCAACGCGCACGGCTGCCAGAGCCGGCTTTGCGTCTGGCCCGTCAACGTCCGGGGTTGATCGATCCGGTGACGCAGCGCCGCCTCGAAGGTGATGTGGCGGCAGAGCGCGTGCGGCTGGCGGAATTTGCCACGCGCAGTGAAAAAGAACGTTACGACATCGCCGATCGTGCCTTGAGCGACTACGACCAGTTGCTGGCGACCTGGACCCCGGATGCACAGGCTCACGACGACGTGGTTCGTTGGCGCATCGACCGCATGGGCGCACTCAAGGCCCGCGCGCGCACGGCTGAGGTCATCGGCGAATACCAGAAACTGCTCGCTGAAAACGTAAAAATTCCAACCTACGCCATGCGTTGGGTGGCGGCCTCCTATCTGGATCAACGTCAACCGGACGTCGCGACAGACTTGTATCGCCAAGTGCTGGTCGCACCGGACGCCGACCCGGCTGACCGGGTAGAAGACACCACGGCGCTGTTTTACGCCTTGATGGAAAGCGACAAACCGCAGGAAGCACGCACCGTCGCCGAAAACCTGGCCAAGACTCAGAGCTCGCGGGTGGAGCTCAAAGGCTTGCCGATCGGCAATCCCAACGATTCATGGATGGACGCGCAACAACTGGCCGCCCAGGCGGGCACCTATAGCGGTAACTTGCCCGCTAGCCAGCAAGGCCTGGATGCCTTGGTTGAAAAAGCACCGGGCAACGTCGGTTTGCGTCTGGCGCAGGCGAATGTCTACCTGGCGCGTGCCTGGCCACGCCGTGCAGAAAATCTGCTCAAGGAAACCGAGAGCATGGCCCCGCGAGATATCGGTCTGGAAGTCGCGCAAGGGCATACCGCGCAGGATTTGCAGGAGTGGCGCCAGCTCGATGCGTTGACCGATGACGTCGCTGCGCGATTCCCGGACAACCGTGCGGTGCAGCGTTTGGAGCGTCAGCGTGAGGTGCACGACATGGCCGAACTGCGCGTATCGACCTATGGCGGCAAGAGTTATGGCGGTGGCAGCAACGGTGCCGGTGCAGTCGCTGGCAGCAAGGACTTTGGCATTGAGACCACGCTCTACAGTCCACCGATCAATGAGGACTGGCGTGTGTTTGCAAGTGCCGGTTATGCCACTGGTGACTTCCAGGAAGGCACCGGTCGTGACCGTGTCGAACGGCTTGGTGTCGAGCGCCGAACCCGCGATATGACACTGGAAGCGGAAGTCTCCAATCACAACTTCGGCTATGGCAACAAACAGGGCGCGCGCCTGTCGATTGCCCGCGACATCAATGATGCCTGGCAGTATGGCGGCAGCCTCGACTACCTCTCGGCCACTACGCCGCTGCGGGCACTGAACAGTAACGTCACCGCCAACGGCGGCAGCGGTTTCCTGCGCTGGCGCGCCAACGAAAGCCGCGAGTGGAAACTGGCGGTCAGCCCGTCGCACTTCAGCGATGGCAACAATCGTCTCGAAGCATTGCTGACCGGACGCGAAGGCGTGTACAGCGCGCCGGGGGTGCAGGTCGACCTCGGTCTGGAGGTCGGCGCCAGCCACAACAGCAAGAATGAGGACGTTCCCTACTTCAACCCCAAGTCGGACTTCAGCGTCCTGCCGACGGTCAGCGTCAATCACGTGCTCTATCACCGCTACGAAACTTCGTGGAGTCAGCAGTTCCAGGTCGGTGCCGGTACATACAGCCAGCGTGATTACTCCACTGGCGGTGTAGGCCTGCTCAGCTACGGCCAGCGTTTCAGCTGGAATGATGTGTTCGAGGTTGGTGCCGCGCTGAGCGCGATCAACCGGCCCTTCGACGGCGATCGAGAAACCGATCTGCGCCTGCTCGTCGACCTTACCTACCGTTTCTAGAAGAGTTTGAAGATGCCTCTGATGACCCGTTGCATCCTTCTGTTGGGCGTTTTGCTGATCAGCGCCTGCGCCCGGCAAGCCCCGACCTTTGCGCCACCGGCACAGCGCCCGCTGCCGGCCAATGAAGCGCCATGGCCGAAAAACCATGTGTTGGGAATTGCCTATCACGATGTCGAAGACCGCGACCCTGATCAGGCGCTCGTTGCGGTGCGCACCGAGCGGATGATCGAGCAGCTCGCGTGGCTGCGTGAGAACGGCTACAAACCTGTCACCGTCGATCAGATCATCGCCGCGCGCAAGGGGGGGGCCGAACTGCCAGCCAAAGCCATTCTGTTGAGTTTCGACGATGGTTATTCGAGCTTCTACACCCGTGTGCTACCGGTGTTGCGGGCCTATAACTGGCATGCCTTGCTGGCGCCCGTCGGTACCTGGATCGATACACCACCGGATAAGCTCGTGGACTTCGCAGGTGATATGCGACCGCGTTCGGAGTTTTTGACCTGGGCGCAGATCTCTGAAATTTCCAGGTCCGGGCTGGTGGAAATCGCCGCTCACACCGACGCCAGCCACAAAGGCATCCTGGCCAATCCGCAAGGCAACCTGCAGCCGGCGGCGGCGACTCGTCGTTATGACGCTGCGACCGGTCGCTATGAGTCGGAAGCGGATTTCCAGGCTCGTCTGCGCAAGGACGTGGTCACCATTACCGAAAAAATCCGCAAGGCTACCGGTTATAACCCGCGTGTATGGGTCTGGCCGTACGGCACGGCCGATGGCACCACATTGCAGGTGGTCGATTCCCAGGGTTACCAGATGGCTCTGACCCTGGATGACGGGCTCGATGCACTCGACAACCTGATGAGCAGTCCGCGTTTCCTGGTGGCCTCGGACCCGGATGGCGAACACTTTGCCAACAGCATCGTCGCGGTGCAGTCCAGCTCACCGATGCGCGTGGTGCATGTCGACCTGGACAACGTTTATGACCCGGACCCGGCCCAGCAGGAAGTCAATCTGGGCAAGCTGATCCAGCGCATGGCCGACATGGGCGCCAACACCGTGTTCCTGCAAGCCTTCGCCGATCCTCAGGGCGACGGTCTGGTGCACTCGTTGTACTTCCCGAACCGCCACCTTCCGGTTCGCGCCGACATCTTCGACCGGGTGGCCTGGCAGTTGCGTACTCGCGCCCACGTCAAGGTTTTTGCCTGGATGCCGGTGCTCAGCTTTGCCCTCGATCCAAAACTGCCCCGGGTCACCCGTTGGGACCCGGCCACAGGCCAGACCTCGGTTGACCCGGGACAATATCGACGGCTGTCGCCGTTCGACCCGACCGTGCGGCGCATCATCGGTGAAATCTACGAGGACGTGGCGCGTCTGACCTCGGTCGACGGCATCCTCTACCACGACGATGCAGTGCTGTCGGACTTCGAGGACGCCAGTCCCGAGGCCTTGCGCACCTATGCGGCCAACGGCTTGCCGGGGTCGATGGCGGCCCTGCGCGATGATCCGGCGATGATGCAGCGCTGGACTCGGTTCAAGAGTCGCTACCTGATCGACTTCACCAAAGAGCTCACCGCCAAGGTTCGCGCCATTCGTGGGCCACAGGTGCTGACGGCGCGCAACATCTTCGCCGAACCGATGCTCAATCCGCCCAGTGAGGCTTGGTTCGCGCAGAACCTCGACGACTTCCTCGGCACCTACGACTGGACCGCACCGATGGCTATGCCATTGATGGAAGGTAAACCCCTCAAGCAATCGGGTGAATGGCTCGAAGAGTTGGTGGCCACGGTCAAGGCCCGGCCGGGAGCACTGGAGCGCACGGTGTTCGAATTGCAGGCCAGGGACTGGACGAAGAAAAGCGGCGCCGACATCGATGGCAGGCAACTGACTGACTGGATGGGTCGCCTCAAACGCCAGGGAGCGACCAGTTTCGGTTACTACCCGGACAACTTCCTTGAGAACCAGCCGGACCTGAAAACCGTGCGTCCCGCGCTCTCCGACAAGTGGAATCCATAACATGCTGGATAGACTTCTAGCTCTGCTGGTCCTGGCGATCGTCCTGGGGATTCCCCTGGGGCTGATCTTTCTGGTCACCGGGCAATTCTTGATGGACTTCGTGTTTTTCTATCCGCTGTTCATGTCCGGACTGTGGATCGCCGGTGGCCTGTATTTCTGGCTGCACTGGGAGCGCCACTGGCCGTGGAAGGATGACACGCTGCCGCCGCCGCTGGCCGGCGAACCGCTGATTTCGATCCTGATCCCTTGCTACAACGAGGGCGATAACGCGGCCGATACGATTCACGCCGCGCTGGGTCAGCATTACCCGAACATCGAGGTGATCGCGATCAACGACGGCTCCAAGGACAACACCGCCGCTGTCCTCGATGCCCTCGCTGCTGAAGACCCGCGCCTGCGGGTGCTGCACCTGGCGGAAAACCAGGGTAAAGCGGTGGCCTTGCGCATGGGCGCGATTGCCGCGCGCAGTGAGTACCTGGTGTGTATTGACGGCGATGCCTTGCTCGCGCCGAACACGGCGGCCTATCTGGTGGCTCCCATGCTGGACAACGCCCGGCTTGGTGCGGTGACCGGCAACCCACGGATTCGAACCCGTTCAACGCTGGTCGGGCGCGTTCAGGTCGGCGAGTTCTCTTCGATCATCGGTTTGATCAAGCGCACCCAACGGGTCTTCGGGCGGATTTTTACCGTGTCCGGGGTGATTGTGGCGTTCCGTCGTTCGGCGTTGCATCGGGTCGGCTATTGGAGCCCGGACATGATCACCGAAGACATCGACATCAGTTGGAAGCTGCAACTGGATCACTGGAGCATCTTCTACGAGCCACGCGCACTGTGCTGGATTCTGATGCCGGAGACCCTGTCCGGGTTGTGGAAGCAGCGTTTGCGCTGGGCCCAGGGCGGCGCCGAGGTGCTGTTCAAAAACATCCGCGGCATCTGGCAATACCGCCATCGCTACCTCTGGCCGCTGCTGTTCGAGTACTGCCTGTCCACCGGCTGGGCCTTCACCTTTTTTCTGTCGGTGATTTTCTGGGGCGTGGGCAAGTTCGTCGACATGCCGGCCGCCATTGCCGTGCACCACTTGCTGCCGCCGGCCTTCACCGGGCTGTTGCTGGCGATGGTCTGCTTGCTGCAGTTCGCGGTCAGCATCCTGATCGACCGTCGCTACGAGCGCGGGCTGTGGAAAACCATGTTCTGGGTGGTCTGGTATCCGTTGGTGTTCTGGTTCATCAGCCTGCTCACCACCCTGGTCAGCTTCCCCAAAGTGCTGTTTGGCCAACATCAGAAGCGTGCGCGCTGGGTCAGTCCCGACCGTGGCATCAAGCCGCTGAATGACGATGACGATGACGAGGAGTTCAGCAAATGAAAATCATCAGAACCCGTCAACGACCATTTCTGGTCGTCATTGATGCCTTTTTCACGGTATTGGCCTGGTTCGGCTTGCTGTACCTGCTGGTAAGCGGCCTCTGGCCATTGTTTGATACCCACGAAGGGTTGCGTATCGAATCGACGATGCTCGACGCCCTTGGCACGCTGCAAATCTACTTGTGGGTGGCGTTGTTCAACGCGGTGGTCCTGATCTCCTGGGCGCGTTACCAGCACCGCAAGAGCAAAAGCTTCGCCCAGCGTCGTCTACCGGCACCGGTGATCGATGACAAAGGCTTGAGCATAAGCTTCAACCTGACCGAAGAGCATCTGGCTCAACTGCGCGATCTGGGAACCATGGTGATTCACAACAACGAAGACGGCGATGTCAGCCACGTTGTCCCACGCTTCTTGCGCATCGATCCCGAGCTCCAGAAGCAGTTGCACCCGCCGGCCTCACTGGTGCATCAGAAGGCGTTGGTGTTGGCGGCAAATGACGATCAGATGCCTGTGACGTGAGCTGCGGTAAGGTTTGACTGAAAGTTTTACAGGGCTATTGCGGTCTGAGCGTTCAGGGCATTGGCGTCGTTCGTCGAAAGCGAGCACTATCGAGCCAATTACTGGTGCGTTGGAGGCCAGCTGTGACACAACGAATAGACCGCATTGCCCAATTGCTCAACTGCCCGATCAAGGGCGAAGAAATGCGCCGGGCGATCACTGAAGCGCGCAAGGACTTTCTGCTCGACGACGATGAAGAGGATGACGACGAGGAGGAGCCTGCCGAGGTGGACGTCGTGGATGAGCTGTCATCCAAGGCATGACTACCACCAACTGCGGTTGCTCTCCAGTTCGCCCCTGCATTGCCGGAGTTGCCAGCCATAATCTTTTGCCTGTTGCTCAACCTTGCGCGCGACCTGCATCAGCCAGGGTTTCTGTAGATAGGTCTGGCGACTGAATCCGCCACGTCCTTCGTGGTAGGCAAGGTACTGGCTGTAGGCATCCCATTTGGAAACCCCCAACTGACGTTGAGTGCCGGCGACGTACCAGCCGACGAACATGATCGCGTCGTCAAAGTTGTCACGCGAACCGCCGTTGCCGGTCGCGCTCTTGTACTCGCTCCACACCGGATCCTGCGCCTGGGCATAGCCGTATGCCGAGCTGACCCGTCCCCAGGGAATAACCCACAAAAAGTAGTAGCGAGGGGGCAGGGCATCGTGCACAAAGCTGCTTTCCTGCTTGATGATCGCCATCGCCACATGCGGTGGCAGGCCCCAGGCCTTCTCCATTTTCAGCGAATCTTCGTACCAGGCCGGGTATTGGCGGTAAATGCTGCAAAGGTTGCTTTGCTCTCTTGGCGGTGTCGTCGAGCAACCCGCCAACAAGCCCAAGGCGATGAGTACGACTAAAAAACGTCCGTGCAAAAATCACTCACTTGGCGATTGGCCAATCCTTATCGGTTCAAAACAGGGTGGGGGATACAGCGCGATCGTTGTTTGCTAACAAGCCAGCCGCCAAACCACAGACTACCCAAGAAACCACCCAAGAAACTACCCAAGAAACTACCCAAGAAACTACCCAAGAAACTACCCAAGAAACTACCCAGGAAATCAGCCTGGAAACGGCACGAGGGCAGATCGTGGCTGTATTGTGTCATCAGCCAGCGACCACCCGGCGTGATCCGGCATGTGGGCCAAATGAAAAGTGGGCACTGGGAAGTACTCAAAGATCGTCTTGCCGCACACGCTTTGGTGAACGAACCAGCGGCCAGAACAGCTCCTGCTGCCACGTCACCGGATGCAGGTCCTCAATGCCATAGTTTGAGGGGCGACGCCGGGTGATCTTGGCCGTACCGAATAGCACGTCCCAGAAGAACAGGAGATTGCCGAAGTTTCCCTTGTAGTGGGTTACGCCGTCATTGGCGTTCAAACCATGATGGGCCGCATGGGTGGCGGGGGTCGAAATGGTTCGTTCGAGGACCCACATCAGCGGACGCAAGGCCGGAATGCGGTAGAGTTTTTCGTCCCAGGCGACGCTGCTGTGCACGGCGAAGATGACCGTCATCTTGACGATCAAGTAACCGTAGTAAACCGGTGCCAGGCCCAGGTAAATGAGGGCTCCGGACAGCCAGATACCTGGCATCAGCAGGTAGTAAAAGCTGTTGTTTCGATAAACGATGCGAATGCTCATGTAGGGCGCCGAATGGTGAGCGCGATGCAGGGCATAGAGAAACGGCAGCCGATGGGTCAGGCGGTGCCACCAGTACTGGGTCAAGTCATCGAACAGCAGAAACAGCCCGAGGCCGGCCACCCAGTGAATGTTGGCCAGGCTGTTCTTGAGTTGAGGGGCCAGACTGCCGAGCAACAGGTTGCTGAGGAACATCACCAATGGAAAGGTGACACCCAGCAGGAGCGACGAACCGATGACCTCGATCAGCGTATCGCGGCGCTGACCTTTGGGTTGGCGGAAACAGGCGCACGCAATTTCCAGCAGGATGAAACTCAGAAAAATCCCGGCGACGACCGGAATTGGATTGTTGGCGAGCATTATTGTATTCATGGCAATCTCGAGTCAGGCCCGACCTGGGCATTGCCTGAGCAATAAGAAACCATGAGCCTTCCAGACAACATGTGCGAAATGGACAAAATCACTCGAGAAGAGGCCAATCAGCCAGCCCGCCGCTTTCATCGAGGGCAGCTCGGACAGGTTCTGGAACGTGTACTGCATAAGCAGACACGCAGTAACCGACGCGATTACAGCCTGCTTGAGCTTGAGCAATTGTGGACGGCGGCGGCACAACAAGATCCTGCCATTGGCCTGCACCTGTTCGCCGGGTTCACGCCGCAGGACTGCCACGAGCTGACGTACATCTGCATGTATTGCCCGGACGTCAGCGCAGCTATCCAGTGCTGGTGTGACTATGCGGGGCTGGCGTCGGACATGGACAGCGTCAAGCTGATCAACGATGCCCATGGCCTGGGCGTAGAGCTGCGTATCGACGCCCCCGCCAAACTGGCCCGCTACGTGGTGGAACATTACTGCGTGATGGCCGTGACCCAACTGCGCAAAGCTACGGGCGAACCGGTCCGGCCGGTGCTGGCTCACTTCGCCCATCCGCGACCAACCTACCACGCCGAATACACCCGATGGTTCGGGGATAACATCGTGTTCGAGTGCGCGCATAACTGCCTGTATTACGACCCGAGCGTCTTGCGGTTACCTTTGCTGACGCGACACGACGGAATGGCAGAGTTGTTGCGCAGTGAGATGGACCGACGGATCGCACGGCATCTCCAGCTCAATGGCTGGACCGGGAAAGTCGCGGCCGGCATGCGACAAAGCCTGGCGCGCGGCGTGGTACCCAGCCTGGAAAATCAGGCAGAGGCTCTGCACCAGAGCCCGCGTACCTTACGCCGGCGCATGGAAGAGCAAGGCATGACGTTCCGCCTGCTGCTCGATCTGGTGAGGGCCGAGCTGGAACAGCATCTTGAATTTCTGGGTGAGAACCGCGCGCACATTGCCAGTCAACTGGGTTACGGGGACCTGGCTGCGTATCTGCATGCGCGTAAACGATGGCGGCGTGAGCCATTTGACGATTGCATTCGCGATGTCGAGGCGGGTAGGTAACGCAGAGGAAGTGAACTGGTGTGGGTGGAAGCTCGGTTCACAGCGAGCAGCGCCTAGCTCTTGGCGGGCTTGCGCCTGTAATGCATTGACCATCACCAAAACGGCAGCAATCGGCCTACGGCAGTCAGCCTGCTTCAATCGAAGGCAGGCGCCCTTTTTTACATCACTTCAGCCAACCTCCACAAACCGCCGCCTGGTCACGAACAGCCCCGCGCCCACCGGCACGGCAAGGACCGACATCAATCCCAGGTCAAAGCCCAGCAACCGGGCCTGGCTCACTGCAACGCAGCCGATTGCGCCAGCCACCACCAGCGTCACCCCTAGCCACTTGCGCAGCGGGTACGGCTTAAGAAACCGATCAAGTAGAAAGGCCAGCGCCATGACGATGACCGTCTGGGTAATTTCGGACATGTGCAGCCCCACTCAGGTCTTGATGATCAGGGATTCGGAAGAGCGCTGTGGGCCAATCCCACCATTGACCTGCGCCTGGATGCTGACGATGACGTCGCCAGCATGGTAGGTGGGCAGAGTGTCATTGACGTACGAGCGCACACCCGCCGTTACAACAGTGCCTGCGGCGAAACTGCCTACAGGCCCGGCTAAACCGCCCACAGTACCGGCAGTGCCACCGAAGGCGGAGGCGGCCAGGTTGGCGAGTTTGGTGCGTTGGGTATCCAGGGCGTCGGCCTGTTGCCGGGTCAGCGGCTTGGAGATGCCGATCATCATCACGCACGGCAGGTTCTTGGCCTGCATCTTGTCGTACACCTCTACGACCTTGCTGTTGACCTGATAGTGGGCGCTTTTCGCTTCGCCAAAATGAAGCTCGCGCAGGCGGCCGCGCTCGCTGTCGGTGAGGGTGATCTGCGAGACGTTGAAGACGATCCCGTGCGGGGTCATGTATTGGAAAGTCCCTTCGGCCTTCATTGCGAGCATCCTTTCGAGCAAGAGGAGGATTTTCTATAAAGAGCGCCCAAGATGCAAAGGCTTTGGTTTCGAAGGTTTTTCGTTGGGCTGGATAGCCCTTGTGATGGATTTGCGCTTCCCACTGATACTCGCCGCGATTCCTGATTGTTGCCTTTTCGACCATTCCCGCCACCGTGTGAGTGCGGCAAGCTTGTGGCAAAAACGACGTTCAGGACCAGGACAGGTTTTTATCAGGAGCGCTATTCCCTTGTCATACAAGGGAAAGAAGATGGTGCACCAGGCGGGATTCGAACCCACGACCCCTGCCTTCGGAGGGCAGTACTCTATCCAGCTGAGCTACTGGTGCAATGCGGGCGCCATGATACTCATATGCGCTGCGGGCGTCCATGCTGCTGAATAGCCTGATGTTTCGCGCCCGCCGAGCGGGTGTTTACTACGTTGATCAGAAAAATATGGCAAATGCGGCGTTTTCGTTCTTTTTTTCGAACAGCCTATTGTCCTTTACCCCCTTTGATCCTAGGATTCGTTTGAGATTTCAAACGCTCTTGTCTGGGTGCTGAACCGCACGAGCTTCAATAGTGCGCTATTTATGTGCTTCAGCCCGGTGAATGATTTCCCTGACGGCAGCCTTCAAGGCGCCTTTCTACAATCATAATTTGCTCCGCGCGTGCGCGGTGCTGTTAAGGAAAGCCGACATGCAGCTTAAAGACACCCTGTTGTTCCGCCAGCAAGCCTTCATTGATGGCGCCTGGGTCGATGCGGACAATGGTCAGACGATCAACGTCACCAACCCGGCAACGGGCGAAATTCTGGGCACCGTGCCGAAAATGGGCGCTGCCGAAACCCGCCGTGCCATCGAAGCCGCTGACAAAGCGCTGCCGGCCTGGCGTGCACTGACCGCCAAAGAGCGCGCGAACAAGCTGCGTCGCTGGTTCGAACTGATCATTGAGAACCAGGACGACCTGGCTCGCCTGATGACTCTGGAGCAGGGCAAGCCATTGGCCGAAGCCAAGGGCGAAATCGTTTACGCCGCATCCTTCATCGAATGGTTCGCCGAAGAAGCCAAGCGCATCTACGGTGACGTGATTCCGGGCCACCAGCCAGACAAGCGCCTGATCGTGATCAAGCAGCCAATCGGCGTGACCGCTGCAATCACTCCGTGGAACTTCCCGGCTGCCATGATCACCCGTAAAGCCGGCCCGGCCCTGGCCGCTGGCTGCACCATGGTGCTCAAGCCTGCTTCGCAAACGCCTTACTCGGCCTTCGCCCTGGCTGAGCTGGCCCAGCGTGCCGGTATCCCGAAAGGCGTGCTGAGTGTTGTAACCGGCAGCGCCGGCGACATCGGCAGCGAGCTGACCAGCAACCCGATCGTGCGCAAGCTGTCCTTCACCGGCTCGACCGAAATCGGTCGTCAGTTGATGGCTGAATGCGCCAAGGACATCAAGAAAGTTTCCCTGGAACTGGGCGGCAACGCACCGTTCATCGTGTTCGACGACGCGGACCTGGATAAGGCCGTCGAAGGCGCGATCATTTCCAAATACCGCAACAACGGCCAGACCTGCGTCTGTGCCAACCGTTTGTACATTCAGGATTCGGTGTACGACGCGTTCGCTGAAAAACTCAAAGTGGCCGTGGCCAAACTGAAGATCGGCAACGGTCTGGAAGAAGGCACCACCACTGGCCCGTTGATCGACGGCAAAGCCGTGGCCAAGGTTCAGGAGCACATTGCTGATGCCCTGAGCAAAGGCGCGACCCTGCTGGCCGGTGGCAAGGTGATGGAAGGCAACTTCTTCGAGCCGACCATCCTGACCAACGTGCCGAAAAGCGCTGCTGTGGCCAAGGAAGAAACCTTCGGTCCATTGGCGCCACTGTTCCGCTTCAAAGACGAAGCCGAAGTGATCGCGATGTCGAACGACACCGAGTTCGGCCTGGCCTCGTACTTCTATGCGCGTGACCTGGGCCGTGTGTTCCGTGTGGCTGAAGCCCTGGAATACGGCATGGTCGGCGTCAACACCGGGTTGATCTCCAACGAAGTCGCGCCGTTCGGCGGCATCAAGGCCTCGGGCCTGGGCCGTGAAGGCTCCAAGTACGGCATCGAAGATTACCTGGAAATCAAATACCTCTGCCTGGGCATCTGATCGGGTAAGGAATTAAACGCAAAGGGCACGAGAGCGCTGTCCCTTTGCGGGCTTCAAACGTTATTTCTCGGTGGCCGGGAAAGCTGTGGCAGTCGATCATCGCATGCTGCCGTAGTTGCCTCCCCGCCACGTATTCCTTGGACCACGCCGCCCGATGAGCGGTGAATGAGGACTTTATGAGCAAGACCAACGCATCCCTGATGAAACGCCGTGAAGCCGCTGTACCACGCGGTGTTGGCCAGATTCACCCGATCTTCGCCGACCATGCGAAGAACGCCACCGTGACCGACGTTGAAGGTCGCGAGTTCATCGACTTCGCCGGCGGTATCGCCGTGCTGAACACCGGTCACCTGCACCCGAAAGTCATCGCAGCCGTGACCGAGCAGCTGAACAAGCTGACTCACACCTGCTTCCAGGTGCTGGCTTACGAACCGTACGTAGAACTGTGCGAAAAAATCAACGCCAAGGTTCCAGGTGATTTCGCCAAGAAGACCCTGCTGGTGACCACCGGCTCCGAAGCTGTGGAAAACTCCATCAAGATCGCTCGTGCCGCCACCGGCCGTGCCGGCGTGATCGCCTTCACCGGTGCGTACCACGGTCGCACCATGATGACCCTGGGCCTGACCGGTAAAGTCGTGCCTTACTCGGCCGGCATGGGTCTGATGCCAGGCGGTATCTTCCGTGCGCTGTACCCGAACGAACTGCATGGCGTGAGCGTCGACGATTCGATCGCCAGCATCGAGCGTATCTTCAAGAACGACGCCGAGCCACGTGACATCGCTGCAATCATCATCGAGCCGGTTCAGGGCGAAGGTGGTTTCTACGTCGCTCCTAAAGAGTTCATGAAGCGTCTGCGTGCCCTGTGCGACCAGCACGGCATCCTGTTGATCGCTGACGAAGTACAAACCGGCGCTGGTCGTACCGGTACCTTCTTCGCCATGGAACAGATGGGCGTTGCAGCCGACCTGACCACCTTCGCCAAATCCATCGCTGGCGGCTTCCCGCTGGCCGGTGTGTGCGGCAAGGCTGAATACATGGACGCCATCGCTCCAGGCGGCCTGGGCGGCACTTACGCCGGTAGCCCGATCGCTTGCGCCGCTGCGCTGGCGGTGATGGAAGTGTTCGAAGAAGAGCACCTGCTGGATCGCTGCAAAGCGGTTGGCGAGCGTCTGGTTACTGGCCTCAAGGCCATCCAGGCCAAGTACCCGGTGATCGGTGAAGTGCGTGCCCTGGGCGCGATGATCGCGGTTGAACTGTTCGAAAACGGCGACAGCCACAAGCCTAACGCCGCCGCTGTCGCCAAAGTCGTGGCCAAGGCGCGCGACAAGGGTCTGATCCTGCTGTCGTGCGGCACTTACGGCAACGTGTTGCGTGTACTGGTGCCGCTGACTGCACCGGACGAGCAACTGGATAAAGGTCTGGCGATCATGGAAGAGTGCTTCTCCGAGCTCTGATTGCGCAGTGTGACCTGATCGACAAAAAACCCGCTTCGGCGGGTTTTTTTTGTCACTTGAAACACATCGGCGGCTTTTGCGCTGTATCGAATGGCCAGCATTGTCTAAGGTGCAAGCATTGCCTCGGAGTGAACTGATGACCGCTGTTGATTTACCGGCTGTACCGCGAGTGCTGATCGCCGAGGCTGACCCTTGGTCTCGAGACCTGCTCAAGCAGGTGTTGCTGCACGTGCGCTGCGATGCGCGGCTGGATCTGTGTGCTGATGGCCAGCAGGCGCTGGAGTTGTTGAGTGAAAATCCTTATGACCTGGTGATTGCCGATTGGGAGCTTTCCGGTGTCGATGGCCTGGGCTTGCTGCGTAGCGTGCGTCAGCGGCGGCGTAACCCGGTGTTGCCGTTCATTCTGATGAGCAGCCGCAACGACAGCGCCAGCGTGCGCGAGGTATTGCCGCTGGCCCCGACGGCCTATCTGACCAAGCCCCTGAACATGGAAGGTCTGACTCAGCGCCTGCAGGATTTGCTCCTGAGCGCCGGCCAGACGGTTTCCTGTGACGTTCCGGCGCTGGCGCCCGGCATGACCTTGTCGACCTTCCTTGAGCGTCGGCGTGAGTTGGCGGACGGCGCGCCGTTGCTCACCGACGTGCAACTGGCAGTCAAGCGCAGCCTGAACCCCAATGGCCTCGATCTGAAGCTGCTGGAAGAAGAAGTGCGCACTGACCCACAGATCACTGCGGTGCTGATCGCCGCCGCCAACAGCGCCTCGCAGCACCTTGGCGACACGGTGCAGACCGTGTCCCAGGCCTTGCATCGCCTGGGCACCGGACAAAGCATGAACCTGATCGTTGGCCTGGCCCTCAAGCGCAGTGCGAAGCTGAGTGATCCGTGCCTGGCCGATTACGCCGAGCGCTACTGGGAGCTGTCACTGCACACCGCAGAATACGGACGGAGCCTGGCGCGCTTGCTTGATCTCGATCAGGAGCGTTGCTATTGCGCCGGCATGCTCCATCGTCTCGGCGATCTGGCGCTGTTGCGTTGCTTGCAGGAGTGGAAACAGGCGGGGGGCGAACTGGACGAGCTGGAAGAGGTCGGCGACGCATTGGCTGAATTTGGCGCGGCCTATGGTTCGGCGTTGCGTACTCGCTGGCGGCTTCCGTTGGAGTTGCGAGAGCTGATTGCGGCGGTCTATCAGCTCGGTGGCGGGGTGTATTCCCGTGAAGCGCTGGTGATGAACCTGGCGGCGCAACTCGCTCGCCTGACCGAGCATGAAGGCGTTGAAGAACTGGCCAAAAGCCGAACGGCGCGCCTGCTCAAAATCGGCCTGCCGGAACTGATGCGCTTGCGCAAAAAATGAACCCGATCCGAACCCTGTAGGAGCAAGGCTTGCCCGCGATTGCATCACCGCGGTGTATCTGCAAGACCGAGGCGCCCCAATCGCGGGCAAGCCTTGCTCCTACGGATCGGTGTTGTTCAAGCCATTGGGGTCAGCCGGAGATAATGCGGTTCTTGCCCTGGCGTTTGGCTCTGTACATTGCGGCGTCGGCGCGGGCGTACAGGCTGTCGATGGCTGCATCTTCTGCCGTGAGGCTGGTCAGGCCCAGGCTGACGGTGATAGCGAAGGTCTGCCCGTCATGGCTGAAACTCAAACGCTGGATTTCCCGTTGCAGGCGCTCGGCGACTTGCCTCGCCATCTCTGGCGCGCAGCCAGGGAATACCGCTGCAAACTCTTCACCGCCAATGCGCCCGAACAGGTCACCACGGCGCAATGCGGCGCGTCCGCATTCGGCGAGTTGTTGCAGCACTTGATCGCCTTGCTGATGGCCGTACGTGTCGTTGATGAGTTTGAAGTCATCGATATCCAGCAACAGAAACGCCAGCGGTGAACCTTGCAGGCGGGCCTGTTCGAACTCGTGGCTGGCGCATTCGAAGAAGTGTCGACGGTTGCTGCTTTGGGTCAGCACATCAGTGGTGGCGAGGCGTTGCAGCTCGGTTTCCAGCTGCTTCTTTTCGGTAATGTCCTCGGCGAAGCCGACTACGATCAGCGGTTGCCCGGGTTCGGCCTGACGATTGATGAAGCACTTGTCGCTGAGCCAGCGCACTTGGCCGTCGGCGGCGAAGATTCGGTATTCGCGGTCTTCAACTGCGCCTTTTTCCAGCACTTGGGCAAGGCTGCGTTCGGCATAGTCCAGATCGTCCGGGTAAACGCTGTCGCGCCATTGATGATAGTCAGCCAGCAGCAGGCCGGCCGAGCGACCGAAAATCCGTTCATAGGCCGGGCTGACATACAGCACCTGACGCGTTTCCCAGTTGAAAGCCCAGAGAACGGCATTGACGCTGACCAGCAACGAACTGAACAACTGTTCACGCTCGCTCAGGCGCGCGACTTCGCCTTGGGCATGCATCAAGGCCATCAGGGTTTGCGCGGCCTCGGGCCACTGTGGGTAGGGTAGGTCTTCCAGGTTCTTATTGACCATCGGCACAACTCTCAAAGGGCGTGCCGCAAGTTCGATAGCGGCCACAACAAAGCCCGCCTGGATGGCGAAGTGCTCTTTGAGATAGGGGATTTGAAGCTTAGTTCCCGCTTTTTGTGGCGAGGGAGCGTGCTCCCGCTGGGCGGTATACCGCCCGAATCTGGCGACTGCGTTTTGTCAGTTAAAACGTGTCGCCAAGATTGCGAATGCTCTGTATTCGAGCGCGAGCAAGCTCGCTCGCCACAGGGTCAGGCGGGGCGCAGAGAGTAGGTTTTCAACTGGTGGGCGAAGTCGCGCAGCGATTGAATACCGCTGGCTTCGGCTTCGTGGACCCAGTCCTTGATGGCCGCCAGCATGTCGTGGCCATTTGAGCTGGTCTTGATCCAGATCTGCTGCAAGGCCAGGCGCTTCTCGTAAATTACCTTCAGTGCGTGGCTGTGCTCGAGCATGGTCTGGATGCGCACATGGTGCTTGTCATCCAGCAGGCTGGTTTCTCGCGAGAGCAGGCGCTTGGCGCGATGGAATTGGTGGCGAACCGAATGGTCGACCTTTTCCAGCTCTTGCTTGACCAGCGGGCCGATCACCAGCTTGCGGTACTGGGCCATGATCTGGAAGCGGTTGTTGAGGATCGCCATGGCGGTGTCCATGTCCAGGCTGCCTTTGCCTTCGACACGGTGGGCGATCGGTGCAACCCGCTGAACCTTGGCCAGGCGCAGGAAGCTGAAGACCTGGATCCACGCCCAGCCGAGGTCGAATTCCCACTTCTTCACCGACAGTTTTGCCGAGTTAGGGTAGGTGTGATGGTTGTTATGCAGTTCTTCACCACCGATCAGAATGCCCCAGGGCACTAGATTGGTCGCCGCATCACGGCATTCGAAGTTGCGGTAGCCAACGGCATGGCCCAGGCCATTGACCACGCCAGCGGCCCAGACCGGGATCCACATCATCTGGATCGCCCAGATGGTGATGCCGTTAGTGCCGAACAGCAGCAGGTCGATGACGGCCATGATCGCCACACCCAGCAGCGGATAACGGCTGTAGAGGTTGCGTTCGATCCAGTCTTCAGGGCAGTTCTTGCCGTAAATGCGCAGGGTTTCGGGGTTCTCCGCTTCGGCGCGGTACAGCTCGGCACCTTTGCGCAAGACCGTGGACAGGCCTTTGATCACCGGGCTGTGCGGGTCGTCGACGGTTTCGCATTTGGCGTGATGCTTGCGGTGGATGGCAGTCCACTCGCGGGTGTTCTGCGCCGTGGTCAGCCACAGCCAGAAGCGGAAAAAGTGTTTCAGGCCGGCATTGAGCTCAAGGGAGCGATGGGCTGAATAACGATGCAGATAAACCGTGACGCCCACGATGGTGATGTGGGTCATTAACAGGGTGACTGCCACCAGTTGCCAGGGCGACAAGCCGAGTAAACCTTCGTACCACATAGGCTGTATGGCCCTCGATAAAGAAAAAAACAGCTGGCGCATTATCACTCAGCACACAGATAAAACCAGTCGCCCTTTCAGATAAGAGTGGCTGGATGTTTCTTTAATCTATAATTCCAACCTTTTTTGTAAGGCCATGGACGACCGAATGTCTGCTTCTTATCGCGATGCCTTGCGTGCAGCGCTGCTCTACCTGGTGTTTTCTGTCGTTTGGCTGAAATTCACTGGTTATTTATTAACCAATTTATTCGATGAATCCGCAGATCTTCAGCAATGGCAACTGATCAACGGTTATGTCTGGGTGGTGCTTAGCGCTGGGTTTATCTTCACCGCCCGGGCTCGTTTGCTGTGTTTTCTCGGAGTCGGCGCCAAATTACGCCAGCGAAACGAAGATCGCGCACGATTGCGCCAGGCGCAGGCGGTGTTCGATTGCACGCGAGAAGGGGTATTGGTCACTGACCGCCAGGGGGTGATCGTCCACGTCAATCGGGCCTTTATGGACATCACCGGTTATCAGGCCGAAGAGGTGTTGGGCCAGAGGCCCAGCCTGTTCAAGTCCGGTCATCATCCGCCGGATTTCTATCAAGTGATGTTCGAGAGTCTGAAACGTACCCGCGAATGGAGCGGCGAGATCTGGAACCGGCGCAAAAGCGGTGAAATTTATCCGCAATGGCAGACCATCCGGGTCATTCACGATGACCATAGCCAGCTCAGCCACTATGTGGCGGTGTTTTCCGACATCAGCGCGATCAAGAACTCCGAGCACGAACTCGCGCATCTGGCGCACCACGACCCGCTGACCGACCTGCCCAATCGTTTGCTGTTCAGTGATCGCGTGGAGCAGGCGCTGGCGTCGGCGCAGATCCACAAGCGTGGGTGTGCGTTGCTGATGATTGATCTGGACCATTTCAAGATGATCAACGACAGCCTTGGGCATAACGTTGGCGATCAACTGCTCAAAGCGACGGCGGTGCGCCTGCAAGGCCTGTTTGGCCCCGGTGTTACGCTGGCGCGGTTGGGTGGCGACGAGTTTGCCGTGTTGGCCGAGAACTGTCCGCAAGTGGTGCAGGCTGCCGCGTTGGCGCAGCGGATCATTGAGGGCCTGAAAGAGCCGTTTTTCATCGTGGCTCACCCGTTGTTCATCAACGCCAGTGTCGGTATCAGCCTGTTCCCCAGCGACGCGCTGAGCGCCGAACAATTGCTGCGCAATGCTGATTCGGCGTTGTTCAAGGCCAAGAGTTCGGGGCGCGACGGTTATGCCTTGTACACCGAGGAGTTGACTGCCCACGCCCAGCACCGGGTCGAGATGGCCTTCGAATTGCGCCGCGCGCTGGAGCAGCAGGAGTTGCGGGTGTACTACCAGCCGGTGCACGACCTCACGACCCGCCGTTTGATCGGCGTTGAAGCGCTGGTTCGCTGGCAGCATCCACAGCGGGGGCTGGTGCCGCCGGGTGAGTTCATTCCGATTGCCGAACGCACCGGGTTGATCGCCGAGATTGATGCCTGGGTGATGCAACAGGCCTGTCAGCAGATGTGTGCCTGGCAGAACGCCGGGGTGGTGTTGTCATTTGTTGCGGTGAACGTTTCCACCCGCCTGTTTGCCCGGCGCGAACTGTTTGAGCGGGTTGCCCAAGTGCTGCACGACACGGGACTGGACCCGGCGTGCCTGGAGCTGGAAGTGACCGAAAGCGCAGTGATGGACGATCCGGAAGTCGCGCTGGAACAAATGCACCGCTTACGCGAACTGGGCGTGCGGCTGGCCATCGATGACTTTGGTACCGGTTATTCATCGTTGCTGCGACTTAAGCGTCTGCCAGTGCAGAAACTCAAGATCGATCAGGGCTTTGTCGCTGGCCTGCCGTTGGATGAGGACGATGCGGCGATCGTTCGAGTGATCATCGCCCTCGCGCAAAGCATGGGCATGCAGGTACACGCCGAAGGCATCGAGCAGGTCGAGCAGGCGGCGTTTTTGCTCGAGCAGGGGTGCGATCTGGGCCAGGGCTACTGGTTTGGCCGACCGATGCCGGCTCATGAGCTGGACTGGACGCGAGCGCCGGTGATTCGGTAAACACCGCGCTCTTGTGGCGAGGGGGCTTGCCCCCGTTGGGCTGCGCAGCAGTCCCGATATCAGCAGCCCGGTTCTTTCAGACATATCGCGTGTTCCGATTTTACGGCTGCTTCGCACCCGAACGGGGGCAAGCCCCCTCGCCACAGAGGCTGCGAAATTTTCAAAATCTGCAAATCCTTGTCCTGCCAGTTAATGTCTTTCAGTTATATAAACATTCTTAAATAGTATTTTTAAGAATATCTGCGTCTATCTACTATTGCCCTCACGCCGTAAGCAGTGCCGCCACTGCCAGGCACATCTCATTGAAGGAGCAGCACCATGAGCGCATCTCTACGTAGCGTTGACGGCCAGGACGAAGCAACCATTTTGCGCGAGATCCAGAGCGCACTGCGCGATCTGCGCTTTGGGGCAGTAGAAATCACCGTGCACAACGCCCAGGTAGTTCAGATCGAACGCAAAGAGAAATTCCGTTTGCAGAACCCAGGCAACAAGCCGAGCTGAAGTACTACTCAACGGGCAACCCGATTCCGGAAAACCATAAGAACAGCCAACACAAAAGAATTCAGGAGCTGCACCATGTCGTCGATTCGCCGTTACGCTTTGGCCGCTCTGGCCAGCGCTATTTTTACAGGTTCCGCGGTTGCCAAGGATTACGAACTGCTCAACGTGTCGTACGACCCGACCCGCGAGCTGTATCAGGATTACAACGCCGAGTTCATCAACTTCTGGAAGAAAGAGCACGCTGGCGACAACGTGAAGATCCAGCAATCCCATGGTGGTTCGGGCAAACAGGGCCGGGCGGTGATCGATGGCCTGCGGGCCGACGTGGTGACCCTGGCCCTGGCCGGTGACATCGACGAAATCGCCAAACTCGGCAAAACCCTGCCGGCCGACTGGCAAAAGCGCCTGCCGGACGCCAGCACGCCGTACACCTCGACCATCGTGTTCCTGGTGCGCAAGGGCAACCCCAAAGGCATCAAGGACTGGGGCGACCTGACCAAAAACGGTGTTGAAGTCATCACCCCGAACCCGAAAACCTCCGGCGGTGCGCGCTGGAACTTCCTCGCGGCCTGGGCCTATGGCCTGAAAGCCAACGGCGGTAACGAAGCCAAGGCCAAAGAGTACGTGCAAACGCTGTTCAAGCATGTCCCGGTACTCGACACAGGCGCTCGCGGTTCGACCATTACCTTCGTCAACAATGGTCAGGGTGACGTGTTGCTGGCCTGGGAAAACGAAGCCTTCCTGGCGCTGAAAGAACAGGGCGGCGCTGACAAGTTCGACATCGTCGTGCCTTCGCTGTCGATTCTCGCCGAACCGCCCGTAGCGGTCGTCGACAAGAACGCCGAGAAGAAGGGCAACCAGCAGATCGCCGAAGCCTACCTCAAGCACCTGTACAGCCCGGCTGGTCAGGAAATTGCTGCGAAAAACTTCTACCGCCCGCGTGACAAGGACGTGGCCGCCAAGTACGCCAAACAGTTCCCGACCCTGGAGCTGGTGACCATCGACAAGGATTTTGGTGGCTGGAAATCCGCCCAGCCGAAATTCTTCAATGACGGTGGCGTGTTCGACCAGATCTATCAGGCGCAGTAACCTGAAATAGATCGGCAAACGAGCCCCGAATTCACCGTCGGGGCTTTATGCATTCTCAACCAAGGACTTTTATGTCGCGTCGTATCTCCCCCGTCATACCCGGCTTCGGGCTGACGCTGGGCTACACCTTGGTGTACCTCAGTCTGATTGTGCTCATACCACTGGCGGCGATGTTCGTGCATGCCGCTCAACTCACCTGGGATCAGTTCTGGGCAATTATCTCGGCGCCACGGGTGCTGGCGGCATTGAAGCTCAGTTTCGGCACCGCGCTGTACGCCGCGATCATCAACGGCATCATCGGCACGTTGCTGGCCTGGGTGCTGGTGCGTTACACCTTCCCCGGACGCAAGATCATCGACGCGATGATCGATCTGCCGTTCGCATTGCCGACGGCCGTGGCCGGTATTGCGCTGACGGCGCTGTACACGCCGACCGGTCTGGTCGGGCAGTTCGCCGCGGACCTGGGGTTCAAGATCGCCTACACGCCGCTCGGAATCACGCTGGCGCTGACCTTCGTCACGCTGCCATTCGTGGTGCGTACGGTGCAGCCGGTACTGGCCGACATCCCGCGAGAGATCGAAGAGGCCGCCGCATGCCTGGGCGCCAAGCCGTTGCAGGTGTTCCGTTACATTCTGATGCCGGCGTTGCTGCCGGCGTGGCTGACCGGTTTTGCCCTGGCGTTTGCCCGTGGCGTCGGTGAGTACGGCTCGGTGATTTTCATCGCCGGCAACATGCCGATGAAAACCGAAATCCTGCCGCTGCTGATCATGGTCAAGCTCGACCAATACGACTACACCGGCGCTACCTCCATTGGCGTGCTGATGCTGGTGGTTTCCTTCGTCCTGTTGCTGCTGATCAACTTGTTGCAGCGGCGCATCGAAACCCCATAAGGAGGCGCGAAAAATGTCCCAATCGTCTATTGCCGCCGCGTCTTCGGCCAACGCCGCCCGTCGTGGCAGCGCTGTTTCTCGGCGAATTCTGATCGGCCTTGGCTGGCTGATTTTTGCGCTGTTCCTGCTGCTGCCGCTGTTCATCGTGGTGTCCCAAGGCTTGAAGCTGGGCCTCGGCGCATTTTTTACCGCGATCTTTGAGCCCGACGCCTTGTCGGCTCTGAAGCTAACCGTCATTGCGGTGCTGATTTCGGTGCCGTTGAACCTGGTGTTCGGCGTCAGCGCGGCCTGGTGCGTGAGCAAATACTCGTTCCGTGGCAAGAGCATGCTGGTGACCCTGATCGACTTGCCGTTCTCGGTATCGCCGGTGATCGCCGGTCTGGTCTACGTGCTGATGTTCGGTGCCCAGGGGATTTTTGGCCCGTGGCTGCAGGATCACGACATCCAGATCGTCTTCGCCTTGCCGGGCATCGTGCTGGCGACGATTTTCGTCACCGTGCCGTTTGTAGCGCGTGAGTTGATCCCGCTGATGCAGGAGCAGGGCACGCAAGAAGAGGAAGCCGCACGGCTGCTGGGTGCCAACGGCTGGCAGATGTTCTGGCACGTGACGGTGCCGAACATCAAGTGGGGCCTGATCTACGGCGTGGTGCTGTGTACCGCGCGGGCGATGGGTGAGTTCGGTGCGGTGTCGGTGGTGTCCGGGCACATTCGCGGGGTGACCAACACCCTGCCGCTGCACGTCGAGATCCTCTACAACGAATACAACCACGTTGCCGCGTTTGCCGTTGCGAGCCTGTTGCTGATCCTGGCGCTCTTCATCCTGCTGCTCAAGCAGTGGAGCGAAAACCGTATTAACCGCCTGCGCGCCAGCGCCGCGGAGGAATAAGTCATGTCGATCGAAGTCCGTAATGTCAGCAAGAACTTCAACGCGTTCAAGGCGCTGAACAGCATCAACCTGGACATCCAGAGCGGCGAGCTGGTGGCGTTGCTCGGTCCGTCCGGCTGCGGCAAAACCACTTTGCTGCGGATCATCGCCGGCCTGGAAACCCCGGACGCCGGCAGCATTGTGTTCCATGGTGAAGACGTCTCCGGCCACGACGTGCGTGATCGCAACGTCGGCTTTGTGTTCCAGCACTACGCCTTGTTCCGCCACATGACCGTGTTCGATAACGTCGCGTTTGGCCTGCGCATGAAGCCGAAAAACCAGCGTCCGAGCGAAAGCCAGATCGCGGTCAAAGTCCATGAGCTGCTGAACATGGTGCAACTGGATTGGCTGTCGGATCGCTACCCGGAACAACTGTCCGGCGGTCAGCGTCAGCGCATCGCCTTGGCCCGTGCCTTGGCGGTTGAGCCGAAAGTCTTGCTGCTCGACGAACCGTTCGGCGCGCTGGATGCCAAGGTTCGTAAAGAGCTGCGGCGCTGGTTGGCGCGACTGCACGAAGACATCAACCTGACCTCGGTGTTCGTGACCCACGACCAGGAAGAGGCGATGGAAGTGGCCGACCGCATCGTGGTGATGAACAAGGGCGTGATCGAGCAGATCGGTTCACCGGGTGACGTCTACGAAAACCCGGCCAGCGATTTCGTCTACCACTTCCTCGGCGATTCGAACCGCCTGCACCTGGGCGACGACAATCACGTGCTGTTCCGCCCTCATGAAGTGTCGCTGTCGCGCACCGAGCTTGCGGATCACCACGCGGCGCAAGTACGTGATATCCGCCCGCTGGGTGCGACCACCCGCATCACCTTGAAGGTCGAGGGCCAGAGCGAACTGATCGAAGCTGAAGTAGTGAAGGATCACGACAGCCTGACCGGCCTGGCCAAGGGCGAGACGCTGTTCTTCAAACCCAAGGTCTGGCAGAAAGTCGCCAACCTCTGAAAAATATCGCCGGCTTGCCTCTCCCACGGGGTCTGCACTGACCTGTGGCGAGGGAGCTTGCTCCCGTCGGCCGGTCCGCGTTCGGGCGCAGCAGTCGCAAAGCAGGCCACCTTGTCCTGCCTGGAAAACGCGATTGCTGGTTTTAGGACTGCTGTGCAGTCCAGCGGGAGCAAGTTCCCTCGCCACAAAAGCGTCTTATGCTGCTGCATTTTTGCGATTAATTCGCACCCCACCCGCCCGCGCCTCGATCTGCTCTTTGAGCTCATGCCGCAAGCCCAGCAAAAACCCCAGTTCGGCCACCACAAACAGCGGTCCGACGATCAACCCTGTCACATCATCGACAAACGCCGGTTTGCGTCCTTCGTAGTGATGGCCGACAAACTGGATCGCCCAGCCGACCACGAACATCGCAATGCCACTGCTCAACCAGAGCAGAGTGCTGTGCGCCGCGAGAATCTGGCCTAGCCAAACGGACAGGCCCAGCAGCACCGTCATCACCCCGCCAAGGCGTACTTCCAGGCGCAAATAGAACCACGCCGACGCCAGCGCCAATAGCACCGCCGGAGACAGCCAGAGCCCGGCCACCGGCCATCCTGGCCGTGACAGCAACACCGCGACGGCGACCACGATCAGTGGAATGCCAATGAAGTGGCTGGCGATGTTGCGCGGGTCACGGTGGTACGCGGCGTATTGACTGAGGTGGTCAACGAGGCTTTTCATTGTTATTCCTCCTGTAGGGATCTCGATCATGCCCTGCGGTCCGTCGTTGCTCTGTCAGCCAGACGACAATCATCTTGGAGTTTTCATGGATATGCAGGTCTGGCGGTCGCGCCTGATGAGTGGCCAATGGTTCAGCCATTTGCCGCCCTCGTTACAGGATAGTCTGCTGTCCCTGGCCCGCGTGCGGCGGTTGTCGCCGGGGCAACGGCTGTTCAAGCGCGGCGATCCACCGTGTGGTCTGTACGCGGTGCTCGAAGGTGCGATACGCGTGGGCGCCGTGAGTGAGCAGGGCAAGGAGGCGTTGTTAAGCCTGATCGAACCGCCGCACTGGTTCGGTGAAATCAGTCTGTTCGATGGCCAGCCGCGCACCCACGACGCCTATGGCGTGGGCCACTGCATTCTGTTGCACATACCGCAGGCAGCGCTGCTCACCTTGCTCGAAGAACAGCCGCACTATTGGCGACAGCTGGCCTTGCTGATGAGCCATAAATTGCGCCTGACGTTCATCAATCTCGAACAGTTGACCCTGTTGCCGGCCCCGGCCCGCGTGGCGCATCGCTTGCTGATGATTGCCGACGGCTACGGTGAGATCGAACCGGCACGGCGTACTTTGCAACTACCTCAGGAGCAGTTGGCGTTGCTGCTTTCGCTGTCGCGGCAGACCACCAACCAGATCCTCAAGGACCTGGAGAACCAGGGCATTCTCAACCTGAGTTATGGCGAGATAGAGATCCTCGATGCAGGTCGGTTGCGGGCGATGGCGAGCGTCTGAGTCGGCCGCCTCATCCGAAATAACCGTTAGTGATGGGCTTTGTGCACCAAGGCGCCTAGCCTGTGGTGATGATTATTCGAGGTGTGCCATGCGTTTGCTGTTAGTGGAAGACGAACCCGAGACCGCGAAGCTTCTGGCCCAAGGCCTGAGCGAAGCCAGTTATGCGGTGGATGTAGCGGACAACGGCATGGCCGGGCGACGCTTCATCGAAGCGGGTGAGTATGATCTGATCATTCTTGATGTGATGTTGCCCGGCCTCAACGGCTGGCAGCTGTTGCAACAGATCCGCCAGCTCGGTGCAACGCCGGTGCTGTTCCTGACCACTACGGATGGCATTGAAGACCGGCTGCGCGGGTTGGAGCTGCATGAGGATGACTATCTGCTCAAGCCGTTCGCCGTGAGCGAGCTGGTGGCGCGGGTGCGCAAGTTGCTGCGCCGTGATCGGGGGCGCTGAACCTTCTGTGGTGTCTGGGAAATTGCTATCGCGAGCAAGCTTTGCTCCTACGGATTTGTGGTGAAGCACAACGCTGGATCGACGTGAATCCGTAGGAGCAAGGCTTGCCCGCGATGAGGCCGGCAAAAGCGGCCAAATCCCGACGCTTTACCGCAACCCATCGCGAAACTGCCCCGGCGTCATCCCGGTCCAGCGTTTGAAGGCGCGGCTGAAGCTGCTGGAATCGGCGAATCCGAGCAGGTAGCTGATTTCGCTCAGCGAACATTGGGGGTCTCGCAAGTGCAGCAACGCCAGATTCTCACGACACTCATTGAGCAGCGTATCGAACCGGCAACCTTCGTCCGCCAGGTGCCGTTGCAGGCTGCGCAAACTCAAGTGCAAGGTCTCGGCGATACGTTCGGCGCTGGGTTCGCCTTCCGGCAGCTGTGCTTCGATGGCATCGAGCACCTTGCGCTCCCAGGTCAGCAGGCGCAGTTGCGTCAGGGCGCGCTTGAGTACGGTTTCGTTGTGTTCGGCGAGTTCCGGGTTGGCGTCATCCAGATGGCTTTCGAAGTCTTCGATGGAAAACTCCAGCCGGTCTTCATCAGCAGCAAAGAAGATCGGCGCGCGGAACACCGCGTGCCATTGTTTCGGGTCGGCCGGTTCCGGGCGACGCAGGTACACCGCCAGCGGCGCGTAGTCCCGGCCCAGACGGTTGCGACAGGTGCGCACGTAGATCGCGGCGAAGGCGTCGATTGCTTCCCGTGCTGGCGCCGGGCTGCCTTCGGGCACCTTGAGGGTGAAGCAATAACGATCTTCGCCACGGGTCAGTTCGAGGTCCAAGGCGTCGCTGATCACCTGGTGATACCGCACGATGCGCTCGAACACCTCACGCAGACTGCCGCTGGCCACCAACGCATAACCCAACGCGTGGAAGGTGGTTGGGCTGACGAATCGCGACACCCGCAAACCAATCGCCGGATCGCCGCTGACTTCGACCGCCAGCTCCCACAGTCGGGTCGTGGCCGATAACGGATAGCGGGCGTTCGGGTCGTCCATCAGTTGCGGGTCGAGCCCGGCTTGCAGGCACAGCGCGTTGCTGTCGAGGCCGAGGGCATCGAGTTGTTTGCGCAATGCGCGGGTCCAGCTGGCGAGGGAGGTGGGTTCAATCATGATGATTGGCGCTTCCGGTCAACAGGTTGGCGTTCACAGCTAACGCCCGAAGCAATCGCACAGGGCAGGATGCGAACATCAATAACTAAAGGATGGAAGCATGTACGGTACTTCTGCAAGTCCTCAACGCCTGAATGCACAACAACGATCTGCACACATTCGTGAAGTGGTGCTCGCCCGCGGTGTCGAACTGCGTAAGCGTTACCCGATTCTCGATCATCAGGACGCCTTGGGCGTGGGCATTCTGGCCTTCGCCCTGGCCGGGATGATTGGCTCGGCGGCGCTCTACATGACCGGGCATATGGCCTGGTGGGCGTGTTTGCTGCTGAATGCGTTTTTTGCCTCGCTGACCCATGAGCTGGAACACGACCTGATCCACAGCATGTATTTCCGCAAGCAACGCCTGCCGCACAACCTGATGATGGGCTTGGTCTGGCTGGCGCGGCCAAGCACCATCAACCCGTGGATCCGCCGTCATCTGCACCTCAACCACCACAAGGTGTCCGGCAGCGAAGCCGACATGGAAGAGCGTGCGATCACCAATGGCGAGCCGTGGGGTATCGCGCGTTTGCTGATGGTCGGCGACAACGTAATGTCGGCGTTTATCCGCATGCTGCGGGCCAAGACCTGGGCGCATAAATTCAGCATCATCAAGCGCTCTTTGAAAGTTTACGCGCCACTGGCGCTGGTGCACTGGGGTGCGTGGTACCTGTTTCTCGGTTTCCACGCGGCCAACGGCATTGCGTCTTTGCTGGGCTCCTCGGTGGAGTGGTCGGCGACCACGCTGTCGGTGATGCAGGTGATCGATATCGCCGCCGTGGTGATCATCGGCCCGAACGTGCTGCGCACCTTTTGCCTGCACTTCGTCAGCTCGAACATGCACTACTACGGCGATATCGAGCCGGGCAACGTGATCCAGCAGACCCAGGTGCTGAACCCATGGTGGATGTGGCCGTTGCAAGCGTTCTGCTTCAACTTCGGCAGCAGCCATGGCATCCATCATTTTGTGGTGAAGGAACCGTTTTATATCCGCCAGCTGACCGTCCCGGTGGCGCACAAGGTGATGCGCGAGATGGGGGTACGCTTCAATGATTTCGGTACGTTTGGACGGGCGAACCGGTTTGTGCGCAAGGCGCAGCAGACAACCGAAGCGGTTCAGGAAGCTCAAGCGTAGATCGTTCCAAAACGTGTTCCTCGACAGCTTTTTGATTTCGGGAGGGGCCGGAAGTGTTGATTTGTTTATTCTATATAGGTCTATATAAATGAAAAAAAAATTACTTTCGGAAATAAGTCATTGAGGCAATGATTCATCCATCGAAGCGATTGCGTGGGAGTGCCAGGCGCAGGCAGATCGATTCATCGAACCGCAACGTATCCGTGTTAAACATTTGAGGACTACCGAGCTGTCGGTGATGACCGCGCGGTACAAAATAGTGATTTCCGGGGCCGTCTCCTTGGCAGGGTGCGGCCCCTTTTTTTCTCGACAAAGCGCAGGCTCCTACATCTGGTCTCCGGTATCAGGTACCTATCGCATATTCTATTTACGTCTTAATAAATAGCTTCTTATTCCTTAACGAATATAAATCCTATCCCTATACTCGACCAGGAACAGACACGCACAGGAGAGCTCCCCATGCGCAACGAGTCAATTCGCTACCTGATTGTGCCGGGCTGGCAAGGATCGCCAGAGGATCATTGGCAAAGCCATTGGCAGAACAGTCTGCCGAACAGCGCACGGGTAGAGCAGGCCGATTGGCTGACGCCGCGCCGCGAGGATTGGGTCGCGGCGCTGGCCGAAGCGATTGATGCCGACAGCACGCCGGTGATCCTGATCGCCCACAGCCTGGGTTGCATCACCGTTGCCCATTGGGCGGCTACTGCGCCGTTGCAGGCATTGCGTCAGGTTCGCGGGGCCTTGCTGGTGGCGCCTGCCGACGTCGAGCGCCCAGCCTGTGTGCCTGCGTTGCGTAACTTTGCACCGATTCCGACGCACCTGCTGCCGTTCCCGAGCCAGGTGGTGAGCTCCGACAACGATGCCGCTGTCAGCGCTCCGCGGGCGCTTGAGTTGGCACGAAACTGGGGCGCCGAAGCGGGGATTCTGGCGGGTGCCGGGCACATCAATGTGAAGTCTGGCCACCATCGTTGGGAGCAGGGTTTTGCCTACCTGTATCGCCTGCAAAACCGCATGGAACATCACGCCCTGCGCCGCGCTTGAACCTCTTTATTATTTAAACGCCCCCGTCTCCTGGCGGTTCTGGGCGGGAGTCTGCCATGAGTTTGCATGAATCTTTCGGTCAGCCTTTGCTGACCTTTCCCGACGCTGAAAAAAGCCCGTTGAGCATTCGCGCCAAAGCGCTGGTGTTTGTCGACCCGCGTTCGCGGCAGCTGCGCCAGGAGCTGGAGCAACTGGCGCCGCGCTCGATCTCGGTGTTGATTCGCGGTGAAACCGGCAGCGGCAAAGAGCTGTTGGCACGGCACATTCACCGTGCCAGTGATCGCGGTGGTTTGTTCGTATCGGTCAACTGCGGCGCCATTAGCCCGACCTACGCCGATGCCGAGTTGTTCGGTTATGCCGGCGGCAGTTTCAGTGGTTCGGCCAGCAGTCGCGCTGGCTGGTTTGGTTCGGCCAATGGCGGCACGTTGTACCTGGATGAAATCGGCGATTTACCGTTGCCGATTCAGATCAAACTGCTCGCCGCGCTGGAGAATCACGAAGTCACCCGCGTCGGCGCGCAACAACCGAGCCCGGTGGATGTGCGCCTGGTGGCGGCGACCAGCATCGATCTGGCGCAAGCGGTGGCGGCTGGCAAATTTCATGAGCGGCTCTACCACTACCTCAGCGAAGGTCAGCTCGAATTGCCGGCCTTGCGTGAGCGAGTCGGTGACATTCAGTCATTGGCCGAGTATTTCCTCGGTATCTACAGCCAGCGCCTCAATCTGCCGGTACCGTTTATCAGCGACGCGGCCCAGCAGGTTCTGGAACGGCACAGCTGGCCGGGCAATACCCGTGAGCTGGAGAACGTCATTCACTTTGCGTTGCTGGTGAGCAGTGGCGAGGAAATAACGCCTGCGCATTTGAATTTGCCTCAGGTGGTTGCGCCATTGGAGTTGATCGAGCGAGAGGCAACGCAGCTCATCACCTCCGGTTCTGCCGGCGAGCGCGCAGCGCTTAAACGTTTGCTCGAAAACCTGACGCAAACCTTTTAACCCCCTGTGGCGAGGGAGCTTGCTCCCTCGCCACAGGAGTTAGGTGTCTTTTTTGTGTATGAACAAAATGGAATATGAAAGTGAATAAAAGATATTGTTCGGGAATAAAAAATCTCGGTATCGTCCGCACCACACCAGCGATAGCACGTCACTGGCATTTCATTTTTTAGCCGTTGTCGACAACGACAAATAAGGACACTGCATGAAAAAGGTTCTGTTGTTCACCGCATTGGCGGCTGCCCTGACTGCGGGCCTGGCCCAGGCTGGCGAAAAACTGGTGGTTGCCGCAACGCCGGTGCCGCACGCCGAGATCCTCGAACTGATCAAACCGACCCTCGCCAAAGAAGGCGTGGATCTGGAAATCAAGGTCTTCACCGACTACGTACAACCGAACGTGCAGGTCGATCAGAAGCGTCTGGACGCCAACTACTTCCAGACCCTGCCGTACCTGCAAAGCTTCAACGAAGGCAAAGGCACTCACCTGGTGACCGTGATCGGCGTCCACGTCGAACCGTTCGGCGGCTACTCGAAAAAGGTTAAAACCCTGGCTGAGCTGAAAGACGGCGCGACCATCGCTATCCCGAACGAAGGCAGCAACAGCGGCCGTGCGCTGATCCTGTTGCAGAAAGCCGGCCTGATCGAATTGAAAGACCCGAAAAACGCCCTGGCTACCCCGAAAGACATCGCCAAGAACCCGCACAACTTCAAGTTCAAGGAACTGGAATCGGCGATGCTGCCGCGTGTGCTGGATCAGGTCGACCTGGACATGATCAACACCAACTATGCGCTGGAAGCGGGTCTGAACCCGGCTAAGGACGCACTGGTGATCGAAGGTGCGGATTCGCCCTACGTGAACTTCCTGGTCGCGCGTCCAGACAATAAGGACAGCGTAGCGATGCAGAAACTGGCCAAGGCCCTGACCAGCCCTGAAGTGAAGGCATTCATTGCCAAGAAGTACAACGGCGCGGTACTGCCGGCGTTCTGATTGAGCGGTAAACCCCTTTGAGGTTTCAACGCCGACGGCTTTCGATAGCGTCGGCGTTTTTGCGTGGTCGTATTTCCTGTGGCGAGGGAGCTTGCTCCCGCTCGGCGGCGAAGCCACCGTAATTGCCCTTCATCACATACGTCTGTTACGACATGCTCGGCCCTATAGGGGCCGCTTCGCGCCCCAGCGGGAGCAAGCTCCCTCGCCACAAGATCACAAGATCAATCAGGCCACTCTGGCCTTCAACGCCCGGCGTAACGCCGTCAATAACTTCACGATGTCCTGCGGATCCAGCCGCTGGGGTGTTTTCACGTCTGCCATTTTTATCGTCCTTGTGATGGTTTGGCCGGGGAGTGTGGCCGCGCGCTGCTCGTCCTTGGAGGTGCAATCTGAAAAAAAGATCCTTCCTACAGCGCAAAGGGAAATAGCTGTCTCCTGCTGCTGCCGCCAATCCAGCGAATAGTTTTTTGCGTGATATCAATATGCTTTATCGGTATTTAAATGTTTCTTTTTATACCTTTAAAGTTAGTGCCTGCCGGGTTGTTATCCACAGCCCAATGGACTGCGCCACCGTCGCTTACCCTGCGGCGTTCAGGATCTTCAATGACGTTCGATTACGCTTTCATCCTCAGCACCCTGCCGGCGTTTCTGCGCGCTGTGGGCGTGACGCTGCAGGTCGGTCTGATCGCCATCGGCACTTCGTTGCTGGTCGCCCTGATCAACGCGACGCTCCTGGTGTTCCGCACGCCGTACTTGCAGCGCCTGGTAGCGTTGTACGTGGAGTTGGCGCGCAACACGCCGCTGCTGATTCAACTGTTCTTCGTCTACTTTGCATTGCCAGCGCTTGGGGTGAAGGTTTCCGGTTTTGCCGCGGCGATCATCACCATGACCTTTCTTGGCGGCGCCTACCTCACTGAAGTGTTGCGGGCCGGCGTTGAAGCGGTGCCTGCGGCGCAACTGGAGTCGGGGCGCTCGATCGGTTTGTCGCACTGGCAATTGCTGCGTTACGTGATCCTGCCGCAAGCGGGGATCCTCAGCCTGCCATCGCTGTTCGCCAACTTCATTTTCCTGCTCAAGGAAACCACCGTGGTCTCGGCGGTGGCGGTGCCGGAGATTCTCTACACCACCAAGAGCTACATCGCGCTGTATTACAAAACCTACGAAATGCTCGCCGTGCTGACGCTGATCTGCGTGTTGCTGTTCTTGCCGTTGTCGCTGCTGCTCAGCCGCCTGGAAAGGAGGCTCCAGCATGGCCAGTTCGGGTCTTGAATTGCTTTGGGTGTCTTTGCCGCAGTTAGGCAAAGGCGCTGCGCAAACCTTGTCGATTTCGTTTTTGAGTATCGCCATCAGCACGGTGGGCGGAGTGCTCTACGGCGTGCTGTGCAGTCTGAATTCGAAGTGGTTGAACGCGTTGCTGCGAGTCTATCTGGAGCTGTTCCGGGCAATCCCGGTGCTGGTCTGGCTGTATTTGCTGTTCTTCGGCCTGCCGATTTTTTTCGGCCTGAGCCTGCCGAGTTTCTGGTGTGCGGTGCTGGTGCTGTCGTTGTGGGGCGCCAGTGAAGTTGGCGAAGTGGTGCGCGGCGCCCTGCATTCCTTGCCCCGTGGCCAGCGTGAGGCGGGGCTGTCGATCGGGCTGTCCGGGCCGCAGCTGTTCGGTTACGTGTTGCTGCCCCAGGCACTGAAACGCATGACGCCACCGACCATCAACGTCTACACGCGGATCATCAAGACCAGCTCGCTGGCGGTGTTGATCGGCGTGGTCGACGTAATCAAGGTCGGCCAGCAGATCATCGAGCGTACCTACGAGTCGGTGCTGATCTACGGCGCGTTATTCCTGTTTTTCTTCTTTATCTGCTACCCGCTTTCGGCCGCTTCCCGCGTGCTGGAACGGCGCTGGACGCAAGCATGAATGCATTGATCGAATTCAAGGGTTTCAACAAGTTCTTCGGTGAGCATCAGGTCCTCAACGGGATCGACTTGAGCGTCAAAACCGGCGAGGTGATCGTCATTCTTGGCCCCAGCGGCTGCGGCAAAAGCACTTTGCTGCGTTGCCTAAACGGTCTGGAAGTTGCCCACAGCGGCGAGCTGCGTTTCGCCGGGCGCGAGTTGCTGAGCAAAACCACCGATTGGCGCGAAGTGCGCCAGCAGATCGGCATGGTGTTCCAGAGTTATCACCTGTTCCCGCACATGAGCGTGCTCGACAATCTCCTGCTCGGCCCGCTCAAGGTACAAAAACGCCCAGCGCGTGAAGCTCGCGAACAAGCCTTGGCGCTGCTGGAACGGGTCGGTCTGGCGGACAAGCGCGAGGCATTCCCGCGCCAGCTTTCCGGTGGTCAGCAGCAACGCATCGCCATCATCCGCTCACTGTGCATGAACCCGCAGGTGATGCTGTTCGATGAAGTCACCGCGGCCCTTGATCCCGAGATGGTCAAGGAAGTGCTGGAAGTGATTCAGGGCCTGGCCCGCGACGGCATGACGCTGTTGATCGTGACCCACGAGATGGCTTTCGCCCGCGCGGTGGCGGACCGCATTGTGTTCATGGACGCCGGGCGCATCCTCGAACAAAACCCTCCCGAGATTTTCTTTACGAACCCGCAAACCGCACGAGCGCAGCAGTTCCTGGAGAAGTTCTCCTACGTCGAAGCACTGCCCAAAAAGACACTTGCAAAGGAACTGGAACCCTCATGAAAACTGCCAAGTCTTCACTGCTGCTACTCCCATTGTTCGGCCTCGCGCTGTTGGCCGGGTGCAATAAATCCGAAGCGCCTGCCAAACCTGCGGCCTCTACCGCCAGCGCGGCACCGGCGGCCAGCTACCTGGAGAAAATCAAGGCGCGGGACAAGCTGATCGTTGGTGTATTCACCGACAAACCGCCGTTCGGCTTCGTCGATGAAGCCGGACGCTACGTGGGGTTTGACACCGACATCGGCCGTCAATTTGCCAAGGACCTGCTGGGCGACGAGAACAAGGTCGAGTTCGTCGCGGTCGAGCCGGCGAGCCGGATTCCGTTCCTGCAAAGCGACAAGGTCGATCTGATCCTCGCCAACATGACCGTCACCCCGGAGCGTAAGGAAGCGGTGGAGTTCACCAACCCGAACCTCAAGGTTGCGGTTCAGGCGCTGGTGCCGCAGGCAAGTTCGGTCAAAAACCTCGATGACCTGGCGACCCGCACCACTATCGTGACCACTGGCACCACTGCCGATATATGGCTGACCAAGAACCACCCGGACTGGAAGCTGCTGAAGTTCGAGAAAAATTCCGAGTCCCTGCAAGCCTTGGCCAATGGTCGCGGCGATGCATATGCGCAAGACAACCTGGTGCTGTTCAGCTGGGCCAAACAGAACCCGGGCTACCGTGTGCTGACCGAAACCCTCGGTGCCGAGGCACCGATTGCGCCTGCGGTAAAGAAGGGCAACATCGAACTGCGTGACTGGGTCAACGCCGAGCTGGCGAAGCTGGGTGAAGACAAATACCTGCTCAAGCTTTACGACCAGTACGTGCGTAAAGAACTGAGCGATGACACCCATCCTGAAAGCGTGATTGTCGAAGGCGGGAAGTGGCAGGGCTGATTGTTTGAACGTTCCCATGCTCTTGTGGCGAGGGAGCATGGGAACGATCTGTGTAGGCTCAATCCGGCCAGTTCCACGCTGGTTCGTCCAGCATCCCCTGGCCGACGATTCCCGTCTGGCCGAAATTTTTCTCCAGCACGATGGCGTTGCATTCGGGGGCTTGCTGCAATGCTGCGATCAAGCGGCTGGCGTGGGACACCACCCACACCTGGCACTGCTCCGAGGCGCGGATGATCAGTCGCGCCAATGCCGGCAGCAGGTCCGGGTGCAGGCTGGTTTCCGGTTCGTTGAGCACCATCAGCGTCGGCGGCCTTGGCGTCAGCAGGGCGGCGATCAGCAGCAAGTAACGCAAGGTCCCGTCCGACAGCTCGGCGGCGGATAGCGGTCGCAATAATCCTTCCTGATAAAACTCGATGGCAAACCGCGCGCCTTGCAGCGGCTGGATGTTCAGCCGGGCGCCGGGGAATGCATCGCTGATCGCCGCGTGCAGCGCCTCGGGATCACCGATTTCTATGATGGTTTGCAACGCTGCCGCCAGGTCGCGGCCATCGTGATGCAATACCGGCGTGCGCGTGCCCAGTTGTGGTTGACGAACCGGCGCCTCGGCGTCGCTGCGAAAGTGATCGTAAAAGCGCCAACGGCGAATGAACTCACGCAGCTGCAATACCTCGGGTGAGGCGTGCAGGCTGCCGACCTGATCGAACAGGCTGTCGAATGCCGGTGTGTGCTGGGCCAGCACCTCCCAATCGCGCTCGACCCGCGAGCGAATCACCGCCCCTGTACGATTCACCAGCAGACTCGCCGGGCGGTACAGCGGCCCCGACCAGATGCATTCACGCTTGATTTCCGGGTCCAGGGAAAATTCTGAGCGCGACGGTTCCGGCAGGCCCAGGGCGATTGCGTAACTGAAATCCTCACCGGCAAAGCCCAGCCGCAAGCGCTTGGGCGACCGGCGCACGCTGGCTTCGACCGCCACCTCACCGTTGCGCATGCGCCGGCTGATGTTTTCCGGGCCGGCCCAGAAGGTCGAATCCAGCCCACCCTCGCGCGCCAGTGCGTTGACCACGCCGCCCTGAGCGGTTTCGGCCAACAGCCGCAGAGCGCGATAAAGGTTGGATTTGCCGCTGCCATTGGGCCCGGTGATGAGATTCAGGCGCCCGAGCGGGATCACCAATTTATTGATCGAGCGGTAATTGGCCACCGCGAGGGTTTTGAGCATCCGCGAGCTCCTGCTGTGTTGCCCGGCAGTGTGCCTTATTGTCGGCAGAACGATGATCCTCAAAAGTGTGCGGTTGTTACTGTGCAACGCCGGTCCCGGACGGAAGTTCGTCGTTGGCCTGAGTTTCTTTGCCCTGCTGGCTGCGAGGCCTTCGGCAAGGCGCTGCACCAGCGCATAGACGAGCTGACGGCCGAGCTGCGCCGGAATTCCTTGTCGACCTGAATGGAGCGCGGGAACGATTATGCCTAAGAGGCTTTACGCCAGACACTCGCCAACCAAGGCTGCTGATCCCGCGGCAGCCCGGCCGGCCGGTAGTAATGCTCCAGCTCGACAAACCCCGCTTCAGTGAGCAGCTTTTGCCACGCCGCCAGATCGTGATACGCGCCAAAGCGCGGGCCATTCCAGCCTTCGCGGTTATCCCCGCGTGGATTCGAACTGAACAACACACCGCCCGGCTTCAACGTCCCGTGCAACTGTTTCAGCACCCGAGGCAATTCCTGAACCGGAACATGAAACAGCACCGCGTTGGCGAAGATCCCGTCGAAGCGTTCGGCCGGCAGATCGAGTTTCAAAAAGTCTTGCTGCCAGACCTCACAGCCGCTGTCCTCGCGGGCCATCTGGGCGAAACGTTCGGAGCCGTCGAGGCCAATGGCGATATGGCCCATGCGGGTGAAGGTTTGCAGGTCGCGGCCGGGGCCACAGCCGAAATCGAGCAGGGTGAACGGCGCCGAGCCCTGTATGTGCCGCAACAGCGCGTCGATGTTCTGGCTGACATCGTGGTCGCGTGTGCCTTCACGGAAACTTTCGGCCACCTGATCGTAATGGCCAAGAGTGGTCGCGGTGATCTGTTTGAGGTCGTCGGGGGTGTGCTTCATGGCGGCTGCGCAGGCAAAGGGTGAGTTCGCCGAATATACCCCTTGAGGAAGATCGTTCCCATTCCGATGATCGTTCAGCGCTTGTTCAATCCTCGAGCCAACCGATCCCCACCCAGCTGAATCACCGCCACCAGAATCACCAGCAACACAATCACCGTCAGCATGATCTGGCTATCAAAGCGCTGATACCCATAGCGGTACGCAATATCCCCCAAGCCGCCGGCACCAATGGCTCCGGCCATCGCCGAGGAATTGATCATGGTCACCAACGTGATGGTGAACCCCCCGACAATTCCCGGCAGCGCCTCAGGCAACAACACATGCCAGACGATATGCCAGCGTCGGCAACCCATGGCCTGGGCAGCCTCGATCAGGCCGTGGTCGACCTCGCGCAAGCTGACCTCGGCGATGCGCGCAAAGAATGGCGTGGCGGCGATGGTCAGCGGCACCACGGCGGCCCAGACGCCGTAGGTGGTTCCGACGATCAAGCGGGTGAAGGGGATCAGCGCGACCATCAGGATCAGGAACGGGATCGAGCGGAACAGGTTGACGAAGGCCCCCAGCGCACGGTTCAGCGCAGGCGCTTCATAGATGCCGCCCTTGGAACTGGTGACCAGAATCACCGCCAGCGGAATACCCGCCAACAGCGCGATCAGCGATGACACGCCGACCATCAGAAACGTGTCGATAACGCCCTGCAGCAATCGATCAAACCACATAACCCAGCACCTCCACCTGTTGTGCCCAGTGACTGGCGCGCTGGCGCAACTCTTCGGCGCCCAAGGACGAACCGGTTACCGCCAATAACAATTGCCCTAGGGCGTGCCCCTGAATCCGTTCGACGCCGCCTTGCAGCAAGCGCACTCGCCCGCCGAGCGCACTGAACAGCGCCGCCAGGTCGGGCTCATCAGTGCTGTTGCCGGTGAACTGCAAGCGCAGCACTACCGCGGATTCCGACGATTGCGCTTGCGCCTGCAAGCGGCTTTGCAGTTCTTCCGGCAAGCCATGTTGCAGAGGCGCCAGCAGGGTTTTACTGACATCGTGCTGCGGGTTGCCAAACACTTCCCAGACCGGTCCTTGCTCGACAATCCGCCCGTGTTCGAGCACCACCACCCGATCACAAATGTCGCGGATTACCGCCATTTCGTGGGTGATCAAAATGATCGTCAGCCCGAGACGCTGATTGATCTCGCGCAACAGGCCGAGGATCGATTGCGTGGTTTCCGGGTCGAGGGCCGAGGTGGCCTCATCGCAAAGTAGAATCTCCGGGTCGTGCACCAGCGCCCGGGCGATGCCGACACGCTGTTTTTGCCCACCCGAGAGCTGCGCCGGATAGGCCGTGTGTTTGCCTTGCAGGCCGACCAGTTCCAGCAGCTCACGAACTTTCTGTTCACGCTCGGCTTTCGGCACGCCCGCGACCTTGAGCGGCAGCTCGACGTTCTGCCACACGGTTTTCGCCGACATCAGGTTGAAGTGCTGGAAGATCATGCCGATCCGCCGCCGCAGCGCCACCAGACGGTCTTCATCGAACTCGCCGATGTCCACCTGATCGATCAGCACCCGACCGGTGCTCGGTTGTTCGAGGCGGTTGATGGTGCGGATCAGCGAGGACTTGCCGGCACCGCTGCGGCCGATGATGCCGAACACTTCACCGCGCTGGATCGCCAGGTCAATGCCGTGCAGCGCAGCGACCGGGCCTTGTTGGCCGTTGTAGGTTTTGCCCACGCTGATAAAGCGCACATGGGCACGGTTGAACTCAGGGTGCAGCTCGGTCTGTTCTGCACTGCTGGACGGCGGGATTTGCAGTCGAAGTTGGGCATTGGCGGCATTCATGGTCAGCCTTCCCAGCCAGCTTGGTAGAGCTTGCCGTGGGCTTTATCCAGCGCGGCGCGAACCACCGGCGAATGCTGGTAGATGTCGACGAACTTGATCAGGCGCGGGTCGGTTTTACTTTTTGGCTGGATCACGAACTGGATCACGTATTCCTTGTGGTCGAGGCCGTCGAACAGCAGCGCCGAGCCGGCATCGAAGGTCTTGGCCAGGCGAATGTAGGCCGGGTAGCCCTGCACCAGATCGGCGTCGTCATACGCGCGCACCAGTTGCACGGCTTCAACCTGAAGGATTTTCAGCTTTTTCGGATTGGCGACGATGTCGTCTTCGGTGGCCTTGTAGCCCACACCCGGTTTGAGGCTGATCAACCCGGCCTTGGCCAGCAGTTGCAAGCCGCGACCGCTGTTGATCGGGTCGTTGGCGATGGCCACGCTGGCGCCCTCGGGAAGCTCGTCGAAGCTTTTGTATTTCTTCGAGTACAGGCCGACGTTGTTGATGATGCCCGGCGCAAACGGCACCAGATCAAACCCGGCAGCGGCCTTGGCGTTTTCCAGAAACGGAATGTGCTGGAAGTAGTTCACATCGATGTCGCCCGAGGCCAGGCTGACGTTCGGTGCAATCCAGTCGCTGAACTCCACCAGCTCGACCTTCAGGCCTTGTTTACCGGCCTCTTCGACTGCCGCTTCCAATGGGATGGCGAAGGCTGCGGTGGTGCCGATTTTCAGCGGTGCGTCGGTGGCGAAAGTCATGGAACTGAAGAGGCCGAGGGCCATGGCCAGTGCTTTGACTGGGGGGGTGAGCAGGTTGTTTTTCATGGTGGGTTTCCAGTCAGTTATTGAATGTGTGACTCATATTTGTGGCGAGGGAGCTTGCTCCCGCTGGGCCGCGCAGCGGTCCCAAAACCATTCAATGAGGCGTGCCTGTTAAAACTCGGCAGGAGGTTGCGCGACTGCTGCGCAGTCGAGCGGGAGCAAGCTCCCTCGCCACAACGGTTAGTGTCGGTAGGTGGATCCTGTGTGTTGCTCGGGCAAATACGCCTGCGCGTGAAACAGCTTTTCGCGCAAGGAGCCTTCGTCATAAGCGGTCTTGTACGACCCGCGGCGTTGCAACTCGGGAATCACCAGGTCGATGAAATCGACGTAGCTTTCCGGGGTAACGATGCGGGTCAGGTTGAAGCCGTCCAGACCGGTTTCCGCGATCCAGGATTCCAGCTCATCGGCGACCTGTTCAGGCGAGCCGACCACGGTGATGTAGCGGCCGCCCAAGGCGTGTTGCTCCAGCAACTTGCGTCGGGTCCAGTCGTTGTTTTGCAGGTTTTTGGTGGCGGACTGGATGGCGTTGCTTTTCACGTACTGGATCGGTTCATCGAGTTCGTATTCGGAAAAGTCGATCCCGGTGGACGCCGAGAAATGCGCCACCCCGGCTTCGGCGCTGGCGTAGCTCAGGTATTCAGCGTGCTTGGCCCAGGCCAGCTCCTCGGTTGCACCGACGATTACGTTCAGCCCCATGAAGACCTTGATGTCCTCGGGGTTGCGCCCGGCAGCGGTGGCGCTGGCGCGGACCTTGTCCACCTGCACCTTGGTCGTGGCCTTGTTCTGGCCGCTGATGAATACGCACTCGGCGTGTTGCCCGGCGAACACCAGGCCGCGATCCGAACTGCCGGCCTGAAACAGCACTGGCGTGCGCTGCGGTGAGGGCTCGCAGAGGTGATAACCCTCGACCTGATAGAACTCGCCGTGGTGTTCGACCTTGTGCACTTTGCTCGGTTGGGCGTAGACCCGCTGCTCGCGGTCGTTGATCACCGCATCGCTTTCCCAACTGCCTTCCCAGAGTTTATACAGCACCTCAAGGTACTCATCGGCCTGGTCGTAACGTCGGTCATGTTCGATCTGTTCGTTCAGGCCCATGGCCTTGGCGGCGCTGTCGAGATAGCCGGTGACGATGTTCCAGCCGACCCGGCCACGGCTCAGGTGATCGAGGGTCGACAGGCGCCGGGCGAACAGGTACGGCGGCTCATACGTCAGGTTGGCGGTCAGGCCAAAGCCGAGGTTCCTGGTCACCGCGGCCATGGCCGACACCAGCAGCAGCGGGTCGTTGACCGGCAACTGGATCGACTCCTTGAGCGGCACATCGACCGAGTGCTGATAGACGTCGTACACCCCGACGATGTCGGCGATGAACAGCCCGTCGAACAAGCCACGCTCCAGCAACTGCGCGAGTTCGGTCCAGTACTCGACCGTCTTGTACTGGGTCGAGTTGTCCCGTGGATGAGTCCACAGGCCGTGGTTGATGTGCCCGATGCAGTTCATGTTGAAGGCATTGAGCAGGATCTTTTTTTTCTTTGTCAGAGGCGAGGGCATCAAATAGTCCCTCGCAGTGGCGGGTTTTCATCGTTGAGGTAGTAGTTGCCAATTGCGTGGTACTTCCAGCGCACCGGGTCGTGCAGGGTGTGCACGCGGGCGTTGCGCCAGTGACGATCCAACCCGTGCTCGGCGAGGGTGGCCTGGCTGCCGGACAGTTCGAACAGCGTGCTGCCGGCCGCCAGGGAGATTTCCGTGCTGATGGCGCGCGCTTCGGCCACGGCAATCGAGGCCGCCGCGATCGTTTCGGCGTTGGTGTCGGCCTGGGCGCGGTCGAGGAATTCTCCTGCACGCTCCAGCAGTGCTTCCGTCGCGTGCAGGCGAATGCTCAGGTGGCCAAAGCTTTTGATCGTCAGCGGGTCTTCGGTGGCGTTGTCATTGCCGGAGTCGATCCACGGGCGGGTTTTGCTTCGCACGAAATGCAGCGCGTCTTCATAGGCAGCGCGAGCAATGCCGGTATCGATGGCCGCGTGGAGAATCTGCGCCAGCGGGCCGACCGGGGTCGGACGTTCGAAGGCGCTTTGAAACGGGATCACGTCGTCTGCCGAGACGTAGACGTCTTCGAACACCACCGAACCGCTGCCGGTGGTGCGTTGGCCGAAGCCGCTCCAGTCATCGATGACCGTCAGGCCCTGGCTGTCACGCGGGACGAAGGCCAGTTGCTGGACGCCGTTTTCATCGACCACCGTGGTCGGAATCCGTTGTGCGTAGATCGCCCCGGTGGAGTAGAACTTGCGGCCGTTGATGCGAAAACCGTTGCCATCGGGAGTCAGGCTGGTGACCCGGTGGAGAGCGGTTTTGGTCCCGAGTTCGGCCAGTGCATTGCCGAAGCGCTGACCGGCGAGGACTTCGGCGTACAGGCGTTTTTTCTGCTCGGATGTACCGTTTACGCGCAGCACTTCGAGGGCATAAAAGTGGTTCTGCGGGATCTGCCCCAGCGAACCGTCGGCCTGGGCGATCAGTGCGATGACTTTGGCCAGGGTGACGTTGGAAACCCCCGCACCGCCGTATTCCCTGGGCACGCTGATGCCCCACAGGCCGGAGCGCGAAAAGACTTCCAGTTCGGGGTAGGGCAGGCGTCGCTCACGGTCGCGCAGGGCGCTGTCGCGTTTGAAGTCTTCGGCCAGATCGCTGGCGACGACAAGGGCTTGCTCATCGCTGGTGATGACCGCGACGGGGTGAGAAAGAGTCATGTGTTTCTCCAGAGATCTGGTCAAAAGTGTTCTGGTCGTTCAGATCCAGGAATGTCGTGCGGGTAAAGTGCCGTTCAGGTGATAAGTGCCCACGGCGTGGTATTTCCAGCGCACCGGATCGTGAAGGGTGTGCACGCGTGCGTTGCGCCAGTGGCGGTCGAGGTTGAACTCGGCAAGGGTGGCGCGGCTGCCGGCCAGCTCGAAGAGCTTTTCGCTGGCCAGCAGCGAGATTTCGGTGGTCAGCACCTTGGCTTCGGCGACGGCAATCGAGGCGCGTGCGGCGGATTCGGCGGTGACCGGCGCGGCGCTGACTTGATCGAGCACTTTTCCGGCTTTGCGCAGTAGCGCTTCGGCAGCGTGCAGTTCGATTTTCAGTTTGCCGATGTCGGCAATCACGTAGAGGTCATCGCTGGCGCGTTCGACGTTGGCGTCGATCCACGGCCGTGCGCGTTCGCGAACGAAGCTGATGGCGTCATCGATGGCGCCGCGGGCAATGCCGGCGTCGATGGCGGCTTGAATCAGCTGTGACACGGCGCCCTGGATGTTCGGGCTGTCGTTGATCCGCCAGTTTTCCACCACCAGATCAGCATCGACCCGCACATTGTTCAGCAGCACGGTGCCACTGGCCGTGGTGCGCTGGCCGAAGCCCGACCAGTCGTCGACGATGCGCAGCCCCGGAGTGCCGCGACGGACGAAAGCGATGACTTGCTTGCCGTCGTCGTTGAGTGCCTTGACTGCGACCCAGTGCGCGAACAGCGCGCCCGTGGAGTAAAACTTCTGACCATTGATGACGTAGCCATCACCGTCGGCGGTGATGCGGGCCTTGAGCTCCAGGGTGTTTTTGGTGCCGCGTTCCGGGCCTGCGTTGCCGATTCGCCAGCCGTCGAGCACGCTCTGGAACAGCTGCTTTTTCTGCCGTTCGTTGGCGGTGTGCTGGAGCAGGTTGAGAATCCCGAAGTGGTTCTGCGGGATTTGCCCGAGTGCCGGGTCGGCCGCGGAAATGATCGCGAAGACTTCAGCGATGGTGACGAATGAAACCTCGGGGCCGCCGAACGCTTTGCCAATGGCAATACTGCCCAGGCCACTGCGGGTGAATTGTTCGATTTCCGCCCAGGGCAACTTGCGCTGTTGATCGCGTCGAGCGGCTTGCAAGCGGGCGACCTGAGCGAGTTCACGGGCTGCTTCGAGGGCTTGTGCGTCATTGCGCAAAACGTGTGCGGGCAACAACAGCGGGGGAATGTCCAGATCACTCTGAACGTTTGCATCTGCCAGATTAGACATCAGCGCCGCTCCTTGGCTGCACGCAATGCCCTGGCGATTTGCACCGGGGTGATTATGTTCCTGACCATACCTACCTCACATCTCATGGATAAGCCGCAGCGTGCGGCGAAATCAAAATCAAGAATGTCCGGTGGTCCGGTTCATATACCCTAAACGCGTATAAAAAATTAATGAACTAACTTTTAGGAATATGCATAGAAGGGTGTCATCAGCCCTGTGGTTGTTCGCATGGGCGGATGTAAACGCAACCCTGTAGCAGCTGGCTGCGCCAGCTGCTACAGGGATCTCATCGGTCGCAGGGGGCAGGGGCCTTCAGCACTTCCTGGCCGGTACTTTCAGGTAGGTATTGGCGCAGCCGACTTTCAAGGTGCGTGCCGGCGCCCAGCGCGAGTTGTTACCGACGCGATCGAGGATGCAGTAGGTGACTTCCAGCCGGTTATCTTCACCGGCTTCAAGAATCACTGAGGGCGGCACCCAGACGTTGATCGGGTGGCCGACTTCGCCGGGTTTGATCTTGGGCAGGTCCATGCGCACATCGCCCCAGCGCAGGGTGATTTCATCATCAGCCGCCATGTTCAGATAAGGTTCGATGATCAGTGGCACGCCACGTTTGATCTGGTTCGGATTGACCCCGTGACGGCGAATCATCTCGGGAATACCCAATGGCTCCAGGTGCTGGTTTTCATCTGCGCACAGGGTGTGTGGCTGACCACCCGGGCAGTCGAGTTTGACCTGGAGCTGTTTCGCCGCGGACAGCGCCGGGCCTTGCCCGACTTGCATGAGCCGGTAGTGGATACGCGAGCTGCCGTTGCGGATAAAACTCTCGGGAATCCGCAGGTTGAGTGGCTGACCGACTTCTGCGCGGTTGAGCACCTTTGAGGCCACATAGCAGTTATCCCAGAACAGTTCGATCAGATCACCTTCGTCCATACCGGCATAAGGTGGTATTTCGATCAGCAGGTAAGCCGCGGAAGTGATGTTGATGGCAGAGCCGGGCGACTGCGTCAGGCCGGGAGCCGCCAGTTCAACTTTGTTCGACATACAAGTCATGTGTGTTCTCCTTGAAACATCGCAGCGAAGTCCATTTCGGAAGTGTCGAAGGCGTTAGGGTAGTAGGCGATTAACTATATTCAAGTACTGTGAAATGCCTGTTAGCGACTAGATAAGGGAGTGGTCGACGGGGTGTCAATAGACGCAAGTTGAGAACGTGGGAATGCCAGGCTATTCAGATATTTCCTACCTCTAATTAGCGATCGATGGACATGCTGTTCGGCTTTTTCCTGGGTGCGCTCGATTTGTGAGCCAGTGTTTCCAGTGTTTTTCGGCATTGAATCAGTCTGAGTGTGTTGGAGGTTACGTGGCGGGAGGATGTTGCAGGAGGTATCTATATACCGCTTTCGACTGGGGTGATTAATTAATTACGGAAATCGGCGGGAGGCGGGTGAGACGAGTCAAGTGGTGTGATAAATGTCACTTCCTTCCGTGGAAGTTGACAGTGCTTACTCTATTTCTGATGGTGATTGTTAACTTCAGGAGTTGAGGAACTTGTTGAGGAATTGTCGGGTTCGTTCTTCTTTTGGATTGGCAAACAATGCCTTTGCTTCACCTTGTTCGACGATGACGCCCTTGTCGAAAAACACCACCCGGTTCGCCACATCACGAGCAAAACTCATTTCGTGGGTAACGATGACCATCGTGCGTTTTTCTTCGGCCAGACTGCGAATGGCCGCCAGCACTTCGCCGACCAGTTCCGGATCGAGCGCCGAGGTTGGCTCGTCGAAGAGGATCACTTCCGGCTCCATGGCCAGCGCCCGGGCGATTGCCACGCGCTGTTGCTGCCCACCGGACAGCCTGCGCGGATAGGCGTCTTCCTTGCCTGCCAGGCCGACCTTGGCCAGCAGTTTTCGACCCAGCGCCAATGCTTGGTCCTTTGGCATTTTCTTCACCACCAAAGGGCCTTCGATGACGTTTTCCAGGGCCGTGCGATGAGGGAACAGATTGAAGTTCTGAAACACGAAACCGACATGCTGGCGCAACCGGCGCACCAGGCTCTGCTGCTGGTTCAGCGGGCGGCTGCCATCGATCTCGATGTCGCCGACCTTGATCCGGCCGCTGGTGGGTTCTTCAAGAAAGTTCAGGCAACGCAGGAAGGTGGTCTTGCCCGAGCCGCTAGGTCCGATGATCGCCACCACCTCGCCTTCTTCAACCTTCAGATCGATGCCATTGAGCACCACTTGACCCTTGAACTGCTTTGTCAGTTTTTCCACGACAATCATGGGGTCAGGACTCCTGGTCGTGCCGATTGACCCGCTCTTCCAACTGGTTTTGCAGGTGCGAGAGCACCGTTGCAAGCACCCAGTAGATCAGTGCGGCGGCAAGATACATGGTAAAAATTTCGAAGGTACGGGCGGTGATCAGCTGTGCCTGACGGAACAGTTCCGGCACCTGAATGGTCGCCGCCAGCGCGGTGTCCTTGACCAGCGAAATGAAGCTGTTGCCCAGTGGCGGCAACGCCGTTCGCGCAGCTTGCGGCAGGATGGCCCGGCGCAGGGTTTGCGCGCGGGTCATGCCGATACTGGCAGCGGCTTCCCATTGGCCGCGCTCAATGGAACTGATCGCGGCACGGAGGATTTCGCAGGCGTAGGCAGCCATGTTCAGCGAGAAGCCGATCAAGGCCGCTGGCAGCGGATCAAGTTCGATACCCAATTGCGGCAAGCCGTAATAGATCACGAACAGTTGCACCAGCAACGGCGTGCCGCGAAAGAACGACACATAGATGCGGGCGATCCAGCTCACCAGCTTGAAGCGCGACAAGCGCATCAAGGCCAGGCTAAACCCCAGCAACAGACCAAAGAACATCCCGCCCAGGCTGAGGATGACCGTGAAATACGCGCCCTTGAGCAAAAAGGGCGCGGAGTCCAGTGCGAGTTGGAAAGCTTCTTCCATTATTGGGTGACGTCAGCGCTGAAGTATTTTTCCGAAAGCTTTTTCAGCGTACCGTCGGCACGCAGCTTGTCGATGGCCTTGTTCACCGCAGCCAGCAGCTCAGGCTCGCCTTTGCGCAGGGCAATGCCGGCTTCCTGACGGGAGAACGCTTCGCCAGCGGCGGTGGTGTCCTTGGCCTTCTTGGCGTATTCCAGCGCGGCGAGGCGGTCGATCAGAATGACGTCGGTGCGGCCAACGCGCAGGTCCTGGAACTTGGTCGGATCATCTTCGTAGGTGCGGACTTCAGCACCCGGCACATTGGTTTTTACCCACTGTTCGTAGTTGGTGCCCAGGCCTACACCGACTTTCTTGCCGGTCAGGTCGGCGGCGGTCTTGATGTTCAGCTCCGCAACCTTCTTCGTCAGCACCAGCGCCTGAATCCCGGAAACGGTGTAAGGCTCGGAGAAGTCATATTTCTTCTTGCGCTCTTCGGAGATCGTCACCTGGTTGATCACTGCGTCCAGGCGCTTGGATTCCAGCGCCGCGAGGATGCCGTCCCATTTGGTCGGTTGCAGTTTGACCTTCACGCCCAGCTCTTTGGCCAGGGCTTCGGAGAACTCCACTTCGAAGCCGGCCAGTTTGCCGTTGGCATCGACGAAACTGAACGGTGGATAAGTGCCTTCCAGGCCGACGTTGATCACGCCGGCTTCCTTGATTTTTTGCAGCTGCTCACCGGCCACCGCTTGCCCCAACAGGCCAGCACCGAGTACCAGGCCCAACGAGCCCACCAGCAGATTTCGACGAAATGCGGAAAAATTCATGACAAGCCCCTGTGTTTTTTATGAAGACGTTTTTTGGAGAAGCAGGCAAAACCGAGAATTGAACGGCTGCAACATCGTGCCCTAAAAGCAGCGTATGCGTCTCGCGGCAATTGCGCCTGCGGCGCGACTATATGACGAGGCTTTTAGATGTGAAAATAATATAAATTCAGCTTGTTATTCTTTATTGGAATATAAATGCTTCGTGTAATTCCTATGGTGAGGGAGCTTGCTCCCTCACCACAGAAGATCTTTTTCCGGCTGGCTCAAAACGCCGAGCTATAGGCAAACAACGCCGGCGCACCTCCGGTGTGCAGGAAGATGATCGGGCCGTCATTGAAGCGCTGCCGGCCGATACCGTCGAGCAAGCCGGCCATGGCCTTGCCGGTGTAGACCGGGTCGAGCAACAGCCCTTCCTGGCTGGCCAGCAACTTGACGGCAGCGAGGGTTCCAGCGTTCGGCTCGCCGTAACGCGGAGCGAAATACTCGTCCCACAATTGCACCTTGAAACTCGCCGGCAGGTTCACGCCCAGCAGTTCGGCAGTGCGCTCGGCCAGGCCCTGGACTTTCGGCCGCTGGTCTTCGTCGCTGCGCGAAACGGTGACGCCGATCACCGGCAAGTCCGGCAGTACTTCGCTCAGCGCCAACGCCAGACCGCTGTGAGTCCCGGCGCTGCCCGAAGCCAGCACCACGGCGGCGAACTCCAGGCCGCTGTCCTCGATTTGCCCGGCCAGCTCCAGTCCGGCTCGTACATAGCCCAGCGCGCCCAAGGCGTTGGAGCCGCCAATCGGCACCAGATAAGGTTTTTTGCCGTTACTGCGCAGACGCTCGGCCAGGGCTTGTAACTGTTGGTCGGCGTTATCGAGGTTCTCTACCAGCTCGACCTTGGCATCGAACAAGTCCAGCAGCAGGCGATTGCCGTTGCCCAGGTAATTACTGTCATCAGTGCCGATCGGATTCTCCAGCAAGGCGACGCAGCCCAGGCCCAGTTTGGCGGCAAGCGCTGCCGTCTGACGCACATGGTTGGACTGGATGGCGCCAGCGGTGATCAGCGTATCGGCACCTTGCGCGAGCGCGTCGGCGGCGAGGTATTCGAGTTTGCGCAGCTTGTTGCCGCCCATGGCCAGCGGTGTCAGGTCGTCACGTTTGACGTAGACATCACGCCCTAGCCAGGCCGACAAGCGTTCGAGTTTTTCCAGCGCGGTAGCATTGGCAAGAAGGTCCAGACGATTAAAACGAGCCAGCTGTTGTTTGATCATGGGGCCGCACGGGTTGTGGGAGATGACTGGACTATAGGCAGGCCGATTTGCTCGGGCAACCGACAATGTCGCTTATGCCAAAAAGTGCTTAATACAGCACTATTCGTTCTTAATTCCGCTTTGAGCGCATACCGTAAAGTGAACTCCGTTCAGGCGGCCTTACTGTCCGGCCGCCGCACGTGAGGAGTTTTACCGTGAGCCAGCGTTCCAGCCATTGGCAATTACAGACTATCGTCAGCCAACTGCGCACTGCCCGCGACCAGTGGCGTGCGCAGAACGGTCGTATCAGCGGCGAGCAGGGCGGGCGTGAGCTGCCATCGCGTGCGGCGATGGCGGAGATTCTCGAAGCATTGTGCGGTGCGCTGTTCCCGATGCGCCTGGGCCCGGTGGATCTGCGTGAAGAGAGCGAAGACTTTTACGTCGGGCATACGCTGGATGTGGCGCTGAACGCGCTGCTGGCTCAGGCGCGGTTGGAGCTGCGCTATGTCGCGCGACAAAGCGCCCAGGTCGATACCGAAGTCGAGGCGCGGGCGATCAGCCTGATCCAGGATTTCGCCCTGGCCTTGCCAGGTCTGCGCAGCCTGTTGGATTCCGATGTACTGGCGGCGTATCACGGTGACCCGGCAGCACGCAGTGTCGATGAAGTGCTGCTGTGCTATCCGGGGATTCTGGCGGTGATTCACCATCGTCTGGCCCACCATTTGTACCGCGCCGGGCTGCCATTGCTGGCGCGGATCAGTGCGGAAATCGCGCACTCGGCCACCGGCATCGACATTCACCCGGGCGCGCAGATCGGCCGTAGCTTCTTCATCGACCACGGCACGGGCGTGGTGATCGGCGAAACCGCGATCATCGGCGAGCGGGTACGCATTTACCAGGCCGTGACCCTCGGCGCCAAACGCTTCCCGGCTGATGAAGACGGCCAGTTGCAGAAAGGCCATCCGCGCCATCCGATCGTCGAAGACGATGTGGTGATCTATGCCGGTGCGACCATCCTCGGGCGGATCACCATCGGCAAGGGCTCGACCATCGGCGGCAACGTCTGGCTGACTCGCAGCGTACCGGCCGGATGCAATTTGACCCAGGCGAACTTGCAGCATGATGACGGGACGCAGAAGTAAGCCCTGAGGCTGATGATAGTTCCAGCCATTCCCTCCTTGAGCTGGCGTGAAGGCACTCATTTTTGTGGCGAGGGAGCTTGCTCCCGTCGGCCGGTCCGCGTTCGGGCGAAGCAGTCGTCAGCTTCTATGTTTTTAGGGCCGCTGCGCGTCCCAGCGGGAGCAAGCTCCCTCGCCACAGACGTACCGCCGAACCTCGCGATTAGTCCTCACAGCCTATCCATGTTTAACTTGAACGTTCATTCAAGTTAAACCGGTGGTTCGCTGCCCGCTCACAACAGGAGGCTAGCCTTTGCTGAGTCCGTTATTGACAGCCACGTTTTACCCCCTCGAGGTGCACGTTTCATGAGTGCATCGTTCACCCCTCCAAGCGGCCAGATCCGCATGAATCCGCCGGTGTTCTACTTCGCGGCGACCTTCATTTTACTGTTCGGCCTAGTGGTCATCGCCTTCCCGCAAGAGTCCGGCGCCTGGTTGCTGGCGGCGCAAAACTGGGCGGCCAACACGGTCGGCTGGTACTACATGCTGGCGATGACCCTGTATCTGGTCTTCGTGGTGGTCACCGCCTTGTCCGGCTACGGCAAGATCAAGCTCGGTGCCGACCACGACGAGCCCGAATTCAGTTACCTGTCCTGGGCCGGCATGTTGTTCGCCGCCGGGATCAGCATCACGCTGTTTTTCTTCTGCGTCTCTGAACCGCTGACGCACATGCTGCAACCGCCGCAGGGCGAGGCCGGCACGGCCGATGCGGCACGCCAGGCGATGCAGGTGCTGTTTCTGCATTGGGGCCTCCACGGCTGGGGCGTGTTCGCGTTTGTCGGCATGGCGCTGGCCTATTTCGCCTATCGGCATAACCTGCCGCTGGCCCTGCGCTCGGCGCTTTATCCGCTGATCGGCAAACGCATCAACGGCCCGATCGGTTACGCGGTGGATGGCTTCGGCATCATCGCCACGGTGTTCGGTCTGGGCGCTGACATGGGTTTCGGCGTGTTGCACCTCAACTCCGGCCTCGACTACTTGTTCGGCATTGCCCACACCCAGTGGATTCAGGTCGGCCTGATCACGCTGATGATGGGCGCGGCGATCATCGTTGCCGTCGCCGGCGTCGATAAAGGCGTGCGGGTGATGTCCGACATCAACATGCTGCTGGCCTGTGCGCTGTTGCTGTTCGTGTTGTTCGCCGGCCCTACCCAGCACCTGCTCAATACTCTGATCCAGAACCTCGGCGATTACCTCGGCGCCTTGCCGATGAAGAGTTTCGACCTTTATGCCTATGACAAACCCAGCGACTGGCTGGGCGGCTGGACGGTGTTCTACTGGGCCTGGTGGATCGCGTGGTCGCCGTTCGTGGGCCTGTTCATCGCACGTATTTCCCGTGGTCGGACCATCCGTGAATTCGTCTTCGGTGTGCTGTTGATTCCGCTCGGCTTCACCCTGGCGTGGATGTCGATCTTCGGTAACAGCGCCATCGACCAGGTACTCAACCACGGCATGAGTGCCCTTGGCCTGTCGGCCATCGAGAACCCGTCGATGACCCTCTACTTGCTGCTGGAAACCTACCCATGGAGTAAAACGGTGATCGCCGTTACGGTGTTCATCAGCTTCGTGTTCTTCGTCACCTCGGCCGACTCCGGCACCGTGGTGCTCTCGACGCTGTCGGCCAAGGGCGGTAACGCCGATGAAGACGGGCCGAAATGGTTGCGGGTGTTCTGGGGCGCGATGACCGCGCTGGTCACCAGTGCATTGTTGTTTGCCGGCAGCATCGACTCGTTGAAGTCAGCGGTGGTACTGACCTCGTTGCCGTTCTCGCTGATTCTGTTGCTGATGATGTGGGGGCTGCACAAGGCGTTCTACCTCGAATCGCAAAAGCAGATCGCCCAGTTGCATTCGTTGGCGCCGGTCTCGGCGTCGTCACGGCGCGGTAAGGGTGGCTGGCGTCAGCGTCTGAGTCAGGCTGTGCACTTTCCGTCGCGTGACGAGGTGTACCGTTTTCTCGACACGACGGTGCGTCCGGCGATTGAAGAAGTGACGGCGGTGTTCGCTGAAAAAGGCTTGAACGTAGTCACCCAACCGGACCCGGCCAACGACAGTGTCAGCCTGGAAATTGGTCACGGTGAGCAGCATCCGTTCATCTACCAGGCGCAAATGCGCGGTTACTTCACACCGTCCTTCGCCCGTGGCGGGATGGGCTCCAAAGAGCTCAACAACCGTCGCTACTACCGGGCTGAAGTGCACCTGAGCGAAGGCAGTCAGGATTACGATCTGGTGGGCTACACCAAGGAGCAAATCATCAACGACATCCTCGATCAGTACGAGCGACACATGCAGTTCCTGCATCTGGTGCGCTGATCGAGGCCGGTGGTGCTCAGGCGATGTTCAAGGTCATGAACAACACCAGAGCGGCCACCGGTACGCTGAACACCATGAAGCCCACCATCAATTCGGAGATTAGCGGTTGCCCGGCGGTGATCATGCCGATAGCGCCGTTGATCACCGTCAGCGCCAGCCACAGGACGACGAAACTGTAGGTCAGGGTCTGGCGGCTGAAGCCGAGCTTTTCACCGATGAACAGCATCAGCGCCAGCAAGACCAGGCCGAAGGTGATGATGATCGTGGTGTGCATGAAGTGTGCTCCTGAGTCGGTATTTGTCATACCGAGCATAGGCGCCGTTTAGCACAATGGCGCTTAAACCAACCCACTGGCGGGCACCTCCAATGCCGGTGTCGATGTTCTGCCCGCACAACCGACACATGTCGCCACGAGTTCGGGTGTTTGCGATGGGCTAATATTTAACCGAGTGTGTATGGTGTGTATTGGGGTGTCCCTTTGCCGGGTAAAGTCGCAGCAGATGCTGACGACAAGGGGAACAATCAACAGCATTTTGAAACAGGCGGGCTTGAAATGAGCCTGGAGAATATCGATCAACGCCCCGATGGGGGCGGATTGGAAGGGCCTATTCCCATGAAATTCCCAGTCGTACTGCACAAGGATGCCGACTCAGATTACGGCGTGATCATCCCCGACGTTGCGGGTTGTTTCTCAGCAGGTGGAACGGTGGCGCAGGCGCTCGAAAACGTTAAAGAAGCGCTGGCGTTGCATTACGAAGGACTGGTCGCTGATGGCGATCCGTTGCCGCAGGTGCGCGAGATCGACGAGCACTTCGAAAACCCGGATTACGCGGGAGGTGTTTGGGCAGTGGTCGAGTTTGATGTGACGCCGTATTTCGGCAAGTCCGTGCGTTTCAATGCAACGTTGCCAGAGCAGTTGCTGGAGCGCATTGATCAGACGGTCAGACGCGATCAACGGTACAACTCAAGATCCGGGTTTCTGGCAGCAGCGGCCCTGCGCGAACTGTCGGCGTAAGGACCAAATCAAGAACTGTATGAAACGTTTCAGCATTTAGTCGAACTCCCCGTTTTGAATGCGTTGCCTGAGCGTATGCTGGGCAACGCTGACGACTTCGTCGCTCATAACAAGAGAGGGCTCGATGACTTACACCGCTGCTGCTGATCGTTACGACTCCATTCCTTACCGCCGCGTCGGTCGCAGCGGGCTGGTGCTGCCGGCACTGTCGCTGGGCTTGTGGCACAACTTCGGCGACAGCACGCCGATCGATACCCAGCGATCCTTGCTGCGTACTGCCTTCGACCTGGGTATCAATCACTTCGACCTGGCCAACAACTACGGCCCGCCGTACGGCAGTGCCGAGATCAATTTCGGCCGTTTGCTGCGCGAAGACTTCAAGCAGTACCGCGACGAGCTGATCATCTCCAGCAAGGCCGGTTGGGACATGTGGCCGGGCCCTTACGGCCAGGGCGGTGGCTCGCGCAAATACGTGCTGGCCAGCCTCGACCAGAGTCTGCAACGCTTGGGCGTCGACTATGTGGATATTTTCTACTCCCACCGCTTCGACACGGACACTCCGCTGGAAGAAACCGCTAGTGCGCTGGCCACCGCCGTGCAGCAGGGCAAGGCGCTGTACATCGGTATCTCGTCGTATTCCGGGGCGAAAACCCGCGAAATGGCTGCACTGCTGAAAGAGTGGAAGGTCCCGCTGTTGATCCACCAGCCGGCCTATAACCTGCTCAACCGTTGGGTGGAAAAGGATCTGCTGGACGCCACCGATGAACTCGGCGCGGGTGTGATTGCCTTCACGCCGTTGGCTCAGGGGTTGTTGACCGACAAGTACCTCAACGGCGTACCCAAAGATGCACGGGTCAATCGTCCGGGCGGTGACTCGTTGCAAGCCTCGCACCTGTCCGATGCCAACATCGCCCTGGTGCGCGCCCTCAACGAAATCGCCAAGCGCCGTGGCCAAAGCCTGGCGCAAATGGCCCTGGCCTGGACACTGCGCGACCCGCGTGTGACCTCAGCGCTGATAGGCGCGAGCCGACCAGAGCAGATTATCGAGAACGTCGGGGCGTTGAAAAACTTGAGCTTCAGCGTTGAGGAACTGGAAGAAATTGACCGCTTTGCCCAGGAGGGCGGGATCAATTTGTGGGAGAAGCCTTCGACGGCGGAATAACCCCGTAATGATCGTTCCCACGCACCCGCGTGGGAACGATCATCTCATCTGAAAAACGGCACATCCCCCAACACCGTCGCCCGGTGCATCACCCGCCGTGCCGGCCGGTAGTCGTCCACCGCAAAATGCTGGGTTACGCGGTTATCCCAGAACGCCACGTCGTTCTCCTGCCAACGCCAGCGAATGGTAAATTCCGGCCGGGTAGCATGGGCGAACAGCAGCTTCAGAATCGCCTCGCTTTCGGTTTCCGAGAGCTCATTGATCTTCGTCGTGAAGCCTTCATTGACGAACAACGACTTGCGCCCGCTCACCGGGTGCGTGCGGATCACCGGATGCGACAGCGGTGGATTTTTCTTGCGGGCGGCCTCCCACTGAACCAAGGCTTCAGGCGTGGTGCCAAAGCGCTCCAGCGGGAAGGATTTGACGAAATCGTGGGTCGCGGTCAGGCCTTGCAGCAGGTTTTGCAGAGGCGTCGACAGGGCTTCGTACGCCGCAATACCGCTGGCCCACAAGGTGTCGCCACCAAACTCCGGTAACAGCTTGGCGCTGAGCACCGCGCCAAGGGCCGGGGTCGGCAGGAAGGTCACGTCGGTGTGCCACACGGCGTTGTCACGCACATCGGTATGAGCGGTGTCGAGGATCAACACTTCTGGCTGTTCCGGTACATTCGGGTAGATCGGGTGAATATGCAGGTCGCCGAAATTCGCCGCGAAGCGTGCCTGCTGCTGTGGGTTGATCGGCTGCTCGCGGAAGAACAGCACTTGGTGCTTGAGCAGTGCCTGCTCGATCGCATCGCGCTGTTCGAGGTTCAGCGGCTGGGAGATATCGACGCCGCTGATCTGCGCGCCGAGGGCGGTGCTGAGTGGGGTGACGGTCAGGCTGCTCATGGCTTTCTCTTCAATTCGGGCGCCGAACTGTCGGCGTAGTCAGTGCTTAAAAAAACGTCTCAATGCGCCTGGCCATGCCACGGCACCAGTTTGCGTTGCAGCGCTCGCAGGCCCATTTCCATGGCGAAGGCGATCAGCGCGATCACCAGAATCCCCAGCACCACCACATCGGTGACCAGAAATTGCGCGGCCGACTGCACCATGAAGCCCAGGCCGCTGGTGGCGGCGATCAACTCGGCAGCCACCAGCGTCGACCAACCCACGCCCAAGCCAATACGCACGCCGGTCAGAATGTCCGGCAAGGCACTTGGCAAAATCACATGGCGAATCAGCTGGGCCCGGGTCGCGCCTAACGACTGAGCGGCGCGCAATTTGGCGGGGTCGACGGTGCGTACGCCAGTCGCGGTGGCGATGGCGATCGGGGCGAAGATCGCCAGATAGATCAGCAACACCTTGGACAGCTCACCAATGCCGCACCAGATCACGATCAACGGCAGATAGGCCAACGGTGGTATCGGCCGGTAGAACTCGATCAGCGGGTCGAGAACGCCGCGTGCGATGCGGTTGTGACCAATGGCGATACCGACCGGCACGGCGGTCAGGACTGCAAAGCCCAGGCCCAGACCAATCCGGCTGAGGCTTGCGCCCAAATGCTGCCAGAGGGTCGAGTCCATATAGCCCGTGGTCGCCAGCAACCAGCCTTTTTGCAGGACAGCCGCCGGCGGTGGCAGGAACAACGGCTCGATCAGACCACTGGCGGTAACAGCCCACCAAACCGCGAGCAAAGCGATCAGCGTCAGTACGCTGATCCAGCGTGTGCCGAGGCTGCGACGCAGCGGAATCAGCGTCGATGGGCTGGTGGGGCTGGCCGTCGTGGCCGGGATTTCATAACTGCTCATGCGCGCTCCTGCCGCTGGGCGGCGCTGCGTTGGGAGAACACACGGGCGAGTACGTGTTCGCGGGTTTCGATAAAGCGTGGGTCGGATTTGATCGCCCGAGCCGATTCGCCAGCGGCGTAACGCTGACCGAAATCCAGCTGCAGGCGCTCGACGATTTGCCCAGGGTTGGGCGCCAACAGAATCAGATCCGTGGCCAGGAATACTGCTTCTTCAATGTCATGGGTAATCAGGAACACCGGTTTGGCGGTGCGTCGCCAGACTTGCAGCAACAGTTCCTGCATCTGTTCGCGGGTGAACGCGTCGAGGGCGCCGAAGGGTTCGTCCATCAGCAGCACGCGTGGGTCGGCAGCGAGTGCGCGGGCCAGGCCGACACGTTGTTTCTGACCGCCTGAGAGCTGCCAGATGCGGCGCGCATCAAAGCCTGCGAGGTCGACCAGCGCGAGCATTTCCCGGGCACGGACTTCGCGTTTATCACGCGGTACACCGGCCAGTTCCAGACCGAAACCGACATTGGCCAACACGTCCTGCCAGGGCAGCAGCGCGTCGTCCTGGAACACCACGCCACGCTCGGCGCCCGGACCTTTGACCGGCACGCCGTCAAGGGTGATGCGTCCGGCGCTGGGTTCGACGAAGCCGGCGATCAGGTTCAACAGCGAGGTCTTGCCGCTGCCGGACGGGCCGAGGGCGACCAGCAATTGCTGGGGCCCAAGGCTTAAGGAAATGTCCGCCAGCACCGGTTCGGCAGTGCCGGGGTACTGTGCGCTGATGCGCTCCAGCTGAAGCAAGGCCATCGCGGTCAACTCCCGATCAATTAGTGATGTACTTGGCGCTGACGTAAGGGGCGTAGTCCGGCAGCACAGCCTCAACCTTGCCTTGTTCCTTGAGGAACGCCGCGGTGTCGGTGATGGCCTTGGTGGTCGGCGCGCCGAGGGTGATCACCTGATCAGCCGCCAGTGGGTAGACGTTGCCTTGCAGCAGCAACGGGATGTCGCTGGCCTTGGCGCCGGAGAGTTTTACCAGTTTGTCGACGTTGCCCTTATCCGCCAGCCAGGCTTGCGGGTCCTTGCGGTAGTGGGCATAGGCGTCGAGGGTGACTTTGGCGAAGGCACTGACGATTTCCGGGTGCTTCTCGGCGAAATCCTTGCGCACGATCCACGCATCGAAGGTCGGCGCGCCGAACTTGGCCAGTTCGCCGGAAGTGATCAGCACCTTGCCGTTTTCCTTGGCAACGCCCAGTGCCGGGTCCCACACGTAGGTGGCGTCGATGTCACCGCGTTTCCATGCGGCAATGATTGCCGGCGGCGCGAGGTTGAGGATCTGGACTTTTGATGGGTCGATGTTCCAGTGCTTGAGCGCGGCCAGCAGGCTGTAGTGACCGGTGGAAACGAATGGCACGGCGATTTTCTTGCCGATCAGGTCCTGCGGGGTCTTGATCCCGGAACCATCGCGGGCCACCAGTGCTTCGGCGGCACCGATCTGGGTGGCGATGAGGAAGGTTTCGACCGGAACCTTGCGGGTGATTGCAGCCGTCAGCGGGCTGGAGCCGAGGTAGCCGATCTGCACATCACCCGAGGCGATGGCGGCGATGATGTCGGCTCCGTTGTCGAACTTGCGCCAGTCGATTTTGGCGTGGGTGGCGGTTTCGTAACTGCCATCAGCCTGGGCGACTTTGGCTGGGTCGACGGTGGTCTGGTAGGCGACGGTGACGTCTGCCGCCTGAGCGAAAAAGCTCGCTGCAGCCAGGGACGCGGCCGCCAGGAGGCGAAGGGGGAAGTGCAGTTTCATCATGAAAGTCCTCATCAGGCGGCCGGGGTTTCGGCGAGTGATGAGACTAAATGATCTAAGAATTCGAAAATAAATAACTTTTTCGAATGAGCTTATGAGCGGAAAAACCTGACAGCGACCTGTGTACAGCATTGTGGCGAGGGAGCTTGCTCCCGCTCGTCTGCGAAGCAGACGCAAAATCAGCGACGGGTTTTATCAGGTAAAACACTATCGCTGGAATTGGGAGTCCTTCGGACTCCAGCGGGAGCAAGCTCCCTCGCCACAGAGGTGTATATCTAGTTACTGATCGCCAGAATGCTCGCCTGATACGACCCGACAAACACGTCGAAATCGCCGACTTCGTTCTGCTCAAGCTCAGTTTGCTGGGCCAGCGACGAGCGCGCCAGTTCTTCAAAGCGCGCCTGCTCTTCGGCAGGCAGCGGCTCGCTGCGGAAGAACTCGGCGTGCGCCTGACTCTGACGCAGGGAGAACTGGGCGAAGCTTTCCTTGTGCTCGGTCATCGCTGCCAGCACCTGCGCGGAAGGGGTCAGGGACGGGTCGCGGATTTTTGCCCGTTGCGCGTCGAGGGCTTTGCTGTGGGCGTCGCCACCGTGGCTCTGGTCGAGCAGTGCCGCCAGTGGGGCGATTTTTTCCAGCAGCTCGCTGGCCCACTCCTTCATGTCCACCGACTGGCCATCGCGTTGCAATTGCAGGCCCGGACGACGACCTTCCTTGACCACGCTGAGGAAGTTCGAGGTGGCGTTGCCGCAGGTGGTGGTGGTCAGCAACGGGCTGTCGTTCAGCGCGCAATACAGCAGGAATGCGTCGAGGAAACGTGCCTCCGGCAAGTCGATACCCATCGGCATGAACGGGTTGATGTCCAGCAAGCGCACTTCAACGTACTGAATGCCACGGGCCATCAGCGCCTGGATCGGCCGCTCGCCGGTGTAGGTCACGCGTTTCGGGCGGATGTTGGAGTAGTACTCGTTTTCGATCTGCAGGATGTTGGTATTGAGCTGAACCCACTCACCGTCCTGGTGCGTGCCGATTTCGACGTACGGCGGGTACGGCGTGGCAACCGCTTTGCGCAGGCTGTCGGTGTAGCTGTTCAGGTCGTTGTAGCACGGCGTCAGCCCGGCTTGCGCGTTGCTCTGGTAACCCAGATCGCTCATGCGCAGGCTGGTGGCGTACGGCAGGTACAGGGTTTCGGCGTCAAATTGCTCCAACTGATGGGAGCGACCGCGCAGGAAACCGGCGTCCAGCGCTGGCGAGGCACCGAACAGGTACATCAGCAGCCAGCTGTAGCGGCGGAAATTGCGGATCAGCGCGATGTAGGCCGCCGACTGATAGTCGCGGTCGGTGCCGACAAAGCCTTCAGCCTCTTTGAGCAGCGGCCAGAGCTTTTCCGGCAGGGAAAAGTTGTAGTGAATCCCGGCGATGCACTGCATGGTCTTGCCGTAGCGCAGGGCCAGGCCCTTGCGGTAGACGTACTTGAGCTGACCGATGTTGGAGGTGCCGTAGTAGGCGATCGGGATATCTTCCTCGGCCGGCAGCGGGCACGGCATCGACGGACTCCACAGGTACTCGTTGCCGAGCTTGCTGTAGGCAAAACGGTGAATCTTGTCCAGGCTCGCCAGCGTGTCCGCAGGGTCCGGCAGGGCAGGCGTGATGAACTCCAGCAGCGACTCGGAATAGTCGGTGGTGATCTGTTCGTTGGTCAGCGCGGAACCCAGGCTTTCAGGGTGCGGCGTTTGCGCCAGGCGACCTTCGCCCGTCACGCGCAGGCATTCACGTTCGATGCCGTGAAGACACTGTTCGAGCAGAGAGAGGTTAGCGCGCTCGCCGAGCAGAGCCAGGCGGCGGTTGAGAAGTTCGCTCAAGTTGGATTCCTTCACGCGTCAGTCGCCCCAATATGGGGGTGGGCAGGACGGTCTACAAGGGTGAAGTTAAAACTGGCGTTTTCGCCTCATTATCGAGCTGCAATGACCCACTCGCAAAGGCCAATACTCCATCCCTGAAACTGGCTATCGCGCACGAAGAAACGTCGGCGCAGCTTTCGCAGCGCCGAAATTAACTCAAATTGATGATGCGCATCTACAGGACAGCGAACGTGCCTTGTGCTTTTGCGACCAGTTTGTCGCCTTGCATCACATCGGCTTCGACCACCAGCGTGCGCCGGCCCGGGTGAATCACCCGCGCCGTGCACATCACCTCGCCTTCAGCCACGGCGCGGATGTAGTTGATCTTGCACTCGATGGTCGCGCTCTGCTGGTCAAAACCATGGGAACTGGAACAAGCCAGCCCCATGGCAATGTCCACCAGACTGAACAACGCCCCGCCGTGCAGCTTGCCGCCGCGATTACGCAGCTGCGGCTCAAGCGCCAGGGCGACTTGCGCCACCCCGACCTCAAGACTGTGCAAGCGGCAACCCAGCAGCTTGAAAAAAGCGCTTTCGGTCAACCCCGCAGGGATTTCCATCAGCGTTTCTTCAGCTGCTTGGCATTGGCGAACAGCGACGCCATGGCATTGTTGCCTGGAGCGGCTGCCGTGGTTTCTTTACGCGGTGCAGGGTTCGAAGACTGACGCGGCGCTGAACCTGGACGCGCGCCACGAGCGCCGTCGATCTTCTCACCCGGGGTGTCGCTCATGCGCATCGACAGACCCACACGTTTACGCGGGATGTCGACTTCCATGACCTTGACCTTGACCACGTCACCGGCTTTAACCGCTTCACGCGGATCCTTGATGAATTTCTCCGAAAGCGCGGAGATATGCACCAAACCGTCCTGATGCACGCCGATATCGACGAAGGCACCGAAGTTGGTCACGTTGGTCACCACGCCTTCGAGGATCATCCCCAGCTGCAAGTCCTTGAGGTCTTCGACGCCTTCCTGGAACTCGGCAGTCTTGAACTCTGGACGCGGGTCACGGCCCGGCTTTTCCAGTTCTTGCAGGATGTCGGTGACCGTTGGCAGACCGAAGGTTTCGTCGGTGTACTTCTTCGGATCGAGACGCTTGAGGAAAGCGGCGTCGCCGATCAGCGAACGGATATCGCGGTCGGTTTCAGCGGCGATGCGCTGCACCAGCGGGTAGGCTTCCGGGTGAACCGCGGAGGAGTCCAGCGGGTTGTCACCGTTCATCACGCGCAGGAAGCCGGCGGCCTGTTCGAAGGTCTTTTCGCCGAGACGGGCGACTTTCTTCAAGGCAGCGCGGGTTTTGAACGCACCGTTTTCATCGCGGTGGGTCACGATGTTCTGCGCCAGGGTCGCGTTGAGGCCGGAAATGCGGGCCAGCAGCGCAACGGAGGCGGTGTTCACGTCGACGCCAACGGCGTTCACGCAGTCCTCGACCACCGCGTCCAGGCCACGCGCCAGTTTCAACTGCGACACGTCGTGCTGGTACTGGCCGACACCGATGGATTTCGGATCGATTTTCACCAGCTCGGCCAGCGGGTCTTGCAAGCGACGGGCAATCGACACCGCGCCACGGATCGACACGTCGAGGTCCGGGAATTCCTTGGAGGCCAGTTCCGAGGCCGAGTACACCGAAGCGCCGGCTTCGGAGACCATGACCTTGGTCATTTTCATCGCCGGGTATTTTTTGATCAGGTCCGCGGCGAGCTTGTCGGTTTCACGGCTGGCAGTGCCGTTGCCGATGGCGATCAGGTCCACCGAGTGCTTGGCGCACAGGGCGGCGAGCACGGCGATGGTCTGGTCCCACTTGTTGTGCGGCACGTGCGGGTAAACCGTGGCGTGATCCAGCAGCTTGCCGGTGGCGTCGACCACCGCCACCTTGCAACCGGTGCGCAGGCCCGGGTCCAGGCCCAGCGTGGCACGTGGGCCGGCGGGAGCGGCCAGCAGCAAGTCGTGCAGGTTGTGCGCGAACACGTTGATCGCCTCGGTCTCGGCGCCGTCGCGCAGCTCGCCGAGCAGGTCGGTTTCCAGGTGGGTGTAGAGCTTGACCTTCCAGGTCCAGCGCACCACTTCACCGAGCCATTTGTCGGCTGGGCGGTTCTGGTTGGCGATGCCGAATTGCTGACCGATCATGCCCTCGCACGGGTGCATGGTGCCCGGCAGCTCGTCACCGACTTTCAGTGCGGAGCTGAGAATGCCTTCGTTGCGGCCACGGAAAATCGCCAGGGCGCGGTGCGATGGCATGCTTTTCAGCGGTTCGTCGTGTTCGAAATAGTCGCGGAACTTGGCGCCTTCTTCTTCCTTGCCGGCGATCACGCGGGCACTGAGGGTGGCTTCCTGCTTCAGGTAACTGCGCAACTTGTCGAGCAGGTTGGCGTCTTCGGCGAAGCGTTCCATGAGGATGTACTTGGCGCCTTCGAGGGCCGCTTTCACGTCCGCCACGCCTTTTTCAGCGTTGACGAAGCGTGCGGCTTCGGTGTCTGGCGTCAGGTTCGGGTCGTTGAACAGGCCGTCGGCCAGTTCGCCAAGGCCGGCCTCCAGGGCGATCTGGCCCTTGGTGCGGCGTTTTTGCTTGTACGGCAGGTACAAGTCTTCGAGGCGGGTCTTGGTGTCGGCGAGTTTGATATCGCGTTCGAGTTGCGGGGTCAGTTTGCCTTGCTCTTCAATGCTGGCAAGGATGCTGATGCGCCGTTCGTCGAGTTCTCGCAGGTAGCGCAGACGCTCTTCCAGATGACGCAATTGCGTGTCATCGAGGCTGCCGGTCACTTCTTTCCGGTAGCGGGCGATGAAGGGCACCGTGGAGCCTTCATCGAGTAGCGCGACGGCCGCTTCGACCTGTTGTGGGCGTACACCGAGTTCCTCGGCGATGCGGCTGTTGATGCTGTCCATAAAACCACCTGACAAATTGTGAAAGCAGGCTCGCGGGCGCAGGGAATAAGGCCCGGCGAGTCTGGTTGAGCGGCCTGGCGAGCGCCGCTACCTGGATCAAAAGGCATCCCATTGACCCGTGGAATCGAACAATTACTGCCGGGCGATGAAAAATAAAAAGCCGCCACCGGCAGTAACGATCAGACGTTGCCCGACACAAAAGGCCGCGCATTATAACCGCCGTTCTGCCCGATGGGGGCATCGCAGGCTGTAGGCATAAAGGCCATGTCGCTGGCGGTAGAGGAAAAATCTGCTAACAATGCACACGGTGCGTATAACGGCAGCTACGCCATAATGCGCACCGAGATCAAAGGAGCATCCAATGAGCAGCACTGCACAAACTGCTGAAGGCGAAAAAATTCTTATCGTTGACGACGATCCGGGGCTCAGCAGCCTGCTGGAACGTTTTTTCGTCAGCAAGGGCTATCGTGCCCGCGCCGTACCGAACACCGAACAGATGGATCGTTTGCTGGCGCGTGAAGTGTTCAACCTGGTCGTCCTCGACCTGATGTTGCCCGGCGAAGACGGCCTGACTGCGTGCCGTCGTTTGCGTGGCGCAAACAATCAGATTCCGATCATCATGCTGACCGCCAAGGGCGATGAGCTGAGCCGTATCAAGGGCCTGGAACTGGGTGCCGACGATTACCTGGCCAAGCCGTTCAACCCGGACGAGCTGATGGCGCGTGTCAAAGCGGTCCTGCGTCGCCAGTCGGCTCCCGTACCGGGCGCACCGGGCAGCGAAGACGAAAGCGTGACCTTCGGTGATTACGAATTGTCGCTGGCGACTCGCGAACTCAAGCGCGGCGACGAAGTACACATGCTCACCACCGGTGAATTCGCGGTGCTCAAGGCGTTGGTGATGAATGCGCGTCAACCACTGACCCGCGACAAGCTGATGAATCTGGCCCGTGGCCGCGAATGGGATGCCCTGGAGCGTTCCATCGACGTCCAGATCTCCCGCCTGCGCCGGATGATCGAGCCTGATCCATCGAAACCACGCTACATTCAAACGGTCTGGGGCGTGGGTTACGTGTTCGTTCCGGACGGCACCGCAACCAAGTGATCGGTGATTTGTAGGAGCGGGTCAGCCGGGTAACGTGTCACCCGGTTGATTCGCGATCCGCAACTCTGCGAGCTTCGCTCGCTCCTGCAAAGTATGTAGCGGTTGTCTATGAAAACCCCCGTGTGGTTCCCCCAAAGTTTCTTCTCTCGCACCCTCTGGCTGGTGCTGATCGTCGTGCTGTTTTCCAAGGCGCTGACCCTGGTTTATCTGTTGATGAACGAGGACGTGCTGGTGGATCGCCAATACAGTCACGGTGTCGCGCTGACCTTGCGTGCCTACTGGGCTGCGGACGAAGAAAACCGGGCAAAGATTGCCGATGCCGCGACACTGATTCGTGTGGTGGGCGCCGGTGTTCCCGAGGGTGAACAGCATTGGCCCTATAGCGAAATCTACCAACGACAGATGCAGGCCGAACTGGGTGCCGACACCGAAGTGCGATTGCGCATGCACGCACCGCCGGCGCTTTGGGTTCGGGCCCCGAGCCTGGGTGACGGCTGGTTGAAAGTGCCGCTGTACCCGCATCCGTTGCGTGGCCAGAAAATCTGGAACGTACTCGGCTGGTTTCTCGCCATCGGCTTGTTATCCACCGCTTCGGCGTGGATTTTCGTCAGCCAGCTCAACCAACCGCTCAAGCGGCTGGTCGATGCCGCCCGGCAACTGGGCCAGGGGCGTAGCGTGCGCCTGCCGATCAGCGACACACCGAGCGAAATGACCGAGGTCTATCGGGCGTTCAACCAGATGGCGGAAGACGTTGAACAGGCCGGCCGCGAACGTGAATTGATGCTCGCCGGGGTATCACACGACCTGCGCACACCGTTGACCCGCTTGCGTCTGTCGTTGGAGCTGATGGGTAATCACAGCGACCTGAGCGACGACATGGTGCGTGACATCGAAGACATGGACGCGATTCTCGACCAGTTCCTGGCATTCATTCGCGATGGTCGGGACGAGTCGGTCGAGGAAGTCGACCTGAGTGATCTGGTGCGCGAAGTAGCGGCGCCTTACAACCAGAACGAGGAGCGGGTGCGCTTGCGCCTGGAGCCGATCCAGCCGTTCCCGTTGCGCCGGGTCTCGATGAAACGTCTCTTGAACAACCTGATCGGCAACGCCTTGCATCACGCGGGCAGCGGCGTTGAGGTGGCGGCGTATGTTTCGGGCGACGTCAGCGCGCCTTACGTGGTGCTGAGCGTCATGGACCGTGGCGCCGGGATCGATCCGTCAGAGCTGGAAGCGATCTTCAACCCGTTCACCCGTGGCGACCGCGCGCGGGGCGGCAAGGGCACCGGGCTAGGGCTGGCCATCGTCAAGCGGATTGCGTCGATGCATGGCGGCAACGTTGAACTGCGCAACCGCTCCGGTGGCGGCCTGGAAGCGCGAGTGCGATTGCCGCTTGGGCTGATGTTGCCGAGGGATGCTGTCTAACGGCTGGTTGCGATCCTTGTGACGAGGGAGCTTGCTCCCGCTCGGTTGCGCAGCAACCGCAAAACCAGCGATTGTGTTTAACCTGATCCAGCACAACCGCTGCATTTGGGAGTCCTTCGGCCTCCAGCGGGAGCAAGCTCCCTCGCCAGCATGGGGCTGGCCGAGCGCTAGCCTTTTCCTTTGGTCCGCGTCATATTCGGCCCGCCGTTCTTCTCGATGTGCTGAATGATGATCCCCGCCACGTCTTTGCTGGTGGTGGTTTCGATCCCTTCCAGCCCTGGCGACGAGTTCACTTCCATCACCAGTGGCCCATGGTTGGAACGCAGGATATCCACACCCGCCACGCTCAAACCCATGACCTTGGCCGCACGCAGCGCGGTCATGCGCTCTTCGGGGGTGATCTTGATCAGGCTGGCGCTACCGCCACGGTGCAGGTTGGAACGGAACTCGCCGGGCTTGGCCTGACGCTTCATCGCGGCGATCACCTTGTCGCCGACCACGAAGCAGCGAATGTCCGCGCCGCCGGCTTCCTTGATGTATTCCTGAACCATGATGTTCTGCTTGAGGCCCATGAACGCCTCGATCACCGACTCCGCCGCCGTCGCCGTTTCACACATCACCACGCCGATGCCCTGAGTGCCTTCCAGCACCTTGATCACCAACGGTGCGCCGTTGACCATTTCGATCAGGTCGGGAATGTCGTCCGGCGAGTGAGCAAAACCGGTGACCGGCAAACCGATACCGCGACGAGAAAGCAATTGCAGCGAGCGCAGTTTGTCCCGCGAGCGGGCGATGGCCACCGACTCGTTGAGCGGGAACACGCCCATCATTTCGAACTGGCGCAACACCGCGCAGCCGTAAAAAGTTACCGAGGCGCCGATCCGCGGGATCACAGCGTCAAAGCCTTCCAGCGGCTTGCCGCGGTAGTGGATCTGCGGCTTATGACTGGCGATGTTCATATAGGCGCGCAGGGTATCGATCACCACCATCTCATGGCCGCGTTCGGTGCCGGCTTCAACCAAGCGACGAGTGGAATACAGACGCGGGTTCCGCGACAGCACAGCGATCTTCATGCAACACCTGTGGAAGAGGTAGTGGACACCGGGAACACCGGCTTGTCTTGAACGTATTTAATGCCTGGATTGACCACCAATTGGCCGTCGATCAGGGCTTTGGAACCGAGCAGCAGGCGATAACGCATGGACTTGCGGCAGGCGAGGGTGAACTCCACTCGCCAAACCCGATCGCCGAGCGCCAGGGTGGTACTGATCACGTAACGCACCTGTGCTTGGCCGTTGGAGCTTTTAATGGTTTTCATCGTCACCAACGGCGCTTCGCAGCGGCGGTGACGCAACTGCACCACCGTGCCCAGGTGCGCGTTGAAACGCACCCACGTTTCCCCGTCGCGCTCGAACGGCTCGATTTCGGTGGCATGCAGGCTGGAGGTGCTGGCGCCGGTGTCGATCTTCGCGCGCAGGCCCGCAACTCCCAAATCAGGGAGCGCCACCCACTCGCGCAGACCCACAACGGTCAAATGGTCAAATGTCTTCAAATGTGCTCAACCGGTGAGGAACCGTTCGCACCGCAAAGCGGCCGAATTTGCGGTATTCACGCAGAATAAAGGTTAAAAGGCGACAGATATCTACGGCCCGGATTCTCGGCTGCCGAGCGAGGCTCGAAAGCGTCGCGCATTGTATGCTGAACCGGCGAAATTCATGGCACGACAGAAACGGTAGTACAGTTCAGAAATATTTCAGAATGAGGAAAACCCATGGCACAAAAAAACGAAGAGGACGACAAAGTCCGTCTCGATAAGTGGTTGTGGGCGGCGCGCTTCTACAAAACCCGTGCGTTGGCCAAAGCAGCGATCGAAAGCGGCAAGGTGCATTGCCGGGGGGAGCGCTGCAAGCCGGGCAAAGAGCCGAGGATTGGCGACGAGTTTCAGATCCGTGCCGGTTTCGATGAGCGCACCGTGGTCGTCCAGGCACTCTCGATCGTCCGTCGTGGCGCCCCTGAGGCCCAGACGTTGTACGTTGAGACCGAAGCCAGCATCGCCAAACGCGAAAACGCCGCAGCCCAGCGTAAGGCCGGTGCGTTGGGCGTCAGCACTGACGGCAAACCGAGCAAGAAACAGCGCCGGGACCTGTTCAAGTTTCATGGCAGCAACGCTGGCGAGTAATCGCGCTTTTGTGGCGAGGGAGCTTGCTCCCGCTGGCCGGTCCGCGTTCGGGCGAAGCAGCCGTAAACCCAGCTTCCGGGTAGTACCTGAACTCACCGCGTTGGCCGGGTCTTGGAGTCCTTCGGCCTCCAGCGGGAGCAAGCTCCCTCGCCACAGGCTAACGGGGCTAAACTAGCGAGCATCGTTACGTCGCGGTTCGAGCTTGCTTGGAACAAACCCGGATTGTTCATAAAATGCCTGCCATGGCCAATATTAATGCACCGAAACGGTGCGCAAGGCGCGGCTTTCAGCCCTTGTCATCCTTTAGTCTTCACTTCAGATACCCAGACCTATGACTGATCTACCGGATACCGACTTCACCCAACGCTTCATCTTCGATGACAGCGACACCCGCGGCGAGCTGGTGGCGTTGGAGCGTAGCTATGCCGAAGTCCTCGCCAAACATCCCTATCCGGAGCCGGTCGCGCAACTGCTTGGCGAACTGATGGCGGCTGCGGCGCTGCTGGTCGGCACCTTGAAGTTCGATGGCTTGCTGATCCTGCAGGCGCGTTCCGAAGGCCCGGTGTCGCTGTTGATGATCGAGTGCTCCAGCGAGCGTGAAATCCGTGGTCTGGCCCGTTACGACGCAGACCTTATCGCCGCTGACGCGACTCTGGCCGACATGATGCCCGACGGCGTGCTGGCGCTCACCGTCGACCCGACCCAGGGCCAGCGTTACCAGGGCATCGTCGACCTCGACGGCGCGACCCTGGCTGACTGCTTCACCAACTATTTCGTCATGTCGCAGCAAGTCGGCACGCGCTTCTGGCTGCACGCCGACGGTCGTCGCGCCCGTGGTCTGCTGTTGCAACAACTGCCGGCCGACCGCCTGAAAGACGAAGAAGAACGCGCCGCCAGCTGGCAGCACATCACCGCGCTGGGCAGCACCCTGACCGCTGATGAATTGCTGAGCCTGGACAACGAAACTATCTTGCATCGTCTCTACCACGAAGAGCAGGTGCGCCTGTTTGATGTGCAGAAACTACGCTTCCATTGCAGTTGCTCGCGTGAGCGTTCTGCAAACGCGCTGTCCAGCCTGGGTCAGGAAGATGCTCAGGCACTGGTCGTCGAGCACGGTGGCCACATCGAAATCGACTGCCAGTTCTGCAACCAGCGCTACCTGTTCGATGCGGCCGATATCACCCAATTGTTCGCCGGAGCGGGTGTCGATACGCCGTCAGATACCCGTCACTAAAACGCTTCAGCGCAGGTAAATTCACTGGTAAACGCCGGAATAACGCCGTCCTGACGGGAGGGCCCTACTATTTTTGGGCTTTTCTGGCATAATCCGGCCCACTTTTTTAGCGGTAGTAGTGCGCGACTTTCTACTACAAAACGTTTGGAGCACTCGGCCACTGGCCGACGGGGAACCTCATGACGCAAGCCAATAATGCTGTGTACACCGATCTGAGTGTTGATGATCTGGTTAAAGAAGCCCTGAGTCGCGGTGAGGGCGAGCTTGCCGATACCGGCGCGCTGGTCGTTCGCACCGGTCACCGTACCGGTCGTTCGCCAGTCGACCGTTTCATTGTTGAAGAGCCAACCACTCAGGCCGCTATCGCCTGGGGCCCGATCAACCGCAAGTTCCCGGCCGACAAGTTCGATGCCCTGTGGGCTCGTGTTGAGGCGTTCAACAACGCGCAAGAGCATTTCGTTTCCCACGTGCACGTAGGTTCGGCTGAAGAGCATTACCTGGCCGTGAAAATGACCACCCAGACTGCCTGGCAGAATCTGTTCGGTCGTTGCCTGTTCATCAACCCGGCCCAGTACAACCCGGCCGGTCGTGAAGAGTGGCAAGTTCTCAACGTCGCCAACTTCGAGTGCGTGCCAGAGCGTGACGGCACCAACTCCGACGGCTGCGTGATCATCAACTTCGCGCAGAAGAAAGTGCTGCTCGCCGGTATGCGCTACGCCGGTGAAATGAAGAAAGCCATGTTCTCGGTGCAGAACTTCCTGCTGCCGGCCGCCGACGTGTTGCCAATGCACTGCGCCGCCAACATCGGCGAAGAAGGCGACGTGACCCTGTTCTTCGGTCTGTCCGGCACCGGCAAGACCACCCTGTCCGCCGACGAAAGCCGTTACCTGATCGGTGACGACGAACACGGCTGGGGCGAGGGCGTGGTGTTCAACATCGAAGGCGGTTGCTATGCCAAGTGCATCGACCTGTCCGAGAAGAACGAGCCAGTCATCTGGAAAGCCATCAAGCACGGCGCGGTCCTGGAAAACGTCGTGATCGACGACGCCAAGCACGCCGACTACACCGATGTCAGCCTGACCCAGAACAGCCGCGCCGCCTACCCGCTGGAGCACGTTGCCAAGCGTTCCGAGAAGAACCTGGGCGGCGAGCCAAACGCAGTGATCTTCCTGACCTGCGACCTGACCGGCGTACTGCCGCCAGTGTCGATCCTCAATGAAGAACAAGCGGCCTACCACTTCCTGTCCGGCTACACCGCACTGGTGGGCTCGACCGAAATGGGTTCGGGCAGCGGCATCAAGTCGACCTTCTCCACCTGCTTCGGCGCACCGTTCTTCCCGCGTCCGGCTGGCGAATACGCAGAACTGCTGATCAAGCGCATCCGCGGCTTCGGCTCCAAGGTCTACCTGGTCAACACCGGCTGGACCGGCGGCGGCTACGGCGTCGGCAAACGCTTCAACATCCCGACCACCCGCGCGGTGATCGCAGCGATCCAGAGCGGCGCGTTGATCGGTGCAGCCACCGAACACCTCGACACCATCAACCTCGACGTGCCATTGGCTGTGCCAGGCGTTGAGACCGGCCTGTTGAACCCACGTAACACCTGGGCTGACAAGGCTGCTTACGATGAGGCTGCCAAGGCGCTGGCCGGTCTGTTCATCGAGAACTTCAAGAAGTTCGAAGTGAGCGACGCGATCAAGGCTGCTGGGCCGAAGTTGTAAGTATCGGTAGTGGTTTGAGGTAAGAGAAAGCCGCCCTTTGTGGGCGGCTTTTTTACACAAATATTAGCTGTTTAGTAGTCGTTCAACTTCCGATACCCCAGGCTGTACAAGCCATCGATAAAAACACTCAGAACTAACCTCTCCGGAAACAACAAGGAGAACTCCCTCGATGAAAACTGAGTGATTAATAAGCGTTATGTCTGCTGCTCCACAAGCTTTACTTTCAGAGAAAGTATCGAATCCGGGCTTTCCTAGTGTGATTCTATGTATTGATCGATCAATATTTGCGGCCTTTGTAAGTACAGCAAATGCTTCGTCTTTTGTTATTGTTGGTGGTTTTTTGGTGCAAGTTTTGCACTCAAGTACAGCGGCCATGCTTTTATATTTAATCATGAAGTCTGGTGTGCCTTGTCTCTTGCCATCATCTAATTTTGTTACGGTTAAATCAGGAATCAAGCGCAAAAGACTTTCAATCGGATCTTCGTAGTCGTTTCCAATTAATTCGTACGAGTCTGTAACCAGTTTTTCAAGCCCTAATTCTTTGGAGTTTTTTATATTTTTCCAGCGTGCCCTGTCATAGGGTCGATTTTCTGAGTTTTCTAATGCTGCGATAAGTTTTGTCATTCTCTCTTCGCTGGCAAGTATTTTGGATAAAGCGAGTTTGTCAGCGGAAAGTATAGTCGCGGTGTCGCTGAAACCTGCTCTCATAAGCGCCAAGGCTCGTTGTCTTCCAAAACCTGGAACTCTAGCTCGTTGAGCTATTTTTATTACATCTAGCGTTACCACAGGTGAGCCAATTCTCACTCGTTGTGAAAGTATAGATATTGCGTTCATAGTAGGTTGAGAGCAGCCGACACTGGGTAAGCTTGCGATTTTATGAAGGCCATCTAAAATCCAAGCTGTGTCTTGCGCGAGTCTATGTATTTGTCCAGCGGACACGCCGGTTTGTGAACTGATTTTTCTTTCTAGCTCGCCAGATATAAACAAGTATATGGCATGGGTTGATAAATTGACGCGCTCGGCTATAGGGTAAGAGTCGATCCTTCTTAAAAGTTTAGAGTCTTGAAGTAGCGCTCTAGTTGTCGTTGACTTTGACGTAGCGTAAGGTAGGAATCGTTGTGGTGGCTCCCCAGTAAATTCATCACAAGAAATAGCTGCATGAATAATACCAACCTCAAAATCTTCGAAACCTTCGTCAATTATTGTTGCATTGTTTTTTAGCAGTCTGGATAACTCGAAAGCGGATGATGGCTGTAGTCCAGATTTTGCTGTAGCTAGGCCAAGATCGGTAACTATTAATCTGTCAGCTTCAATTAAGAGCATTTCATGCTGGCTGAGCCACTCGATGGCGTGGTCAGTTTTTTCAAGAAGATCAACTAGTTTTGCAGGGTTTCTTTCTTGTACTTGATGCCAAAACAATGTGTTTTTTAGAAGTTCTTGAATGTCTTGCTTGGTTGTACCAGACCCTGAGGCCACGAGCGATAAGACAATTTTTCTCGCGCTCAATGAGCTAAGCTTTGAAGCGAGATTTTCATTTTGTGGGGATATTAGAATATTTGCATATGCTGCTTCGAGACGGTCTCTTGGGATGATTATCGAGTATCCGTTATCATGCATTCCAAGTCGTCCAGCCCGCCCAGACATATTTCTGTAATCGCCTACAGGCAATTTTTTAGGTTCGATATATTGACGAATGATTCGATCAAAGACAACAGTTCTAAATGGGAAGTTTACGCCAGCCGCAAGTGTTGGTGTGGCAAAGCATACATCAAACTCGCTTTTAATTAACGCTTGCTCAATAACCAAGCGTTCGCTTTGTGTCAAATCAGCCGTATGAAATACGATATTGGATTCAGAAGAAGTCTTTAGCTTTTCTGAAAATTCTGTTGCTTCCGAGAATAATGAGAGTTGTTCGGCAAATATATAGCCATTTGAAGTTTTTGCTCTTCTGGCAGAGTAATTTTCTGCTAGGGTCATAGCGTCTTTTCTTGTTTCGGTAAAAACTAATATGGGGCCAAGGTTCCTGCTGAGTAATTGTTCAACTGCATCCAGAGTGGTATTGGGCAAGCGACCTATAGGGGTTGTGTTCTCGCCTTCATCTGTACCAAATTTCAAAGTGTAGATTTTGTTTTCAAACCAAACTTCTTGTATTAGGTCAATGTCTCTATCAGTCGTATTTACCAGTTTGCTCTCTAACCAGTCAGCGAGTTCTTGCCCATTCTCAACTGTTGCGGTAAGTGCTATGAATTGTTTGGGTTTTCGTTGTCGTATTGCTGCACACAATAATTCAATTTCTGCTCCGCGACTATTATCTCCAATTATCTGAAGTTCATCAGCAATGATTACGGTTTCCGAAAGGTTCAGGCTGCCGGAATGTAATAGTGAAATAGCTTTCTCATACGTTGTGACTTGTACTTGGGCTTCTGGTTGACCTTCTTCTCTGTCCCCCGTGCTGATAGAAATCTCTGCTATTTGTCTTGGACTATTTTTTCCATATTTTGATGTAAAGTCTTCATATTTTTGCTCGGCCAAAGCTTTGTGAGAAACTAGATATAAAACTTTGTTGTTTTCTTTTAGTGCGGACAGTAGCGCGATTTCTCCGACTAACGTTTTTCCTGAGGACGTTGGGGCGCAAATTACGAGGTTTTCATACTGTGCAACTCCCGCTTCTATAGCAAGACGTTGAATTGTCGTTAGGTGTGTTATGTTGTTTACTAGAAGTACTTCAGATATCCAGCCTGGCATTTCACGCTTTGTATTATTGGTAATCTGCATGTTAAATCCATTTATAGATTGATATGGCGAGATTTTTTACGTGTCATCCATACTCGAGTAAGCAGTTTTTCTCCTATTGGGAATACGAACCCATTTTTACTGATTGAGAGTAAAGCTTGGTGGCTACCAAATAGCCAGTACGTAATGATAGGTGGGACTAGATTTTGGTCGCGTGTCGTGGGGGATTGCTCGCAAAATGCTAGGAAAACGACGCTAGCGGCGAGTAGGTTTTAGCTGCGCGGCTTGAGCCTCCGATGTTGCAACCATTGGAGTCGGGCCAGGTTAGGCGGACGTAGTGGAGCTTTATGGCAACGCAGTCTTGATTTTCTCTACGTCGAATCTTGATGGCTTAGTGTTTGGTAGCGCATGCCAATGATTGGGGGGACTTTGTCGTCACGTCCCTTGACTCGCGTTTGAGGAGTACATCGTAGCCTTTGGGATGGATGTGGTAACAGGCGTCGCAGTTGATGTGCTGGATCTATTTTTCTGAGAGGCGAAACGCCGGCGCCACGTTGTCTTGTTCACGCCTCGGAAGCCCCAACGCTTCGGCCAATGTTGCCCATTGGCTGACTACGTTTCGGAAGCTTTCAATGATTTCTTCTGAATCTGCGCGGCTGACCCGAAAGTACTCTGCAACCTCGCGAGCGAGCTCAAGATCCAAGGCGTTGTCGGAGTCGGTGATGTTGAGCTTCAATCCGTCGGTGTGTGCTACAGGGTTCATATCGTAGGCGTCAGACAGTCGCCATCCCCGGCCGGGATCAAGGATAAAACCGTGGTTGCGCAGGTGGTCGTCGGTGTTGGATACCAGGATGTTGAACACGATGCGGGACCACAGCTCGCGCAGATCTGCCTTGGTTTCCGAACCGTGGTTAATGAGCACTTCAGCCAATTCCAGGTAGCTGGCGCCTACTGATGCATCGTCGCCGTCAACTCGGTCGGTCATGGTCATGGCTGAGGCAAAATGGAGTCGACCACCATTTTCGGTGCGGTCGAAACGCTTGACCATGAAGCAGTGATGATCACTCGCGAAGCGGCGTGCAATTCCGTTCGCGACCCGTAATCCACAACGACTCGCCAAGGCATTCACCACCATTTCCCAACCTCCGACGTCATAGTCATCGCGGGTACTTGGAAATTTTGCGATCCACAAATGACCATGCTCGTCAGCAACGCTGGCCTTGGGTCTGGCCCCGCCCAATGAACCACCTGGTGCAATCAGCATTCTCAGCCACTCGCGCCCATCGGGCGACGTATTATCCGGGTCGTTTTCCAAGGCACGACTTGCTTCCTCCAGAGCGCGCAACTCGACGAAGGGGGGGGCAGCCAACCCATCGCGATCATCCAGGAAGTTGCCTTCGTCATTGAGCTTGTAGCGGATTGCCCCGACCCGATAAAGGTCATGAACGCCTAAAAGAAAATCCGACTCGTACAGCTTGCTGCCTCTGGGGATCAACCCGTCACGAATATCTCGTTCCAGTCGCCGTTTCATCAGCAACTGACCCCATCGATCCGGGCTTGAATCAGCAAAAACGCCGAAACGGGTCTGATGTTGACCGGGGAACTGTCGGCCCTCAAAGAGCCCGATACGAGGATCGAGAGATGTGAAGTTCAACTCAGGATCGGCCAATGCAGCAGCGTCGTACTCAAACTCGAACACGTTGTTGGAGCGGACCTTGTTGGCGTGGAGGAATCCAAGACGCCTAGGGCCGTTCAAGGATTCCCAATCTGCATACACGGCGATCAGTGTCATTTTTCACCTGTCGTAGGTTTGGGTTTTTTCTTCTGGGTCAACAAACTGGATAAAGAGTGGGTGTTGATTGGGAAATCATGGGCAAGATTAAATTTTGAGGCGGGGTCTTCAATCACTTCCGTCATCTTGTCGCTAACAAGAGACGTTGTTTTTGTTGGCCTCACGCTGCGAGCTCGTTGGCGTTTGTTGGCGGCGAGGTTGGCTCCCGGCGTTAATTGCGCGTCTTGCAGTTTGCGCCCCAGTTCATCCACGGCTGCGAGCTTGTTTACGTCTTTCTCCAGGCCGAGCACCTGCATCACTGACAAATAGGCGCCCATCGTCACACCTGATCCGCCTGACTCCAGAGAGCGCAATGTGGTCAGTGACATACCAGCTCTCTCGGCCACTTGCTTGGCCGTCAGTTTTCGGCGTAGTCGAGCAAGTTTCAGGCGCTCACCAAACTCGGAGAGCAGCTTGTTTGTGGAGGGCAGGAGCGGCGCCGTTTTCTTAGCCATGTGCCATTATTCCTTCATTTTTTGGCTTTAACTGCCAGAATAATAGCACTTAAGTGAAGCGCTGCCGCTTGGCCAAAAATCACACAATCAGCCTGCCCCTTACCGTGGTCCCACTTCTTTGCAGTTGGGTTGGGATATGATGGGCCACTGGAACTGCCATTATTCCAGCTGAAATAGCTCTAAACAGCCAGAATAATGCCACTTATGTGTTCGGCTGAATGCCTTCCAATTCCTGTGTATTCCAGCGTTGGGTCTTGATGGCCCGGTAAAGCATGCCGATGGTCAGTGGCACTTTGTCTCCACGCCCCTTGGCCCTGCGTTTGAGAAACACGTCGAAGCCTTCGGGCTGAAAGTAGCGATAGGCGTCGTAGTCGACGAAGTCGATGGCGAACTGTTCTTCCAAGGCTTCCATCAGGTGCCGGGCGTCTGAGCCGTCGCAGCCGAGGTCGAAATTGATCGAGGTGCTGAGGCTGATAGTTTTGCGTTCGGGTAGGCCGAGTTCTTCGTGCAGCAACTGCATGAGTAACTGCATGGCGTGGTCGTCGGGAAAGTTGGGGGCGAGGTACATGGTTAACAGTCCGGTTGAGGCATGCAGGAATGTTATTGGGCACAGGGCTTGGGTGGAAGGCTCTGGATACGCGGCTGATCGTTCCCACGCTTACGAATTTCTTTGGCTTGCAATGCGTCAACATGGAATTTGCGGGAAGGTAGGCGTTCACCCCGTACGATCTCGTCCATCTGCTGCACGCTTTCCATCAGCTCATCAAAAAACGTGTTCACGGTTATCTCCTGTGTTCGATGACGGCTTTCAACACTTTGCGTTCGATCGTTCTCACGCAGAACGTGGGAACGATCTGTTCACTCGGACGTCAGGCCGGCGCTTTCCAGTTCAGCATGCGTTGTTGGGCAATCTGGAGTAGGTCGCAGCCATCTTGATTCAGCAGGTACAGGGCGTGGGTGATATGGGGGATGTCTTTGACGTCGCCGTGTTTGAAACATTGGCAGTGCAAGGTTTCGAGCAGGTCGCTAGAGGCGCGGATGCGTTGCAGGGCGGCTTCGAGGATGTCTTGCGGGTCGGCTTCTGTGTCGATGATCAGAACCGGCGTGTCGGTGAAATTAGTTTTGGTGGCGCGATAGCGCTCTGCAAACGGATCTAATTTGTTCATTGTTGGTTACCTCTGGATCTATCAGAAGAAACCGCCGTTATCGTGACCAAGCGATGGGTGGCGGACTGTGTTCAGGTTGGTCAACCGGTAGAGGTACACGAAAACCCGGCACGCCCGAAGACGTCCCAAACACAGCCGCCATAACGCGTGCTTACACTAGAGGTGCCGGCAGCATACAACGCTTGCTTTCGTGCATTCCAATTCGGGTGACCAAACCCGGTCGCTGATTTTGCAGCGACGCTAACGACTATAGGTGTGGTGTGCAGGCTGGCGAAAGGCGACAAGGAGCACGAGGTTGTAGGAAGGGGACGAAGATTAGTAAGGCCGTGTCTATCGGTCTTTTCGCCGACGTAGGACGTCTCGTTTTTCAGCCATAAAACGCTTGGCTTCTTCATCTTCAATGCTGGGCCGAAGGTCGTCGATGCTGGTTTGTACTTGCTCCCTGAACCATGCGTCGTAGGCGGCTGTTATCACTCCATCCCCATACGAATGCAGAATCTCTGCATCCATCTCCGACATGGCGTCTTCATGCGAAATGCTGGGTCTAGGGTCGTCGATGGCCGCTTGAATGTCGGCAGCGAGTTGCTGGTTGTATGCGTCGGCTTGATGGGTTCGCATGAGGGATCCTTTATTGGCTGGCAACGTTTTCACCTCGTCATCCGCTGCCGAGCCACCTCAAGCAACTCACTCCCATCCTGAGTCAGCAGATACAGCGCATTGACGATATTCGGAATGTCTTTCACATCTGCTTGCTTGAAGCACAGGCAATAAAGCGTTTCGAGCAGGTCGCTGGAGGCGCGGATGCGTTGTCGGGCGGCGTCCAGGATGGCGTGGGGGTTGGCTTCGGTGTCGATGACCAGCACCGGGGTTTCGCTGTAGCTGGTTTTGAGTGGGCGATAGCGGTTGTTAGACGGATCGAGTGGGTTCATTGAACGTGTCCTGTAGGAAGTCACGACGTCGCTCCTGCAGGCCGACACACGGGGTTTAGCCGCGCCGCAAACTATAGAACCCGATCCCGAAGTCTCGCAAGACAGCCCGAATGGACAGGTTTTGTAGGGGGTTTACTTGCTCTTAAGGCTGGGGACTACACATAGCCCGAGGTTTTTTACAGCGATTCCCTTAGAGGTCAATTTTCCTACGCGATTGTCAGGCGAAACGCGGCAAATTTCGGTATGGTGCGCGCCAGAATCCGTAGGGCGTTTCTAAACGTCTGTTTAAACACTTAAAGGGAATTAGGTATGCGATTGCATCGTATGGCTTCGATTTTGTCGCTGTGGGCCGCTTTTGGCTCGGCGCAGGCTGAACAACTGCCGATCGAGGTGTTGAGTGCGGTGGTCAAGGATCAGAAGATCGCCGACGCTGAAGTGCTGTTGCAACGCAACGGCGCGCAGAACGTGGTGGGGCGTACCAATGCTCAGGGCCAGGTCAGCCTGACCGCCGATTTTGCCGATGACGCCAGCAACCTGCTGATCATCAAGAAGCCGGGTTACTCCAACCTGGTGGTCAAGTGCCCGTGCAAGGGCATGACCTATGCCGTCAGCCCGGTGATGACCAACCTCGACGGCCTGCGAGTGGTGCTGACCTGGGGCGCAACCCCGCGGGACCTCGACTCGCATATGATCTTCCCCGGCAACAACATCTACTTCGGCAGCAAGCAGGGCACCGACGCTCATCTGGATGTCGATGACACCACCAGCTATGGCCCGGAAACCATCACCCTGGAGAAAAAGCACTACGGTGAGAGCTACGTTTACGCCGTGCATGACTTCAGTAACGGCGGTAATCCAAGCTCGCGTGCGCTCTCCGACAGCCAGGCCAAAGTGTTCGTGTACATGGGCCAATCGCTGGTACGCACTTACTACGTGCCGCAAAACCGCAGTGGCAATCTGTGGACCGTATTCCGTATGACCGGCAGCGGCGATTTCCAGGACATCAATAACTTCACGGGCTCGCAGGTCGATGCCAAGAACGTATTGAACGAAGTCTCGCCGTTGCTCGATGACAGCATGGCCGTCACTGCCGTGGCGGTCAGTGCTTCGGCACTGTCGGATGCGAAAAGCCTGAACCAGAAAGGCGAAGCGGCCTACCACGCCGGCGACCTGCCGCAGGCGATCGACTTCTATCGTCAGGCTATCGAACTGAACAACGGTTTCGGTCAGGCCTACAGCAACCTGGGTCTGGCGTATCAGAAGGCCGGCAACACTGCCGAGTCGATCTGGGCCAACCGCAAGGCTATCGCTCTGGCCAGCGGCAATTCGGCTGCCACTGTTCGCGCCAGTTCCTACTACAACATCGCCCGTATCTATGAAGCGGCGAATCAGTTCCCCGACGCATTGCGTCATTACCAGTTGGCCAAGCAGCAAAAAGCCAACCCGGTGTATGACAAGGCGATCGAGCGCGTGCAAAACCGCTGATCGGTTTGCGTTGAGTTGACCCCACAACGCGCCGCTATCGGCGCGTTGTGCATTTAAGGAGCTGGGTATGCGGTTGCGGGCTTTTACTTTTTTACTGCTCGGTTGCCTGTGGGCAAACACTGCGCAGGCGGTGGGTGCGGCGGTATTCGCGACGATTGATCGTGGCGGCTGGCCAGGTTCGCTGGCCACTGAGGCGGGTTTTGATACGGCCTCGCGCGCCGAGATGCTGATGTTCGGCAAGGCGTTGCTGGCCAGCGAAGCACTGGACGAAAACGCCCTCAAGCAGCGTTTGGGTGTGAAGCAAGTCGAGTTCAAATCCGTGGAGCAGGTGCGCCAGCGTTTCTGGGACCGGCTATTGAGCAACTACCGCAGCGCCAGCCAGAACTGCGAGGCCGAGCTGTTTTGTCCACAGGTGCGTGGTCTCGACGATTTGCGTCAGCAGGCGGCTAGCTTCACCGGCGAGGTCGTCCCGGCCTATGCCGCATGGGCTTCGGTCAGCCGGGTATTTCACGAGCAGTATTTGAACGAGCAACTGCGTCTGGCCGCGTTGTTCCCGAGGATCAGCAGCGAGATCGAGCGCTTCGACAGCGCCGAACTGACCGGCGATGAGCTGGCCGACCGACAGTTTCTGCTGACGTTCGACGATGGCCCGAGTGGCATCGACAAGCACACCGATACCGTGGCCAATGTGCTGCGGGCCAACGATTTGCACGGCGTGTTCTTTGTGCTCGGCGAGCCCTTTCAGGCACGCTTGCGTCAATCTTCGCCAGACAAAATGCGCGAGTTGTACCGAGGCCAGTGCGTTGCCCTGCATGGCTGGGAGCACAAATCCCACAGCGCCTGGAGCGAGTGGCAATCGTCGATCAACCGTTCGGTGACGCTGGTACGCGGTACGGTTCCGGATGACTATCAGTCGTTGTTTCGCCCACCGTATGGCCAGCGTCGCAGCGATAGCGCCGGGTTCTTCAAGGCTCAGGGGCTGAAAGTGATGCTTTGGGGCATCGACTCCCAGGACTGGAGCAAACAGATCAACGCAGACGCCGCGACCCAACGTGTGCAGACCCTGATGCTGCTATGGCGCCGCGGGATCATCCTGTTCCATGACATCCACGACAAGGCACCGAAGGCCGTTCCCGCGTTGATTGCGGCGAATCAGCGCAACGGTGTGAAGTGGGTCGACTGTCGGGCCCAAATGTAGGCTCGACTCATTCGTTTACGATCGTTCCACGTCCGGCGCGGAACGATCGGTGCTCTTGCGACACTCCCTCCCTGTATCATCCCGTATCTCTTTTGCGCCCGACCTTTTCTCGACTCGCTGCTTTGGCCGGCTAGGCTTTCGGCATGGCAGCAGTCAACGGAGTGACAGCTTATGCACAACACCCTCGAACAGGTCTTTGGTTATCCACAGTTCCGGCCCGGCCAGGAGGCGGCGGTCAGTGCAGTGTTGGCCGGGCGCTCGGCGGCGGCGATTTTCCCGACCGGTTCCGGCAAGTCCTTGTGCTATCAGTTGCCGGCCTTGTTGCTGCCGCACCTGACGCTGGTGGTGTCGCCGTTGCTGGCGTTGATGCAGGACCAATTGGCGTTCTTGCAGCGCCACGGGATTGCCGCGGCGAGTATCGATTCGGCGCAGAGCCGCGATGACGCCAACGAGGTGATGGCGCGGGCGCGTTCCGGCGAATTGAAGATCCTGATGATTTCCGTGGAGCGCTTGAAGAACGAGCGCTTTCGCAACTTTTTGCAGCAGGTACCGATCTCGTTGCTGGTGGTGGACGAGGCGCACTGTATCTCCGAGTGGGGCCACAACTTCAGGCCCGACTATTTGAAACTGCCGGACTACCAGCGCCAGTTCAACATCCCGCAAGCCTTGCTACTGACCGCCACTGCCACGCCCAAGGTGATCGCCGACATGCAGGCGAAATTCGCTATCGCGGCGAACGATGTGGTGACCACCGGTTTCTATCGGCCCAACCTGAATTTGCTGGTTGAACCGGTGCGTGGCCAGGACAAGCGCCGGCGTCTGGTGGAGTGGATGAGCCAGCGTGCCGGGCAGCCGAGCATCGTCTACGTGACCTTGCAGAAAACCGCCGAACAGATTGCCCAGCACCTGAGCCAAAACGGTCTTCAGGCCGAGGCCTATCACGCCGGTTTGCCCCACGAACAACGGGAAGCCATTCAGCGTCGGTTCATGGGCGGGCAGTCCAATTGCATCGTCGCCACCATCGCGTTCGGGATGGGTATCGACAAGAGCGATATCCGCAACGTGGTGCATTTTGACCTGCCGAAATCCATCGAAAACTACAGTCAGGAAATTGGCCGTGCCGGGCGTGACGGGCAGCCTTCCGACTGTCTGGTGCTGGCCAACCGCGACAGCCTCAACGTGTTGGAAAACTTCGTGTACGGCGACACGCCGGAGCTGGACGGCATCCGCTGTGTGCTCGACGAACTGCAAGCGGCCGCGCCAGATGGGCAGTGGGAGTTTTTACTGGGACCGCTGGCTGACCAGAGCAATATCCGCCAATTGCCGCTCAAGACCTTGCTGGTGCAACTTGAACTCAAAGGCTTGATCGCCCCGCGTTACGCCTACTTTGCCGAATACCGTTTCAAGTTCCTGCTGGAGCCTGAAGCCTTGTTGGCACGTTTCGAAGGCGAGCGACGGGACTTCGTCGAGGCGATCATCCAGACCTCCAGCCGTGCGCGAACCTGGGCCACGGTGAATTTCGAGGCGCTTTACCAACAGCATCAAGCCGAGCGCAACCGGGTAGTCAAGGCGCTGGATTACTTCCAGGAGAAGGGCTGGGTCGAGCTGGAAAGCAAGCAGATGACCGAGGTCTACAGCCTGCTGCTGACGGACTTCGATGCCCAGGCGTTGAGTGCCGAGTTGCATGGCTATTTCACGCAACATGAACGTACCGAAATTGCCCGGATTCACGCGATGCTCGATCTGTTCGCCACCGAGCGCTGCCTGGGTTATCGATTGGCGCAGTACTTCGGTGACGAAAACGCGCCGCAGCAGTGCGGGCATTGTTCGGTGTGTCATGGGCAGGTTGCCCGCCTGCCGGAACCGCCTGAGCTGCCGGCGCTTGTGGATAAAAACTTCGAGTCGCTGTGTGGCGACTTTATCCACAGGCATGAGGCGTACAGCGGCGATCTACCGGGTGCGGAACGGCTGACGCGATTCTTGTGCGGTATCAGCGTGCCGTTGTTTACCAAGCTCAAGGCGCGAGCGATTCCGGGGTTTGCAGCGCTGGAGGATTATCCGTATGCCGAGGTACGCGAGTGGGCCGAAGCGAATCTGGCTGACTGAACTGTCACTCATGTAGGAGCGGGCCGGGCGGTTTTCGCCTTAGACTGGCTGTTCAATTCCAGGAACCGACACTGATGTCCAACCCGATACCCCAGCGCTCCGACTACCGCTACTTCCAGCCGATCATCACCCGCTGGCACGACAACGATGTCTATGGCCATGTGAATAACGTGACCTATTACAGTTTCTTCGACACGGCGGTGAATACCTATCTGATCGAAGTCGGTGGTCTGGATATTCACGGCGGTGAAGTGGTGGGGTTTGTGGTGAGTTCGGCGTGCGATTACTTCGCCTCGATCGCTTTTCCCGAGCGCATTGAAATCGGTTTGCGGGTGGGCAAGTTGGGCAGCAGTTCGGTGCAATACGAATTGGCGGTGTTCAAGGCCGGGGAAGCGGACGCCTGTGCGGCAGGGCGCTTTGTGCATGTGTTTGTGGATCGGGCCTCGAATCAGCCGGTGGCGATTCCTGCCGGGTTACGTGGGGCCTTGGAGCGGTTGGTGGTGTGAAACGAAAAATCGCAGCCCGAGGGCTGCGACTTTTTGGAGGTGCGCCAGGCATGGCGCGTTGCGCGCAAGCGCAACCAGCTTGGCTGTGGTGGCCTCGCTGGTGACTTGGAGGTGAAAGTCCTCTACACACCCGGCAAGGGGAAGTGTTAGCCAGAGGCAAGGGTGTCGCGGGCGACTGCGAATCTGAAGGAAGCCCGAGGCAAAATGCTGGCCTGACGAACAGGAAGCGGATAGAGGCGGCGCAGCGGGGTAAGACGGCCTCAATCGTCAAAGCCCAATACTTGCACGGAACGCTGTGACGTAAATCCGACAGGCATAAGCAGGAAGGTCGCGCGAATTACCCTGGGAGATCTGCAGGTTTGCCACTGTGCTACCGAGCGTCGCGAGGCGACGGGATGGATCTGCAGAAGTCAGCCGAGGCCGTAGTAAGTGGCGAATCACCATGCCACCAAGGGCCGAACAGGTTATGCCGCCAGTAGGCGTCAGAGTCTCGTTGAATACCGAAATGCAGAAATTTCTCCCAGAGAAGACTGTTACTCCGAATCCCGGACAGAATCCGAGGATGACGGCTGACAGTGCACAGGTATCAGCGGCGTCCGTGACGTGGACGAACGCGGAGTCGGATACGCTGATGGCGCGGGTGCTTGCACCGGCCAACCTTAGGTGTGCGTATCAACGCGTGGTCAGCAACAAGGGCGCACCGGGTGCCGATGGCATGACGGTCGACGACTTGGCGAGCTACGTGAAACAGTATTGGCCGATCCTTAAGGCTCGGTTGCTGGCCGGCGAGTATCACCCGCAAGGTGTACGCGCCGTCGACATCCCCAAACCCAAAGGCGGCACAAGGCAGCTGGGCATTCCCGGCGTCGTGGACCGCTTGATCTAACAGGCACTGCTGCAACAGCTCACGCCGATCTTCGATCCGCTGTTCTCGGACTACAGCTACGGCTTTCGTCCGGGCAGAAGCGCCCACCAAGCAATCGAAACAGCCCGTGCCCATGTGGCGGCGGGTCACCGCTGGTGCGTGGAGCTCGATCTGGAGAAGTTCTTTGATCGGGTCAACCACGATGTGTTGATGGCTTATGTACAGCGTCATGTCGAAGACCGGCGGGTACTCACGCTGATCCGTCGTTACCTCCAGGCCGGAGTGATGTCGGGCGGGATCGCCAGCCGACGGCAGGAAGGGACGCCGCAAGGCGGCCCGCTCTCGCCGTTGCTGTCGAACATTCTGCTCAACGAACTCGACCGAGAGCTGGAGCGGCGGGGCCATCGCTTCGTGCGCTATGCCGACGATGCGAACATTTATGTGCGCAGTCGCCGTGCGGGCGAACGAGTGATGGTCAGCGTTGAGCGCTTCCTGAGCCAGCGTCTGAAACTGACGTTGAATCGGGAAAAGAGCCGCGTGGCACGGCCTTGGGTCTGTGATTATCTGGGCTATGGGATGAGCTGGCATCAACAGCCGAAGCTGAGAGTGGCGAGCATGAGCCTGCATCGCTTGCGCGACCGACTCAGGGAACTGCTGCGTCGGATACGGAGCCGTTCAATGAGATACATCATTGAGCATATAACCCCCGTGCTGCGTGGTTGGGCTGGCTACTTCAAGCTGAGTCAAAGTAAGCGGCCACTTGAGGCGCTGGACGGCTGGGTGCGTCACAAACTTCGTTGTGTCACCTGGCGTCAATGGAAGCGGCCCTCTACGAGGGCGCGCAACCTGATGCGCTTAGGGCTTGATGAGGCGCGGGCGTGGAAATCGGCCTTCAATGGCCGAGGCCCATGGTGGAACTCGGGAGCGCCACATATGAATCAGGCGCTGCCGAAGAAACTGTGGGATCGACTCGGGCTGGTCTCGATACTGGATACGATAAACCGGCTTAGCCGCATAACCTGAACCGCCGTATACGGAACCGTACGTACGGTGGTGTGAGAGGACGGCGGCTGTGAAGCCGCCTCCTACTCGATTCCGTTGCGTGACACTACTCGAGTATCAGTCGCGATAGTACCGGTGGTGATGCTTGCGATGGCCGTAGGCGTGGCCACGACCGCGGTGGTCATCGTCATCATCGCGGTAGTAACGGCGGCCACCACGGTCACGACCGCCACGGTCTTCGTCATAGCTGCTGTTGCCCATATGGTTACCCAGCGCACCGCCCACGCCACCGCCGGCGGCTGCGCCGATCAGGCTGCCTGTGGTGCCGCCCATGCTGCGGCCGACCACGTTACCGCCGGCTGCGCCGAGCGCACCACCGATGGCGGCTTCGCCACGGCTGTGTCTGTTGGCACCTACCGCACTACCGCCGGCGCCGCCCAGGGCTGCACCAATGGTCGAGCCGGTGCTGCCACCCAGCGATTGACCAACCACTGAGCCAAGTACCCCGCCCAATGCGCCGCCAACACCTGCCTCGGCGGTGCCACCGGCAGATGCGGCGCCACTGATCAGGCCAAGGGACAACAAGAGAATCGAGGAGAACTTCATGAGAGGAGCCTCAAAGGGATGACGGCGCGATCCTGAGGCTGTGTCGCGATGGTTACAATAGAAATCCGACGAGTAACACGACTTGTGCACAATTTGCTAAGTTATTGTTTTATAGACGGAACTTAATGGATTTTCGCGGGTCTTTAGCTACTTGCGACAGGCCGCTTTGATACAAAAGCGGCCTTTTTTGTGGGCGTTTGGAAAGTGTTCTGACACCGGGTCAGTGAGGTGAACATAGTCCTGTGGTGAGGTTTGACTTTGTCTCAGGCAGACTTTGCCATGATCAACCCGGTTTCGCTTGCTGCTTCCAAACGGATCGCCACGAACTTGGAGGTCGGTGTGTGGCTGCCATCACCGATGCTTTCCAGCGGCACCAACGGGTTCACTTCCGGGTAGTAGGCGGCGGCTTGTCCGGCGGGAATATCGAACGCCAGCAAGGTGAAGCCTTTGACGCGGCGCTCACGGCCGTCATCCCAGATCGATACGATATCGGCTTTCTGCCCCGGTTTGAAACCCAGGCGGATGATGTCGGCTTCGTTGACGAACAGCACGTCACGCTGGCCTTTGACCCCACGATAACGGTCGTCGAGACCGTAAATGGTGGTGTTGTACTGATCGTGAGAGCGCATTGATTGCATGATCAGGTCTGGTAACTGCCCGGTGGCGCGGGTGCGCTCGTGCACCAGATCAGCTGGCAGGATGTTCGGGCGGAAATTGGCGCGGCCCGACGGCGTGTGCCAGCGCCGGGCACGTGCGCTGTTGCCGAGATAAAAGCCGCCCGGGTTCTCGATTTTCTGGTTGAAGTCCTTGAAGCCCGGAATAGTGTCGGCAATCAGTTCGCGGATACGGCGGTAATCGGCCACCAGCCAATTCCAGTCGACAGGCGTGGTGCCCAAGGTTGCGGCAGCGATGCCGGCGATGATCGACGGCTCCGAGCGCATCTGTTTCGACAACGGCTGCAGTTGGCCGTTGGAGGCGTGAACCATGCTGAACGAATCTTCAACGGTCACCGCTTGCGCCCCTTCGGTTTGCAAGTCGATGTCGGTGCGCCCGAGGCACGGCAGGATCAGCGCCTCTTTACCGTGCGCCAGATGGCTGCGGTTGAGCTTGGTGCTGATTTGCACGGTGAGGTCGCAATTGCTCAGGGCCTGGAAGGTCCGTGGGCTGTCCGGCGTGGCTTGGGCAAAGTTGCCGCCCAGACCGATGAAGACTTTCGAGCGACCGTCGAGCATCGCGTGGATGGCCTCGACCACGTTGTGACCGTTTTCACGCGGCACCTTGAACTGGAAGCGGCGCTCCAGTGCATCGAGGAAGAACGCTGGCGGGCGTTCGTTGATGCCCATGGTTCGGTCGCCTTGCACGTTGCTGTGCCCGCGCACCGGGCACAGGCCCGCGCCCGGCCGACCGATGTTGCCGCGCAGCAGCATCAGGTTGGCGATTTCCTGGATGGTCGGTACCGAGTGCCGGTGCTGGGTAATGCCCATGGCCCAACACATGATCACGTTCTTGCCTTTGGCGTACATGCGCGCCGCTTGCTCGATCTCCTCCAGAGTCAGCCCGGACTGCTCGACGATCTGCTCCCATGAGGTGTCGTCGATCTCGCCCAGGTAGTCGAGCACGCTGACGGTGTGTTCGTTGAGGAAGTCGTGGTCGAACACCGATGGCGCGTCGGTTTGCTGCGCCTCGCGTTCCCATTGCAGCAGGAACTTGGCCATGCCGCGCAGCAGCGCCATGTCGCCGCCCAACGCTGGGCGGAAGTACGCGGTGTTGGTCGGCTTGTCACCGTTGGTGAGCATTTCGATCGGGTGCTGTGGGTGCTGGAAACGCTCCAGGCCACGCTCTTTGAGCGGGTTGATGCACACCACCTGAGCGCCGCGCTTCACTGCTTCGCGCAGAGGTTCGAGCATCCGTGGATGGTTGGTGCCGGGGTTCTGGCCCCAGACGAAAATCGCGTCCGCGTGTTCGAAGTCGTCGAAGGTCACGCTGCCTTTGCCGACACCGACACTCTGCGCCATGGCCACACCGCTGGCCTCGTGGCACATGTTTGAACAGTCGGGGAAGTTATTGGTGCCGAACGCACGGACGAACAGCTGATAGAGATACGCCGCTTCGTTGCTGGCGCGGCCCGACGTGTAGAACTCGGCCTGATTCGGACTCGGCAGGTTCTGCAGGTGTTTACCGATCAGCGCGAAGGCTGCTTCCCAGCTGATGGGAGTGTAGCGGTCGGTTTCGGCGTTGTAGCTCATCGGCTCGGTCAACCGGCCCTGGTATTCGAGCCAGTAGTCACTTTGTTCCAGCAGCGAGCTGACGCTGTGCTTGGCGAAGAACGCGGCATCGACCCGGCGCTTGGTGGCTTCCCAGTTGACCGCCTTGGCGCCGTTCTCGCAGAACATCACCATGCCCTTTTCCGGAGAATCGCCCCAGGCACAACCGGGGCAGTCGAAGCCGCCGTTCTGGTTGGTCTTGAGCATTATGCGGAGGTTTTTCAGCGCGTTATCACTGGTCAACCAGGCCTGGGCGACGCTGATCAGCGCGCCCCAGCCACCGGCTGGGCCTTTGTAGGGTTTGTAGCGGGGGACGGGTTTCTGGTCGGCTTGACGATGTTGACTCACGCTTGGTTCTCCGTCGCAGGGCTGTAGACCCGCGGCGCACTTTTTTGCGGCAGGTGGATAAGATTGAGGTTGTGCCGGCGTGCCCATTGCACGGCCAGGCCGGTGGGCGACGACAGGCTGACCAGGGTCTGGATGCCGGCGCGCAGCACTTTCTGGATCAGTTCGAGGCTGCAACGGCTGGTGACTATCACCAGTCCACCTGCCATCGGGATGTTCTGGCGGATCAGCGCGCCAATCAGCTTGTCGAGCGCGTTGTGCCGGCCGATGTCTTCACGGCCCAGTAGCAACTCGCCCTGGTTGTTCATGAACACAGCGGCGTGCACTGCGCCGCTGTATTGGCCCAATGGCTGGAATTCACCGATGCGCTGGCGCAGGCCTTCAAGCCATTGTGCGGGCGGTAAGGGGGCACCGGGCAATACGTTGAGTTGCGGCAAGGCTTGCTCTACCGCTTCGACGCCACAGAGTCCACAACCGCTGGTACCGGCCAGTTGCCGGCGCTGCTGCTTGAGGTTCCAGAACGCGCGGCTGGAAATACTGACCTGCGCGTACTGCGCCGAACCGGACCCGCTGAGTTGCAGGTCATAGAGGTCGGACACGTCACTGATGATCCCGCTACCCAGGCTGAAACCGACGATGAAGTCTTCCAGGTCACTCGGTGTCACCAGCATCACCGCCTGGCTGATGCCGTTGTAGGCGATTGCCAACGCCACTTCCTCAGCGAGCGCGGTGCTGGCTGATTCGCTATGGTCGAGGTTGCAATACTGATAGTTCTGACTGGCGGCTGGCGTGGGCATTTCGACGGCGGGCGCCCCGCAAACCGGACGCTTGGCTTTCATGGGGCAATACCGGCGGTTTATCCAGCCTTAAGCCTAGGCGCGTCAATGTGTCACGTCTAATCGCTATTACTGATCTACCGATAGATGGCGTCGATCAAGAGTTCGTAAGTGATTTCTGATAGTACGCGAAACACGCTTCAGCCAATGCCGAGCGCGGTGTACCGCGGCGCATGATCAGCCCCAGCCGGCCAAGGGTTTGCGCATTTTCAATCGGTTGCAGGCGCAAATGCTCGGTCAGTGTTTCGAGCCCGCCTTCCAGTGGCATCACTGCGCAACACAGGCCACCGTGCACAGCTTGCAACAATTGATGGACCGCGTCGGTCTGTAACAACGGCTGCGGGCTGAGACCACGGCTGTGGAAGTTGTGGTCGATGGACTGGCGAAAGTGCATGCCGCTGGTGAGCATGCCCAAGGGCAGCTCGATCAGAGCCTCCCAGCTCAAGGGCTTTTCACCGAAGCTGAAAAAGCGCTGGTCGTAGAGCAGGCCCATGCGGGTTTCGCTGAAGGCCAATGAATCGAAGCACTCGCTGTCGAGGCGCTCGAGATAGGACACGCCGAGGTCCAGGCGATTGTTCGCCAAGTGTTCGAGGATTTGCTCCGAGCTCAAGGCCGAGAGTTCGAAACGCAGGTTCGGGTGTTCGGCGTGCAGTTTCTGCATCAGTGGCAGCGGATCAAAACTCGACAGCGGCACGACGCCCAGGCGCAAGGTGCCGACCAGGTTGCCGCGACAGGCTGCGGCCTCGGCCTGCAAGCCGTCACAGGCGGCCAGCACGGTGCGCGCCCAGGCCAGCACCCGCTCGCCCGGTGCGGTGAAACCTTCGAAGCGCTGGCCACGATTGACCAACGGCAGATCGAGTTCTTCTTCAAGGCTGCGCAAGCGCATCGACAGAGTAGGCTGAGTGATGTGGCAGCGCGCTGCGGCTTGGCCGAAGTGTCGGGTTTCGTCGAGGGCGATGAGGAATTTCAGCTGTTTGATGTCCATCGTCGCTCCGTGGCGCAGGCAAAGGGCGCGATTCTAGCGCTTGTGCCGAAGTTGAGTCATTGGTCGGGCACTGTGGATTTCTAGACCGTGTGATGGCCATCGCGAGCAAGCTTTGCTCCTACAGACGATTACGCGATCACACGATTACACGATTACGCGATCACACGGTCCGTAGGAGCAAGGCTTGCCCGCGATGCAGGCGACTCGATCTCAGAGGCCTGCAAGGAGATCCCGATAATCCCCGACGGCTGCAAATTCCGCAGTGTCTTTCGGTTCTTTTCGGCTGTCCGGCTGGCTCACGGCCAACAGATGCGCCACGCCAAATTCCCGGGCGCTGCGCAGGATCGGTAATGTGTCGTCGATGAACAGGCTGCGGCGTGGGTCGAAGTCGATGTCTGCGTGCAAGGCGTCCCAGAATTGCGGGTTTTCCTTGGCGAAACCGTAATCGTGGGAGCTGATCAACCGCTCGAAGTAGGGCGCCAGTTCGACTTTTTCCAGCTTCAGCGACAATGAGTCACGGTGGGCGTTGGTGATCAGGATCACGCGCTTTCCGGCCTGCTTGATCGCTGCCAGAAAGGTATCGGCGTCCGGTCGCAATGCGATCAGATGGGCGGTCTCGAGTTTCAACTCGCGCACCGGCAGCTTCAGCTCAGCGCTCCAGAAGTCCAGGCAATACCACTGCAGCTGACCGGCGTTGCGCTCGAACAACGGCTGCAATTCCAGCTCGGCCATGGCCCGACTGACACCATGCAGCTCGGCATAACGCTTGGGCAGGTGTTCCATCCAGAAATGGTTGTCGTAGTGCAGGTCCAGCAGCGTGCCGTCCATATCCAGCAGAACGGTATCAATGTCGCGCCAGGGCAGTGATGGCATTGAAAACTTCTCCAGCGGTAAAAAGATATCCGACATAAACAATCAAGAAAGCCGCGTTATAGTACCGCGTTCACGCCAAGGAGCCGCCATGCGCCAGAAACCCGAAGTATTAGCCCGCGAGATCGTCGCCACCACCCGCTTGTTCTGCGTTGAAGAGGTGCAGTTGCGCTTTTCCAATGGCGTCGAGCGCACCTATGAGCGATTGGTCGGCAAGGGCGCGGGGTATGGCGCAGTAATGATCGTGGCGATGCTCGATTCCGACCACGCGGTGCTGGTTGAAGAATACTGCGGCGGAACCGATGCCTATGAACTGTCGTTGCCCAAGGGCTTGATCGAACCTGGCGAGGATGTGTTGGCAGCGGCCGAGCGTGAGCTCAAGGAAGAGGCCGGTTTTGGCGCCCGGCAACTGGAGCATCTGACCGAGCTGTCGCTGTCGCCCGGTTATATGAGCCAGAAAATTCAGGTGGTGTTGGCGACTGATTTGTACGAAGAAAGCCTTGAAGGCGATGAGCCAGAGCCGATGCGTGTGGACCGGGTCAATCTGCGAGAGCTCGCGGCGCTGGCGCAGAACCCGCAGTTCACCGAAGGCCGCGCCTTGGCGGCGTTGTACCTGGCCCGTGATTTATTGACCCAGCGTGGAGTGTTTCAACCGTGAGTGATTTCCCCCAGGTTCATCCTTTGCTGGCCCCCGTGGTCGAGTTGGCGTTGAAGGCCGGCGAGGTCATCCTGCCGTTCTGGCGCACAGGCACGGACGTGACCACCAAGGCTGACGATTCTCCGGTCACCGCCGCCGATCTCGCCGCTCATCATCTGATTCTGGCCGGGCTGACAGCACTTGATCCGAGCATCCCGGTGCTCTCGGAAGAAGACGCCGACATTGCGCAATCGGTGCGCGCCGGTTGGCAGCGCTGGTGGTTGGTCGACCCGTTGGATGGCACCAAGGAGTTCATTTCCGGCAGTGAAGAGTTCACCGTCAACATCGCGCTGATCGAACAGGGACGTGTGGTGTTTGGCGTAGTGTCGATGCCGACCAATGGCCGCTGCTACTTCGGTGGCGCCGGACTTGGGGCCTGGCGTGCCGACAAGGATGCTACGCCGCTGCCGATTCAGGTCCGTGACGTACTGCCTGCTGGCGAAGCGTTCACCGTGGTCGCCAGTCGTCGACATTCAAGCCCTGAGCAGGAGCGCTTGCTCGCTGGCTTGAGTGCCAGTCTGGGTGAGCTGCAACTGGCCAATATCGGCAGTTCGCTGAAGTTTTGCCTGCTGGCCGAAGGCGCGGCGGATTGTTACCCGCGTTTGGCACCAACCTCCCAGTGGGATACGGCTGCCGCACAAGGCGTGCTCGAAGGTGCGGGTGGCGAGGTGCTGGAGTTGAGCGGTGAGCCGTTCAGCTATCCGGCGCGAGAGTCGTTGCGCAATGCGTTTTTCCTGGCGCTGCCGGCCAAAGCCGCGTGGCGCGAGAAGCTGCTGGAACTGGCTCGCTCCTGAGCACACCGCAGCCTTGTGGCGAGGGGGCTTGCCCCCGTTCGGCTGCGCAGCAGTCGCAATACAGTCAATGGGGTTTAACGGATACCGTTCGGTGTCTGGGCTCGGGGTCGCTTCGCGCCCCAACGGGGGCAAGCCCCCTCACCACAAGTTTTGCGTAAACTTTGGCTGACCTCCTGCAAAGGGACTACCGATGCAGCACATACTGCCCGGTAAACGTCACCGCATCCTCATCGCTATCGACGTTGACGACCCGTGTATGCAACGCCAACCGCGCTCGGCCGTAGCGTTGGTACATCGCCAAAAACTTCCTCCACACCGCCGCACTTGGCGCCATGCAAATGGCAATGGCATCGCCAGTGACCGGCAGCGGATAGCTGATCTGACCTTCCTGAATCACGATGTGCCCGCCCTCGACGCCTTCTTCGCGCAGGCGCAAATGCAGCCAGCCCCAACCCGCCAACACCGCGCCACAGTACAAACTACCGCCAAACATGGTGCTCTTGTGATTGACGTTGGCCGCCAGCGGCAAGTGCAGGCGTAATTGCCGGTCGTGCCAGTCGAGTACCTTGAGGCCCATATCCCGGGTGAGGGGAATGTCGCGATGGAGGACGGATTCCAGATGACGACTGTCGCGGTTCATGCACGGGCCTCGCAGTGTGGGACGCTTGGGTGAAGGTTAGTCGGCATGGCTCAATCGAGCTCGTCGGCATTGCTGTTGGTGCCAGCGCCATCGGCGAAGTTCAAGCCGTGTTTGCGCAGTTTGTCATGCAGGGTTTTGCGTGGAATACCCAGCGCTTCGGCGACGCTGCGCAGTGAGCTGTGAGTGCGCGCCAGTTCGGCGGCGATCAGGTTCTTTTCAAAGCTTTCCACCTGCTCGCTCAGATTGCCGCCGAGCACTGCACTGTGCGGCGCAGCACTGCCATCCGGAGCGCCGTTGTCCAGCGCCAGTTCCAGGCCCAGCGCGAAACGTTCGGCGGCGTTTTGCAGTTCACGGACATTGCCAGGCCAGGTATGGCGCAACAGCAGGGCTCGTTGTCCGGGTTGCAGTTCGTGGGGCGGCAGACCGTGGCGCTCGCTGGCCTCGTTGGCGAAGTGCTGGAACAGCATCAGCGCGTCTTCGCCGCGTTCGCGTAGCGGCGGAATACGCAGCGGCGCGACGTTCAGGCGGTAGTACAAGTCCGCACGAAACCGCCCCTGATCCGCCGATTGGCGCAGGTCTTCCTTGGTTGCGGCGATGATCCGGATGTCCAGCGGGATCAGTTGATTGCCGCCCAAACGCTCGACCACCCGCTCTTGCAACAAGCGCAGCAGTTTGACCTGAACGTCCAGGCTCATGCTCTCGATTTCATCGAGGAACAGCGTGCCGCCGTTGGCGAATTCGAATTTGCCGATCCGGCGTTTTTGCGCGCCGGTGAAGGCGCCGGGTTCGTGACCGAACAATTCGCTTTCGACCACCGATTCGGCCAGCGCCCCGGCGTTGATCGCCACAAACGGGCCATTGCGGCGGTTCGACAGGTCGTGCAGGGCGCGGGCCACGACTTCCTTGCCGGCACCGGTTTCACCGAGGATCAGCACGTCGGCCTTGGTGGGTGCCAAGGCGCCGATCTGTTCGCGCAGTCGCAGCATCGGCGCCGATTGTCCGACCAGTCGCGTGCTCAGTTCATTACGGTCGCTCAGGGCCAGGCGCAGGCTGCGGTTATCCAGCACCAGTTGGCGCAGGGCCAGGGCGCGGCGCACGCTGTCGAGCAACGCATCACTGGCGAACGGCTTTTCGAGGAAGTCATAAGCACCGGCACGCATCGCTTGCACCGCCAGCGGCACGTCGCCGTGGCCGGTGATCAGCAACACCGGCAGCTCCGGGTCCTGGGCGTGCAACTCGTTCAACAGTTCGAGGCCGTCCATGCCCGGCATGCGGATGTCGCTGACCACCACGCCCGGCCAGTCGCGCTCAAGGCGCGAGGAGAGGCCCTTGGCTTCGGCCAATGGGAGGATTTTCAGGCCGGCGAGGTCCAGGGTCTGGCTCAGGGCCTGACGCAGATGCGGATCGTCGTCGATCAGCACCACTTGAATCCGATTGTCGATCAGGTTGCTCATTCACTGCGGTCCTCGGACGGTTGCAGACTTACACCGGGTGCGCCGGCGCGTAACCGCAGGGTGATCAGGGCGCCGCCTTCCTTGTGGTTGGCGAACGACAGTTCACCGCCGAAGGCGCGCATCAGCGTGTCGCAAATGGCCAGCCCCAATCCAAGGCCCTGAGTGCGGGTCTTGGTGGTGTAGAACGGTTCGCCGGCGCGGCCGAGGGCTTCCATGCAGAACCCCGGGCCGTTATCGCGAATGTACAGGTTGACGCCATCGGCAGTGGATTCGGCACTCAACCAGAGTCTACGGGGCGGGCCTTTTTCGGTCAGGGCATCAAGGGCGTTGGCCAACAGGTTGCCGAGCACCTGGCGCAGACGGGTTTCGCCGGCCTCGACCCATAGCGTGGCGGCCGGCAGGTCACGGATCAGCTCGACTTCCATGCTCCGCCGCCGCTTGGCCAGCAATGCCAGCGCATCGTCCAGCGCCGGTTGCAGCGCAACGCTTTCCGGAGCGTGACGGTCGCGGCGGGCGAAGGCGCGCAGATGGGCGATGATCGAGGCCATGCGCCCGGTCAGTTCGCTGATCAGTTTCAGGTTGCCGCGGGCGTCGTCGGTGCGCTGATGGTCGAGCAGCACTTCGGCGTTTTCCGCGTAGCTGCGAATCGCCGCCAGCGGTTGATTGAGCTCATGGCTGATACTCGCCGACATCGTGCCCAGCGCTGAAAGTTTGCCGGCCTGGACCAGATCATCCTGGGCGCGCACCAGTTCCTGTTGCGCCTGTTCGCGCTCCAGCACTTCCTGCTTGAGACGGCGGTTGAGGCCTTCGAGGTCGCTGGTTCTTTCGGCGACGCGCGCTTCGAGTTCGCGGCGGGTCTTGGCTTCGAATGCGATGCGCTGCAAGTAGTGGCGACGGCGCTGCATCATCAGGCCGAGCAACAACATCAACACCAACAACGTCGCGCCACCGATGGCCACCACGGTGCGCACCGGGCGGTCGATCAGGGTCCTGGGCGCGAGGATGCTGACGCTCCAGCCGGTTTCTTCGATCTGCTGAGTCTGGATCAGCCAAGCGTCCGGGTTGAGGTTCAGCGGTTGCGGATCACGGGTCGGGTAGGGCTGGACGGCAGAGATCGCGTGGCGTTCTTCGTCAGTCAGCGGTCGGGTCGCCCTGAAGCGCCACTCCGGGCGTGAGGTGATGATGACCACCCCGTTGTGATCGGTCAGCAGCAGTTGCTCGGGGGTTTTACCCCAAAGGCTTTCAGTGTGGTCGAGGTCGACCTTGACCACCAGCACACCGATGATCTGCTCGCCATCGCGCACGGCTCCGGCAAAGAAATAACCGCGTTTGGCCGACGTCGTGCCCAGGCCGAAAAAGCGCCCGAGGCGGCCTTGCATGGCTTCGCTGAAATACGGTCGGAAGGCAAAGTTACGCCCGACAAAACTATCGTGTTTGTCCCAGTTGGACGCCGCCAGGGTCTTGCCGTGGGTGTCCATCAGGTACATGACTTCGGCGCCAGTCTGGGCGCGGATGTCCTTGAGCAGGCGATTGGCGTTGTCGGTGGCCTGCGGCTCATATGGCGCGGCGAGAACGGCACGTAGGGCCGGTAGATCACCGAGGATCTGCGGCAAGACTTCATAGCGGTGCAGGGTCCCCAGCAGGTTGGCGACGTAGAGGTCCAGCGTCTGGCGGTTTTGTCCAACCAGCTCGCTGCGGTAATAACGCTCGGCCAGGTGCTGCAGTGGCCACAACAACGGCGCCAGGCACAGGGCGAGCAGCGCCAGGCTGCGCCAGCGGGGTCTGCGGGGGAGTGTTGGGGTCATAAGCATCGGGCGCCTGAAGGTACAGGCGCATTATGCCTAGGCTTGTTCGGCAAGACACTCGCGCAACGCGAGACATCAGCCGCTGATTGGCTCAGGCGAAAACGTCGGCGTCCTTGAGCAGTTTGCCTGCCTGATCCTTGGCCGACAGCTGCGGCGCTTCGCTGAGTTGCCAGTCGATGCCCAGCGATGGGTCATCCCAGCGAATGCAGCGCTCGGCCGATGGGGTGTAGTAGTCGGTGGTTTTGTAGAGGAACTCGGCGTAGTCACTCATTACTGCAAAGCCGTGGGCGAAACCTTCCGGCACCCAGAGTTGACGGTTGTTTTCAGCCGACAGACGTACGGCGACCGACTTTCCAAAGTGAGGTGAACTGCGGCGGATGTCCACTGCCACGTCGAGCACTTCACCGGCGATGACACGCACCAGTTTTCCCTGGGTATTTTCCAGTTGGTAGTGCAAACCACGCAATACACCCTTTTGCGAGCGGGAGTGGTTGTCCTGTACGAATATTGCTTTCAGACCAGTCGCGGCCTCGAAAGCTTTGGCGTTGAAGCTTTCGTAAAAGAAGCCGCGCTCGTCACCAAATACCTTCGGCTCGATGATCAGAACACCGGGCAGGTCGGTGGTGACTACATTCATGGGGGGTTCTCCAGCAATCGTGAATTTGTGGTGATGGACGACATTCTTACTCAAAGCCGTGGTCGGCGCGAGGGATGCCGCGTTCAGGCGATCAGATCTTTGAAGTCACTGTTGCCCAGACGTTCACCTTGATAACTACCGTCTTGAACCCGTCGGCACCAGTCTAGGTTATCGAGGTACCACTGCACGGTTTTACGCAGGCCACTGGCGAAAGTTTCTTCGGGAACCCAACCCAGCTCGCGTTCGATTTTGCTGGCGTCGATGGCGTAACGCTGGTCGTGGCCGGGGCGATCCTGGACAAAAGTGATCAGGTCGGCGAAGTGCGCGACGCCTTCAGGTTTTTGCGGCGCCAACTCCTCCAGCAGGCTGCAGATGCTGCGGACTACGTCGATGTTTTTCTGTTCATTGTGGCCGCCGATGTTGTACGTCTCACCGACCACACCGTTGGTCACCACGGTGAGCAGTGCGCGGGCATGATCCTCGACGAACAGCCAATCACGCACTTGCAGGCCGTTGCCGTACACCGGAAGTGGCTTACCGGCGAGGGCGTTGAGGATCACCAGCGGAATGAGTTTCTCGGGGAAGTGGAACGGCCCGTAATTGTTCGAGCAATTGGTCAGCAGCACCGGCAAGCCATAGGTGCGTTGCCAGGCGCGGACCAGATGGTCGGACGCCGCCTTGCTGGCGGAGTACGGCGAGCTCGGCGCATAGGGTGTGGTTTCGGTGAACAGGTCATCGACGCCATGCAGGTCGCCATACACCTCGTCGGTCGAAATGTGGTGAAAGCGAAAGGCGCTTTTCTCAGGCTCCGCCAAGCTGTTCCAGTAGGCGCGAGTGGCTTCCAGCAGGCTGTAGGTACCGACAATGTTGGTCTGGATGAAGTCCGACGGGCCGTCGATGGAGCGGTCTACATGGGACTCTGCGGCCAGGTGCATGATCGCGTGCGGCTGGAACCGCGCCAGTACCGCACTGACGGTGGCCTGGTCGACGATATCGGCCTGCACGAATTCATAGCGGGTGTTGGTGGCGATACTGCTCAGTGACTCTAGATTGCCGGCGTAGGTCAGCTTGTCCAGGTTGAGCACTTCATGTTCAGTGTGGCGGATCAGGTGGCGAATCAGCGCCGAGCCGATGAAGCCGGCACCGCCGGTGATGAGAATGCGCATGTGGAGTTGCCTTTTCCGTCGAACGATTATGCGTATGGATCATAGCTTGTCGGCAGGAGGGGGGCGGCACAAGAGGGGTGTTGGTCGGATTTTGGTTTTTGTGGAGTTTTGTTGAGCTGCGGGAGGGGGGGGCGGACAAACCATGTTCTTGCGATCGCTGTAGCATTCGTGTAGGAGCAAGGCTTGCCCGCGATGGCGGCCTGGCATGTTGCGGACTTTTTTGTCTGAGAATGCAATTCGGCGCATAGGGGATATTCTTTCCATAGGTTAATTCAGCTCAAGCGAAGCTGGTTAAAAAAAGCTCCAGATCTCTGGGTAGCCTTATTGAGCAGGCTTTCTCTATGTCACAAATTTGTTGCTCGGTGAGTAGGTAGTCAAAGGCGCACTCATTGGGATGGCGCCACCCCATAATCGGCATTAGTTCTGTTGCAGTAAGAGGAAGCTCCTTCTCAAGGGTTGGAAAGTCTTCATCGTGTGGAACACCCATTAGCATGTGCTTCATGGTTCTACCCATCTTGTTGGATCAGCATCTTTCGTTTGTTCGCCTGTCACATGGTTGAACTCACCGAGGTGTTTTCCTCGCTTCGTATATTTTTCTACGGCTTTACTTTCTGAGTCCCATTCGTAAATTTTCCCCTCAGGATCCTTCCAGCGGGCACGTTTGCCGCCCCCTCCTCGAATAGGAGTTTTGGGTTTTGCCCATATGGTGTTGGGAAATGCGGGCAGAAATGTAGGTTTGGAGTGGTACTTGTGATCAGGGTCTACAAGGCCGCTTCTCCGACCGCTCACCACCACATAAAGCGGCCTAACCCCCGAATCCGCAGGGAATACCAGGATGAAATCCTGATACTCCGGTGGATAAATCGGGTTCACCAGAATGCTGTTGCTCGCCTCGGTGGGCGGGTAGACCCAGAGGGTCGGTGCTTGCGGGGCGGCTTCCAGTGCGGGGATGCCGAGGGTATCGGCGGGGTCGATGGCCGGGGTCCAGATCAGCTCGAGACCTTCACCGAATACGGCGACCTGTTGCGCCCCGCGTGCCTGGAACTGGATCACCGGAATCCGTTGCCATTCGGCGTTGTTGCCGGTGTAGAAGCCGTAACCCATGAGGGTGCCGTCAGCCTGTTGCTCGACGCGCAGGCGCACCCGTGAGTTGGCGTGTTCAAGCGAGCGCAGTTGCTCTTCGCTATAGAGGGCGCTGTCGCCCAGTTCGGAGGGCCAGAGCAGGGCGACCAGACCGGTTAGCAAGCCGGCAGCAACAGTGCCGCCGACTGCTGTGACAGCACTGACCGATGACCCGCCCAGAGCAAGGCCGCCAAGGCCGATTGGCAATGCACTGCCACTGATTTTCTTGAGCTGCACGGCGCCAGGACTGTCGGTCTCTCGCCCGCCCAGCAGGGCGAAGTTTCCGTAATCCTTCAACGAATCCAGCGGCACGAAACCGGACGGATTGGCGTAATTGATGATGCCGTCCGGCAACTTGCAGGATTTGGCGAAAACGCAGCCCAGCGGTTTGTTGGGGGCGGGATCAGCGGGTCGATTCACCGGCAAATCGGCAATCGGCGGATACAGGTTGGGTGATGGCGGCGGCTGCAAAATACGGCGGCGCAGCTGTTCTTTGTACGTCAGCGGGTATGAGCGTTCTGGCATGTGCGGCGGGCTTCCCTGTCCATGGGAGGCAGCCTAGGGGCGTGAGAACGCGTCGAACATTCCTCGGGTTCGACACGTTTCGTGGGAAAGTTCACCTCTGTGTGGCGTGGCTTGAAGCCTCCCGCCGTTATCCATCACTGACCGGTATAAGGGGGTTGCGTATCGCGGTCAGCAGTGGCGATATAGGCGCCTTATAAAAATTCCAGGGGTCGTTGTATGTCGCTCGCCACGTTGATTCATCGTGCCAGTCTGCCCAGCCCGCAAGTCACCGTGCAGCAAGCGCTGGAGCTGTTGCGCGAGCACTACGGCCTGAGCGGGACGTTGCAGTCGCTGGGCAGCCAGCAGGATCTCAACTACCGGCTCGACAGCGACCAGGGCCGTTTCGTCTTGAAAATCTGCCGGGGTGACTACGCGGCGCTGGAGCTGCACGCCCAGCACGCGGCACTCAAACACCTGGGCTCGCAGCCGGGTTTGCATGTGCCACGGGCGATTCCGGCGAAAAACGGCGAGGACCTGCTGACCCTGGAGCTGGCTGGGCAAGCACTGCACGTGCGTTTGCTCGACTACATCGAAGGTCAATCGCTGACCCACCTCAAGCACCTTGGCCATGAACTGGTTGCCGGCCTCGGCCAACTCTGTGGCGAAATGGATCTGGCGCTAGCCGGGTTCGAGCATCCGGGGCTTGAGCGTGCCTTGCAGTGGGATGCCCGGCACGCCAATGCGTTGATCAATCACCTGCTGCCGGTGATCAGCGATGAGCGGCAACGAACATTGATCGCCGAGGCCGCGCAACAGGCCGAGCGGCGTTTGCAGCCGCTGATGGTGAAGTTGCCGGTGCAGGCGATTCACATGGACATCACCGATGACAATGTGGTCTGGAAACGGGATAAGCAGCGTCACTGGCGGTTGCAGGGCGTCATCGATTTTGGCGATCTGATTCGTACCTGGCGCATTACCGATCTGTCGGTGACCTGCGCTGCGCTGCTGCACCATGCCGATGGCGATCCACTGTGCATTTTGCCGGCGGTGCAGGCTTATCACGCGGTCAATCCGCTGAAGCACGAAGAGTTGCTGGCGCTGTGGCCGCTGATCGTCGCGCGTGCAGCGGTGCTGGTGCTCAGCGGTGAGCAACAGATCAGCATCGATCCGCAGAACCAATACAGTCGCGATAATCTGAACCACGAGTGGGAGATTTTCCGCGTTGCGACTTCAGTGCCATTTGAACTGATGGAAGCGGCGATTTTGATAGCGGTCGGCCAGTCGTTGCCGGCAATTGCCAGTCAGGGTTTTGCGCCATTGCTGCCGAGCCTGGTCGGCCGCGAGTTTGCCTTGATCGACCTCGGTGTCTTGAGCCCGCATTTCGAAGCGGGCAACTGGGAGCAGGACGGCATCGATCAACGTCTGTTGGTCGAAGCGGCGGCAGCCCATGGTTTGGCGGCCAGTCGTTACGGGCAATACCGTTTATCGCAGACGCGTCCGGACAGTGCCGTCGAGCCGGACACGTGCCCGCTGCACGTTGACTTGCAGGTGCCACAGGGCACAACGGTTGAAGCACCCTTTGCCGGTGTCGTGCACCTGAGCGCCGACGGCCACGTGCAACTGGACAGCGCACAATTGAGTGTGCGCCTGTGGGGTGTCCATCCCTCGCTGCACACCGGTGCGGCCGTGCTCAAAGGGCAGGTGCTGGGTGAAGTCAGCGGAGCGTTGCGGGTTCAGCTCAGCCGTGGCGCGGAACTGAATCCACCACTGTTTTGCTCACCGTCCCGCGCATCTGCCTGGCAGGCGTTGTGCCCATCGCCCGCGGCGTTGTTGGGGCTGGCTTGCGACGCAGAGGCCGAACTTGATCCGCATACTTTGTTGGAACGCCGCGATGCGAGTTTTGCCCGCTCGCAAAAACACTATTACGTCGATCCGCCGCGCATCGAGCGGGGCTGGCGCAATCATCTGATCGACATGCAGGGCCGCTCCTACCTGGACATGCTCAACAACGTTGCGGTGCTCGGTCACGGTCACCCGCGCATGGCCGCCGAGGCCAGCCGTCAGTGGTCGTTGCTCAACACCAACTCGCGTTTCCACTATGCGGCTATCGCTGAGTTCTCCGAGCGTTTGCTGGCACTGGCGCCGGACTCGATGGATCGGGTGTTTCTGGTCAACAGCGGTACCGAGGCCAATGACCTGGCGATTCGTCTGGCGTGGGCCTACAGCGGCGGTCGCGACATGCTCAGCGTGCTTGAGGCGTATCACGGCTGGTCGGTGGCCGCCGATGCGGTGTCGACTTCAATTGCAGATAACCCCAAGGCTCTCAGCAGTCGTCCGGACTGGGTGCACCCGGTGACGGCGCCGAACACCTATCGTGGCGAGTTCCGTGGCCTCGACAGCGCGCCGGATTACGTGCGCAGCGTCGAACACAACCTGGCGAAGATTGCCGAGCAGAAGCGACAACTGGCCGGTTTTATCTGCGAGCCGGTGTACGGCAACGCCGGTGGAATCTCTCTGCCACCGGGTTACCTGAAACAGGTGTATGCGCTGGTCCGTGCCCAAGGTGGCGTGTGCATCGCCGATGAAGTGCAGGTCGGCTACGGTCGCATGGGCAAGTTCTTCTGGGGCTTTGAAGAGCAGGGCGTAGTGCCGGACATCATCACCATGGCCAAAGGTATGGGCAACGGCCAGCCATTGGGCGCGGTCATTACCCGTCGCGAAATCGCCGAGGCGCTGGAGGCAGAAGGCTATTTCTTCTCGTCGGCAGGCGGCAGCCCGGTCAGTTGCCGCATCGGCATGGCGGTGCTGGATGTGATGAAGGAAGAGAAACTCTGGGAAAACGCCCGGATCGTTGGCGGGTATTTCAAGGAGCGGCTTGAGGCGTTGATCGAGCGCCATCCTTTGGTGGGCGCGGTGCATGGCTCCGGTTTCTATCTGGGCGTGGAGTTGATTCGCAACCGCGAAACCCTGGAACCGGCCACGGAAGAAACCACGGCGTTGTGCGACCGCTTGCGCGAATTGGGCATTTTCATGCAGCCGACCGGCGATTACTTGAACATTCTCAAGATCAAACCACCGATGGTGACCACGCGACACAGTGTGGATTTCTTTGTCGATACCTTGTCGAAGGTGCTGGACGAAGGCCTCTAAACACACTTCCACGGGATTGCGATAAGTTCGATTGATATCGGGATTTAAAGGGTTATTTTCGACTTCGTGATTATATATCGCTTTAAAAGCCGATTTTTATCGGTTATAAAGTCGCCTAACGCAACGGCGTAGATCACTGCGCCTGGCCGTTCCCATTTCTGTCATCGGTCGATGCCACAATCGACCCTCTGAACCCGCCCGGGAGATGATTCATGAGCCGTATCGTTACCGTCGCCGCTACCCAGATGGCTTGTTCCTGGGACCTTGAAGCCAACATCGAGACCGCTGAGAAGCTGGTCCGTGAGGCCGCAGCCAAAGGCGCACAGATCATCCTGATCCAGGAACTGTTCGAGACCCCGTACTTCTGCCAGAAGCCGAACCCGGATTACCTGCAGCTGGCCACTTCAGTTGAAGACAACGTGGCCATCAAGCATTTCCAGAAAGTCGCCAAAGAACTGCAAGTCGTGCTGCCGATCAGCTTCTTCGAACTGGCGGGTCGCGCACGTTTCAACAGCATCGCGATCATCGATGCCGATGGCAGCAACCTCGGGATTTATCGTAAAAGCCACATCCCGGACGGTCCTGGCTACCATGAAAAGTACTACTTCAACCCGGGCGATACCGGCTTCAAAGTCTGGAACACCCGTTACGCGAAAATCGGCGTGGGCATCTGCTGGGATCAGTGGTTCCCGGAATGCGCCCGCAGCATGGCGTTGCAAGGCGCGGAAATCCTGTTCTACCCAACCGCCATCGGCAGCGAACCGCACGACAAGAGCATTTCGTCCCGCGACCACTGGCAGCGCGTCCAACAAGGCCATGCCGGCGCCAACCTGATGCCGCTGATCGCCAGCAACCGTATCGGCAATGAAGAGCAGGACGGCTACGACATCACCTTCTACGGCTCCTCGTTCATCGCCAACCAGTTCGGCGAGAAAGTCCTGGAGCTCAACGAAACCGAAGAAGGCGTACTGGTTCAGAGCTTCGACCTCGACGAACTGGAGCACATCCGTAGCGCCTGGGGTTCGTTCCGTGATCGTCGTCCAAACCTGTACGGCGCAATCAAAACCCTCGACGGTTCCCTGGAGTCCTGATCACTATGACTACTTTGCACAGCACGCCTCGCGCTGACGGTTTTTACATGCCCGCCGAGTGGGCAACCCAAACCCAGACCTGGATGGTCTGGCCGGAGCGCCCGGACAACTGGCGCCTGGGTGGCAAGCCGGCGCAAGCCGCTCACGTTGCGGTGGCCAAGGCCATCGCACGTTTTGAACCGGTGACCGTTGCCGTCTCGGCGGCCCAGTACGAAAACGCCCGTGCGCGTCTGGACGTGCCGAATATCCGCCTCGTCGAGATGTCCAGCGACGACGCTTGGGTCCGTGACACCGGCCCGACCTTCGTCATCAATAACAGCGGCGAAGTCCGTGGTGTCGACTGGGACTTCAACGCCTGGGGCGGCTTTGATGGCGGTCTGTATTCGCCGTGGAATCGTGACTCGCAAGTGGCCGGCAAGATCCTCGAGATCGAGCGCAGCCCACGTTACCGCACCGAGGGTTTCGTGCTCGAAGGCGGTTCGATTCACGTCGATGGCGAAGGCACGCTGATCACCACTGAAGAATGCCTGTTGAATCGTAATCGCAATCCGCACATGAGCCGTGCCGACATCGAAGCGGTGCTGAGCGCACAATTGGCTGTGGATAAAATCATCTGGCTGCCGGACGGTTTGTTCAACGACGAAACCGACGGTCATGTCGATAACTTCTGCTGCTATGTGCGTCCCGGTGAAGTGCTGTTGGCCTGGACCGACGATCCGCAGGATCCGAACTACCCGCGTTGCCAGGCTGCAATGAAGGTCTTGCAAAGCACCAAGGACGCCAAGGGCCGCCCATTTAAGGTGCACAAAATGCCGATTCCGGGGCCGCTTTACGCGACCGAGGAAGAGTGCGCCGGTGTCGACCCGGTAGACGGTACTCAGGAGCGTAACCCTTCTGTGCGCCTGGCCGGTTCCTACGTGAACTTCCTGATCGTCAACGGCGGCATCATTGCGCCGAGCTTTGACGATCCGCTGGACGCGCAAGCCAAGGAAATCCTCCAGAACCTGTTCCCGCAGCACGAAGTGGTGATGGTGCCGGGGCGTGAACTGTTACTGGGTGGCGGTAACATCCATTGCCTTACCCAACAACAGCCGGCACCGCACAAAGGTTGAGTGAAGTTGTAACAATCGGTGGCGCTGGATTGATCCGCGTTTTATCCGGTTCATGTGAGTGACCCCTTATCTAACCCGCAGCTCCTATGGACTGCGGGTTTTTTTATATCCACATGCTGGCCTGGCAGGCACTTTGGCATAGCTCTTGTATCTGTCTGAGAGCAATTCTCGGGAATGTAGAACCGCGTTGTTCTGTCATAAACCTTGGATAAGTTAGCCGCTCACGAACCAGGAGAGAGCGCCGGAAATGAATATGGTCAGCGAGCGGACATCGCATCCCTTGGCAATGAATGGCGAATCGCTTCAGGTGCTGGCGCAATGGTTGAAATCCAACGGAACGCGACAGGTCAGAGAACCTGACCCGCGCAGGATGATGATCGAGCGTTATCCCGCTGGTTTATTCAGTGAGGCAGAACTTGAAGCCTTGTGGGATGTGATTGAAGGATAGAAAGCAAAGGATTGGTAAAGCGCTGCCCGGATGGCAGCGCTTTTTTTTTTGCCCTTGGAAAAGCGGGTTCAGGTTTGGTCCAGCCTGTCGTAGCCCAAACACACCATTTGACCGATCTGCGAAACAGACTAAAAGCCATTACGGCGTTTTTCCCTCTCCGTCATAGGAATAGTCTGCCGGCATCGAATTCCTACGACTTTGCTGGAGCTTTCCATGTCTACCGCGACCCTTCATTACATCTACGACCCACTGTGCGGCTGGTGCTACGGCGCCAAACCATTGGTGCAAGCGGCGCAGGCTGTTTTGCCGGTGATCGCCCATGGCGGCGGCATGATGACCGGCGCCAACCGGCAGACTGTTTCACCTCAACTGCGTGATTACGTGATGCCTCACGACCGACGCATCGCCGAATACACCGGGCAGCCATTTGGTGAGGCGTATTTCGAAGGCCTGTTGCGCGATCACACTGCCGTGTTTGATTCCGCGCCACCGATTGCTGCCGTGCTGGCCGCTGAACAACTCGCCGGACGTGGGCTGGAACTGCTGGGGCGTTTGCAGAGCGCGCACTACGTGGAAGGTCGGCGGATTGCCGATGAAGCGGTGTTGCTGGAACTCGCTGCATCGATTGGCCTGGAAGCTGAGTCCTTCAAGCGCGAGTTCAAGGACGCACTGGCGAACGAAACCCAAGACCACATCAAGAAAAGCCGCGCACTGTTGGCGCAGGTTGGTGGCCAGGGCTTCCCGACCTTGGTGCTGGAGCAGGACGATCAATTCACCGTGGTCGACATCAGTCCATGGCTCGGTAAGCCTGAAGCATTTGCGGCCTGGTTGAGCCAATCAGTCGTCGCCCATCCGAACGAATCCACTTCCCCGGTTCAAGCCTGTGGCCTGGACGGTTGTGCTCACTGATCTCATCGACTACGCGGAGCGACCCATGGATAACCTGAGCCTGATCAAAAGTACTTACGAAGGTGCCAACTCCCAGGAGAATGCACGCAACACTGCTGCAGCGTTGGCCGCCGATGCGCAATGGACTGAAGCGGCTGGGTTTCCCTATGCGGGGACCTACGTCGGTTTTGACGCCATCGTCGAAAATGTCTTCAAGCGTCTGGGCACTGAATGGGACGATTTTCAGTTCAAGGTCGAGAGCTATGTCGCGCAGGGCGACAAGGTATTCGCCTATGGAAATTACAGCGGAATCTACAAGGCCACGGGTCGTCCGATGAACGCTCGTGTCGCGCATTTGTGGACTCTGGCGAACGGAAAAGTCACCCATTTCGAGCAGTTTGTGGACAGCCACACGGTGCAATTGGCGATTGCCGAGCAGTAAGTTCTTAGACAATTTTCGCCTAATTACAGAAGATTCACGAAATTGACACATGCTTAAGGGCACGGCTAGGATTCGCCCCAACGCCTGTGGCCAACCGCCACGACTCCAAAAAATAATAAGGGCCTGCCTCGCTTTTGCGTGGGCGGGCCTTTTTGTTTTGGAGTGAAAAAAGAGCGCAATAGCAGCCATTTCAGCCAGCGGTCACAGCGCGTATCAACCCGTAATAAGGAAAATAACATGTTGAATAAGCGGATCGGTCTGATCGCTCTGGGGATTTTTAGCGCCACTCAAGCCATGGCTAACGACCAGGCGGAGTCCAAAGGTTTTGTTGAAGACAGCAGCCTGAAAGTGCTGTTGCGCAACGCCTACATCAATCGTGATTACAAGAACGGTAAAGAAGACAAGGCCGAGTGGGGCCAAGCTGCCATTGGCACCTTCTCCTCGGGTTTCACCCAAGGCACCGTGGGTGTCGGCGTTGATGCCTTCGGTCTGTACGCCCTGCGCCTCGATGGCGGCAAGGGTCGTAGTGGCGCCGGCGGTATCGACTTCTTCAAGCAAGGCGACAGCGGCGAAGCTGCCGATGACTTGGCCAAGGCTGGCGCGGCGGTAAAATTCCGCCTGTCCAACACCGTGCTGACCTATGGCGACCAGATGCCGGAGCTGCCGGTGCTGAACTACGACAACTCGCGCCTGCTGCCTGAAAGCTACACCGGCACCTTGATCACCTCCAAGGAGATCAAAGGCCTGGAGCTGAACGCTGGCCGTTTCACCGCCGAATCGCGCAAGAGCGCCGAAGGTCGTGACAGCGGTGGCCTGAAATCGATCAACGTCTTGGGCGGTCGCTACCAGTTCACGGAACAATTCAAAGGTGCGTTCTACGCGTCCAACGTAGAAGACGTTCTGAAGAAACAGTACGTGAACCTGAACTACGTGTTCCCGCTGGCCACCGATCAGTCCCTGACCTTCGACTTCAACGGCTACCAGACAAAGCTGGACAAGTCCTACGCCCTTGATAACAAAACCGAAGGCCAGGACAACAAAATCTGGAGCCTGGCAGCGACCTACGTCACTGGCCCGCACTCGTTCACCCTCGCGCACCAGCGCAGCACCGGTGACAGCAACCTCGGCTACCCGTACGGCGGCTACCAGAACGATGGCAGTCGTTTCGGTGACGGTGGCAACACCATCTACCTCGCCAACTCCTACTGGTCCGACTTCAACGCTGAAGACGAACGCAGCTGGCAGCTAGGCTACGGCCTCGACTTCGGCGCTTTCGGCGTTCCAGGCCTGACCTACAACGTGGCATACGTGCGTGGCGACAACATCACCACCGCCACCAGCACCGGCGGTACCGAGCGCGAAATCTTCAACCAGTTCAAGTACGTGGTCCAAAGCGGCCCGGCCAAAGACCTGAGCGTGAAAGTGCGCAGCTCGGTCCTGCGCGTGTCGCAGAAATCCAGCGACTACAACGTCAGCGGCAACGAAGTCCGTGTGTTCGTGGATTACCCGATCAACATCTTCTGATGATCGGATGCGTGGTTGAGGCCTGATACAAGGCCGAAATGAGAAAGCCCCGACTGGTTCGGGGCTTTTTCTTGCGTGCGTATCAGGTTCAGACAGCGACGTTACTGGCTGCGGTTGTTACCTGGCGCGGCCAACACCTTCACCACGTCATCGATCACCGCCTTACTCATCTCCTGCAAATAGTGCGACACCCAGGCATAGCGGTCCGTATTGCGCTCCATCGCCGCGTCTTCGGCCAGCAGTTTGGAGAGGTGGAGCAAGTCGGAAACGTGGGACAGGGCTTCGCGGATCGGGACGCCGCTGTTGACGCGGAAGAGGGGTTGGTCGGAGTGGATGGAGAAGGGCCGCAAGCGTGGCGAATTGGAAGCTTTGGTCGGGGGAGTTTTAGTGAAAAACCTGGCGACGAGGGGGTGTCAGAAATTTTGTGTTCGGGCATAACATGAGTAAGAGGTGCATGTATGCCAACCAAAAAGAAACCTGCGT